>JBOHBN010000382.1:0-1966 GCA_050698355.1 Streptosporangiales bacterium | reverse complement strand
GATCAAGAAGGCGTATCGCCGGCTGGCGCGAGACCTGCACCCGGACATCAACCCCGACCCGGAGACGCAGGACCGGTTCAAGCAGATCACCGTCGCGTACGAGGTGCTCTCCGACCCGCAGAAGCGGCGCAACTACGACCTCGGCGGTGAGCAGTTCGTCGGCGCGGCGAGCGGCGGCGGTGGTGCCGGCGGCTTCGGAGGGTTCCCGTTCGCGGACTTCATGGAGACGATCTTCGGAGCCACGCAGGGCGGCCGGGGGCCGCGCTCGCGCGCGCAGCCGGGCCGCAACGCGCAGGCGCCGCTGCGCATCGACCTCGCCGAGGCCGCGTTCGGCACGACGCGGGAGATGGAGATCGAGACCGCGGTCGTCTGCAACCAGTGCGACGGCGAGGGCAGCGCGCCCGGCACGCACCCGGACACCTGCGACGTCTGCGGCGGCGAGGGCGCGATCACGCAGGTCGCCCGCTCACTGCTCGGGCCGATGCAGACTGCCCGCACCTGCCCGCAGTGCGGCGGCTTCGGCACCGTCATCCGCACTCCCTGCCCGGAGTGCGACGGCGACGGCCGCGTACGCACCCGCAAGACGCTCACCATCGAGGTGCCCGCCGGCGTCGAGAACGGCAAGTACGTGCAGCTGCCCGGCGAGGGTGAGGTCGGCCCCGGCGGCGGCCCGCCCGGCGACATCTTCCTCGAGATCATCGAGAAGCCGCACCCGGTGTTCACGCGCAAGGGCGACGATCTGCTCTGCACGGTGCAGATCCCGTTCACCTCCGCTGCGCTCGGCGCGACGGTCCAGCTGGAGACCCTCGACGGCGTCGAGGAGGTGGAGGTGCCACCGGGCACCCAGCCCGGCGAGGTGGTCTCGCTGCGCGGCCTCGGCATCACCCACTTCGGGCGGTCGGATCGCGGCAACATCCTCATCCACGTCGACGTGGTGACGCCTACCAAGCTGGACGACAGGCAGCGCAAGCTGCTCGCCGACCTCGCGGAGGTACGCGGCGACGAGGGCCGGATCGAGGTGACACCGGGCCAGCAGCAGGGAGGCTTCTTCTCCCGGTTGCGGGGCGCCTTCAGCGGGCGGTAGCAGGCGGTGGCGCCGCCGCTGTTCCTCGTACCCGAAGGCCGTTCCCTGGCGTCCGATGTCGTTGAGCTCGACGGACCCGAGGGACGCCATGCCGCGACGGTGCGGCGCATCGCGGCGGGGGAGCAGGTGCTGCTCTCCGACGGGCGCGGTGCTCTTGCGCTCTGCGAGGTTCGCGCTGCGCGCAAGGACGCGCTGAGCTGCGCCGTGCTGCGCCGCGACCAGGTGCCCGTGCCCGAGCCGCGCCTCGTGGTCGTGCAGGCGCTCGCCAAGGCCGCAGACCAGGCGATCGAGCAGATGACCGAGGTCGGGGTCGACGAGATCGTGCCCTGGCAGTCCGCACGGTCGGTCGTGCGTTGGCGACCGGAACGGGCCGGCAAGGGTCTGGAACGCTGGCGCGGCACCGCGCGCGAGGCCGCGAAGCAGTGCCGCCGGGCCTGGGTTCCGGTCGTCGCCGAGCCCGCCTCGACGGCCGACGTCGCCGCACGGTTGGAGCGGGCCGGTGTCGCGTACGTGCTCGACGACGGCGGCGCCGAGCCCGCCTCGATCCAGGTGCCGGCGACCGGGGACGTCGTGGTTGTCGTCGGTCCAGAAGGCGGGCTGAACCCCGAGGAGCTCGGTACCCTCAGCGACGCCGGAGCGACCCGGCTCCGGCTCGGGCCAACGGTCCTGCGCAGCGTGACAGCGGGCACCGTCGCCGCGGCGGTGCTGCTGTCCCGCACGCCTCGCTGGACCCGCGCATAGTCGCTGCCGGCCGCTCCGCTTGCCCAGAGCGAGCCGGGCGCCGTTTGCATCCGTACTCTCCGCCGGTCGCAACTCGGGGGAACCAGTGCGCCGCCGCGCGAGTCGTACTGGTGCGAAAAGCGCGTGCGTGCCGCCCCGGGG
>JBOHBN010000381.1:0-37711 GCA_050698355.1 Streptosporangiales bacterium | reverse complement strand
TCTTTCTACGCTGTACGAGCTGAACCGGGGGGTTGGTCACGGGGGACTGACGGGGGCAATACGCGATGTCGTGGAACGAGTCATGGAGCCGGGCAGGCGCATGCAGGGACGGGGATCCGGACCGGCTGTTCGTGCGTGGATCCGAGCAGCACGTCGCCAAGCGGGTATGCCGGCACTGTCCGGTTCGCACTGAATGTCTGGCCTACGCGCTCGACCATCGGATGGAGTACGGGGTCTGGGGCGGCATGACCGAGCGCGAGCGTCGCGCGCTGCTGCGCCGGCGTAGCGACGTCGAATCCTGGCGCGAGGTGCTCGAGGCCGCCAAGTCCGACTGGGAGGGCGCGACGCCCGCCATCTCGGGTGCCGCCTGACGCCCTCAGGCGACCGAGTCGCCGACGCTGCGTAACCCCTCGAGGTCGTGCACGTCACCCGGCAGTGCCGGGATGCGGGCGACCGGAACGCTCGGGTGCGCCGCTACGAACCCGTCCCGCAGGTGCTGCTCGCGATCGCGCAGCTTCACCTGCTCCGCGTGTACCCGCAGGACGGCCGCAGCGAGCGGGAAACCCCCGTTCTCCTCGAGCAGCTCGGCAGCGGCGATGCTGCGCTCGGTGCCGATCCGGGTGCCGTTCGCCTGGTGCACCCGGTTGAGCACGAGCCCGCTCAGCGGCATCCGGTCGGAGGACAGCCGCTCGACGAAGTAGGAGGCCTCGCGCAGGGCGTCCCGCTCCGGGGAGGCGACGACCAGGAACGCGGTGCCCCGGGCCTGCAGCAGCCGGTACGTGGCCTCCGCCCGTTCACGGAACCCGCCGAACATGGTGTCCAGGGCGATCACGAACGTCTGCGCGTCCTTCAACAGTTGCGCGCCGAGCACCTTGGTCACCACGCCGGCGACCATGCCGACGCCGGCGGTGAGCATCCGCATGTACGCCCGGCCGCCGCTCCTCGCCGGCCCTACGAGCAGGCGGATGAAGCGCCCGTCCAGGAACCGGCCGAGCCGTTCAGGGGCGTCCAGGAAGTCGAGCGCGGAGCGGCTCGGGGGAGTGTCGACGACGATGAGATCCCAGTTGTCGGCTGCCCGCAGCTGGCCGAGCTTCTCCATCGCCATGTACTCCTGGGTGCCGGCGAAACCGGCCGACAGCGACTGGTAGAAGGGGTTGGCGAGGATCTGGCTGGCCCGCTGCGGGTCGGTGTGCGCCTCGACGATCTCGTCGAAGGTGCGCTTCATGTCGAGCATCATCGCCCACAGCTCGCCGCCCGCAGTGGTGTCGATGCCGTCGACCCGGCGGGGCACGTTGTCCAGCTCGGCGAGCCCCATCGACTGGGCGAGCCGCCGCGCGGGGTCGATGGTGAGCACCGCAGTGGTACGGCCGCGTTCGGCGGCACGCAGTGCGAGCGCCGCCGCTGTGGTCGTCTTGCCGACGCCCCCGGAGCCGCAGCACACGATGATGCGGATCTCCTTGTCGTCGATCAGCCGGTCGACGTCCAGCTCCGCTGCGCTCGCCCGTGCTGCACTCATGGTCTAGCCCCGCCGACCTGGTCCTCGAGCAATTCGGCGAGCTGGAACAGCGCACCGAGGTCGATGCCGTCGGCGATGAGCGGCAGCTCCAGTGTCCGCCGGCGCAGCTCGTCGAGCCCGCGCCGGGCCTCGTGCTCGGCCTGCACGCGCTGCGCGTGGTCGGTGAGCTGCTTCGCCAGCGCCCGCGTCGTCGCCCCGCTCGCATCGATGCCGGCCTTGGTGAGCCCCGCGGCGAGCGCCTCCCGGTCGACCGCGTCGCGGGCGGCGGCATCGAGGTCCTCGGACCGCAGCAGCTGCTCGCGCATCATGTTCACGATCACCGCGCCGACGGCGATGCCCGTGCTGTCCAGCTCGGCGATGCCGTCGGTCGTCTCCTGTACCGGCATCTCCTCCAGCAACGTGACGAAGTGCACGGCTGTCTGCGCGGAGTGGATGACCCCGTGCACCATGTCCGCGTGGGTGCGCACCGGCCCCATCCGCGCGATGCCGGCGACCTCCGCGGTGACGTTCAGGAACCTGGCGATGCGTCCGGTCGGCGGGGCGTCGACCACGACGAAGTCGTACGCGTACCCGGTGCGGCTACGCCGCCGTACGGACTCGGCCGCCTTGCCGGTGAGCAGGACGTCACGCAGGCCGGGTGCGACCGTGGTGACGAAGTCCACGACACCGAGCCGTTCGAGGCTGCGCCCGGCGCGGCCCATCTTGTAGAACATGTCCAGGTAGTCGAGCAGCGCCGCTTCCGGGTCGACCGCGAGCGCGTACACCTCGCCGCCGTCGCGCGCGACGGCGATCCGGCGCTCCTCGTAAGGCAGCGGCGGCGCGTCGAACAGCTGGGCGATGCCCTGCCGGCCCTCGACCTCGACGAGCAGCACCCGGTGCCCGCCGTTCGCCAGCGCAAGTGCGAGGGCGCCGGCGACGGTGGTCTTGCCGGTGCCGCCCTTGCCGGTAACCACGTGCAGGCGTACCTCGCCCCACGCCGATCTCACGTCGCCCATCGCTTCGAAGGGTATGCGGCGAACCAGCCCTTCTGGGAACGGATCTCCGTACCGGGGTGCGAAGACCCGTTCCCGATCTCGCTCGCCGGCCGCTCAGCCCGTGGTCGCGGCCCCGAAGATGTCCTGGTCCAGGCCACCGGCGTTCGGGCAGGTGTCCGGCCCGAAGTCACCGTCCGGGTTCGGTGCGCGGCACTGGTGGACGTCGAACCCCTCGCCACCGTCGTACCGCGGGTCGTCACCGGGCCGTACCTCGCGGTTGTCGTTCCAGACGTTGTAGGCGAACGCGCCGACCGAGGAGACGTAGTTGTAGTCGCCCTGGAACGGTACGCGCCTGTCACCGAACATCTCGTAGTTCGGCTGGTGCGACTGGTCGGTGAGCCGGGAGACCGACCAGGTGGCGCCGCCGTCGGTCGAGGTGGCGCCGTAGGTGTCCATGCCACCGGTCGGGCTCGCGGTGTGCTTGCCGGCGCTGTCCGTAGCCGAGCAGTTGCCCGGCGGGTTCTGCACGCTGTAGCACGCATCGTTGCGCGAGTCGTGCCAGAGCGCGTGCAGGTAGCCGCCGTCGGCGTTGATGTCGGGGAACAGTTGATGACCCGCGGACGGGTCGCTGATCGCCGCCGGCTCACTCCACGTCTTGCCGCCGTCGGTGGTCTTGGTGAAGAAGATCCGGCCGACGCTCACCCGCAGGCTGCCGTCCGGTGCAGGATCCGCGGTGTTGTACGTGGAGTCCGACGCGACCTCCGAGCCGGGCTTGGTGCCGTCGTACACGACGTACACGGTGTCCGGGTCGCCCTTCGCCGACGGGTCGGCGGTCGACCGTACCTGCGTGTCGTGGCGGAAGAACGTGAAGCCCGACTCGCAGGCGAGCGGCCCTGACCCGCAGTCGCGGGCGGCGCCGACCGACTCCTCACCGGCTTCGGCCTCCGGGCCGTCCGCGTTCTCGAACGCCTCCTCGTGCGCCCTTGCTGCCGCCTCCGGCGACCCGTAGGTGTCTGCGGCGTCGAACGAGCGGAAATGAACCGCGACCCGCGGCTTGGTGAACGTCTTGCCACCGTCGGTGGACTTGGCGTAGACGACCGCGTCCCGCTGCCCGTTCCTGGACTCGAACTGGCGCCAGGTCACGTAGACGGTGCCGTCCCTGGTCACCGCGATGTCGGCGAACTGGTTGTCGTGGACGCTCTCGGAGATCTTCGTCGGGTGCGAGAACGTCTTGCCGTGGTCGGTCGACCGGACAAAGTAGATCGCGTTGTTGCCATTGCCCTGGAACAGGCTCCAGGCCGCGTAGACGTTGCCGTCGTACGGGCTGTCGACGCCCCGGTCGACCCCGAGCGAGGTCTTGTCGTTGAACCGCCCGGAGATCGCGGGCGTGCCGCGTCCCACGATGACGGTGCGCACGTAATGGCTCGCGTTCCGGTCGTAGGTGGCCACCCAGACCGACCCGTTCTGCGGCTTGGTCCGGTTGAACGCGTTGCCCATGTAGAACAACCGGCCGTGCCGGTCCCACTCCTGCACCGGGTCGCCGGCGTTGGTGATGCCGAGCTGGTGCAGCGGGCTTGCCTGGCCCTCCGGTGAGTCGTCGGTGGGGTAGCCCGGCAGCAGCGAGCCCTGCCAGCTGTCGCCGCTGTCGGTCGACCGGTAGAAGCCGGTCCAGGTGCCGCCGGCACCCTCGACCGTGCAGTAGTCGTTGGACCCGGCGACGATGATGTCGGTGTTGTTCGGGTTGACGGCCGCGGACGGCTCGTTCTGCTGGCGCAGGTTGTCACCGCAGAAGCGGATGGCGTCGCCCGGCGTGATCGGGCGCCCGTTCGCCTTGACGTAGGGCTTGTCGGGGGACACAGCGACATTGGCGCCGACGGTGGTCGCCCCCGCCGAGCCTGCCGGAACGGCTAGTGCCGTGAGCGCGGCGGCGGAGAGCGCGGCGACGCCGGCACGTCTGGAAAGACACCGCATGGTGGTCCTCTCGGGATACGCGCGATTGCGCGTGGGGCATGGCCCTTGCAAGGAGCATCTCAACACGTAAGACGGTCCGTCGTCAGGGCAACGACGGACGGTGACCGCATCGACCGTTGGTGACCGCGTGTTGCCATCGTCGCTACAGCGTTTCACGGTTACATAGCTGGCCTATGTATATTGGCCGGGTGAAGACGCAGGCGCCGCCGACCGACGATCTGGCTACCGACCTCGTCGCCGCCAGTGCCCGCCTCGTCCGGCTGATCGGTGCCGTGGCCGACGTACCGCTCTCTGTGGCGCAGACCCGGGCACTGGCCGTCCTGCGCGACGGCGGCCCGCAACGGATCACGGAGCTGGCGCGGCGCGAGCGTTGCGCGCAGCCCTCGATGAGCGCTCTGGTCGATCGCCTGGCGCACGCGGGTTATGTCGCCAGGCGCGACGACACCGCCGACGGCCGTGCCGTCCTCGTCGAGATCACCGACGCGGGCCGGGCGCAGCTCGTCGCGGCCCGGCAGTCGATGGCGGCGGCTCTCGCGCCGCGGCTCGCCCGGCTGAGCGAGGACGAGCGGGCCGAGTTACGCAGCTATGCCGGCATGCTGACCACGTTGATGGAGGACCTGAGCGACTGATGTACGAACAGGGCACCGAGACCGCGAACGGTGGCGACGAGCGGTCGAGCATCCTGCGGCAACCGAAGTCGGTGTGGGCGGTCGCGTTCGCCTGCGTCATCGCGTTCATGGGTATCGGGCTCGTCGACCCGATCCTGAAGCCGATCGCGGAGCAGCTCGATGCCACGCCGTCCCAGGTGGAGCTGCTGTTCTCCAGTTACATGCTCGTCACCGGTGTGACGATGCTCATCACGGGCGTCGTCTCCAGCAGGATCGGCCCGAAGAAGACCCTGCTCTGCGGGCTCGCGCTCATCATCGTGTTCAGCTTTCTCGCGGGCTCGTCCGGCAGCATCAACGAGATCGTCGGTTTCCGCGGCGGCTGGGGCCTGGGCAACGCGCTGTTCATCGCGACCGCGCTCGCCGCCATCGTCGGCTCGGCGAGCGGCGGTGTCGGCGGGGCCATCATCTTGTACGAGGCCGCGCTCGGCGTGGGCATCTCCACCGGCCCGTTGCTCGGTGGCCTGCTCGGCGAGGTCAGCTGGCGCGGACCCTTCTTCGGCGTCGCGGTACTGATGTCCATCGCGTTCATCGCCATCGTTGTCTTGCTGCCCAAGACGCCGCCGCCCAAGCAGCACACCTCGATCGCCGACCCCTTCCGTGCGCTGGGGCACCGGCCACTGCTCACCGTCGGCCTCACCGCGCTGTGCTACAACTTCGGCTTCTTCACGCTGCTCGGCTACACGCCGTTCCCGCTGGGCTACGGGGCCATCCAGATCGGGCTCATCTTCTGCGGGTGGGGCGTCGGGCTCGCCATCACGTCGGTGTTCGTCGCGCCGGTGTTGCAACGGAAGTTCGGCACGATCCGCGTGATGCTCTGCGTGCTGCTGCTGTTCGCGTTCGACCTGGTCGGGATGGCGCTGCTCACCGACTCCAAGCTCGCTCTCGTGATCGGCGTCGTCGTGTCGGGCCTGTTGCTCGGCATCAACAACACGCTGATCACCCAGACGGTGATGCTCGCTGCCCCGGTCGAGCGTTCGACCGCGTCGGCCGCGTACAGCTTCGTCCGCTTCGGCGGTGGAGCGGTCGGCCCGTGGCTCGCCGGCATATTGGGTGAGTCCATCAGCCCGCACGTGCCGTTCTGGATGGGCGCGGGGGCGACGTTCGTCGCCGTACTCGTGCTCTTCTCCGGCCGGCGGGTGCTCGCGCACGTCGACGACCACAGGGCCAAGCCGCACAGCCAGGACGAGGCGGTCGCGGTCACCACGGGCGACAGCTGATCCGCCGACCGGTAGGGTCCGGCCCATGACCAAGTGGGAGTACGCGACCGTGCCGTTGCTCGTGCACGCGACCAAGCAGATCCTGGACACCTGGGGCGAGGACGGCTGGGACCTCGTGGCCGTCATGCCGGGCCCGAACCCGGAGAACGTCGTGGCGTACATGAAGCGGGAGAAGCAGTGACTCCGGACGAGCGGCTCGCCGACCTCGGCCTCGCGCTCCCGCCGGTGGCACCGCCCGTGGCCGCGTACGTGCCTGCCGTGCGCAGCGGGTCGTACGTGTACACCTCCGGGCAGCTGCCGATCGTCGACGGAGAGCTGGCCGTCACCGGCCGCGTCGGTGATGAGGTCGACCCGGACGACGCGAAGCAGGCCGCCCGCACCTGCGTGCTCAACGCCCTCGCCGCGGTGAAGTCCGTCGCCGGCGACCTCTCCGCGGTGACCCGCATCGTGAAGGTCGTCGGGTTCGTCAACAGCTCCCCGGACTTCGCCTCGCAGCCACAGGTCGTCAACGGGGCGAGCGAGCTGCTCGGCGATGTGTTCGGCGACGCGGGCCAGCACGCGCGGAGCGCGGTCGGTGTCGCCGCGTTGCCGCTGAATGCGCCCGTCGAGGTCGAACTGATCGTCGAGGTCTGACCGGCTGCCCGTGCTCCGGCGCCACCTGCTCACCGGTGAGCTGGCGCGACGCGCCCGCGCGCACGCCGACGGGACCGTCGCAGGCGTGGGCGCGAAGGACGCCTCGACCGTGGTGCTCCTGCGTGACGGAGTCGACGGCCTCGAGGTGTACCTGCTGCGCAGGGTCAGCACCATGGCGTTCGCAGCCGGAGCGTACGTGTTTCCCGGCGGCGGGGTCGACGCGCCCGACCGGGAAGCGGACATCGCGTGGGCGGGCCCGAGCCGGGACGAGTGGGGCGAACGGCTGGGGGCATCCCCAGCCCTCGCCGGGGCGCTGGTCTGTGCGGCGGTGCGGGAGACGTTCGAGGAGGCCGGGGTGCTGCTGGCCGGCACGCGCTCGGGAACGCTCGTACCCGACACCAGCGGCCGGGAGTGGGAGGACGAGCGGTCCGCCCTGGTCCGGCACGAGCTGGCCCTGGCTCCGCTGCTGCGGCGTCGCGGCCTGGTCCTTCGCAGCGACCTGCTGGGTGTGTGGTCGCGCTGGATCACCCCGGACTTCGAGCCGCGCAGGTACGACACCAGGTTCTTCGTGGCGGCGCTGCCGGGCGGGCAGCACGCCAAGGACGTGAGCGACGAGGCGGACCAAGTCGCCTGGATGCGTCCGGGTGACGCGCTCGCGGCGGCCGGGCGGGACGAGATCGCGCTGCTGCCGCCCACGTTGGAGACGCTGGCCGAGCTGTCCCCGTACGCGCGGGCCGCCGACGTGCTCGCGGCGGCGGAGACCCGCACGGTACGACCGCGACTGCCGCAGGTGCATCTCCGCGGCGACGAGGTGGAGCTGGTGCTGCCGGAAGGCGGGGAGGACCGTGATGGGTGAGGTGATCGAGGGCAGCACGCGTGTCCGCGCCGTGCTCGCGCCCAACCCCGGGCCGATGACGCTGGACGGGACGAACAGCTGGGTGCTCGCCGAGCCGGGGGCTCGATCCGCGCTGGTGGTCGACCCGGGACCGCTCGACGACGGGCACCTGCGCGGGGTCGCCGATCTCGCCCGCGGCGATCACCGCGAGGTCGCGGTGATCGTGCTCACCCACCGGCACCACGATCACGCCGAGGGTGCGCGACGGTTCAGCGAGATGGTCGACGCTCCCGTACGCGCGGCCGACCCGGCGTACCGGATCGGTCCCGACGGTCTCGCCGATGGTGACGTGCTGGACGTCGGCGGGCTCGAGGTACGGGTGCTGGCCACGCCGGGCCACACGGGCGACTCCTGCTGCCTGCACGTACCGGCGGACGGCGTGCTGCTCACCGGCGACACGGTGCTCGGCCGGGGCACGACCGTGCTTGCCGAGCCGGACGGGCGGCTCGACGACTACCTCGCCACGCTGCGGCGGCTCTCCGCGTACGTGACCCAGCACGGCATCGGCGTGCTGCTGCCGGGCCACGGGCCGGTGCGGCCGGATGCCGGCGCCGTGCTCGACGGGTACCTCCGGCACCGCGAGGAGCGCCTGGAGCAGGTGCGGGCGGCGGTCCGCGCGGGCCGTACGACGGCCACGGAGGTCACCGCGACGGTCTACAGCGACATCGACCCGTCCGCGTACCCGGCCGCGGAGCAGTCGGTGCGCGCGCAGCTGGCGTACCTGCGCGACCGCGGCGAGCTCTGAGCCGGGAACACCCCCCTGCGTGATCATGAAAGATCGTCGTAACTATAGCTACGACGATCTTTCATGATCACCGGGAAAGGGGCTGGTGCCTGACCGGGTCAGGCGCGGGCCCGGCGGGCGAGACGGTCCTCCTCGAGCAGGACGACCGCGCGCGGCTCGATGCGCAGCCAGCCGCGGTTGGCGAAGTCGGCGAGTGCCTTGTTGACGGTCTCCCGCGATGCCCCGACCAGCTGGGCGAGCTCCTCTTGGGTGAGCTCGTGCTCGACGTGCACGCCGTTGTCGCTTCGCCGGCCGAACTTGCGGGACAGGTCGACGAGCTGCCTCGCCACCCGACCCGGTACGTCGGTGAACACCAGGTCGGCCATCACCTCGTTGGTGCGGCGCAGCCGCTGCACGAGCGCGCGGAGCAGTTGCATGGCGACGTCGGGGTGCTCGGTGATCCACGGCCGCAGCTCCTGGTGGCCCAGGGCGGCGAGGTCGCTGTCGGAAATGGCCCCGGCGGCCGAGGTACGCGGTATGGGGTCGAACAGGGACAGCTCGCCGAACATCTCACCGGGACCGATGACCGCGAGCAGGTTCTCCCGCCCGTCGGCCGAGGTCTTGGTCAGCTTCATCTTGCCGGAGAGCACCACGTAGACCTTGTCGCCGGTCGCACCCTCCTGGAACAGCGTCTCGCCGCGACGGATCCGTACGGAGGTGAGCTTGCCCAGCAGCTCATTGGTGCCGCGCTCGTCCAAACCGGCGAACAGCGGTGCGCGCCGCAGCATCTCGATGTCCACCACACCTCCTTGGAGGTTCGCAAGTGCCGCCATCGTACTTGGCCCGAGCTTGTGACCGGGTTCGGGCGGGCGTCAGCCGCGAACCGTAGGCTGGCGTCCGTGGCTCTACGTACCCCAGCAGACAAGGACCCATCCGGCGGGGCGCGGACGGCACGGCGCGCCGGCCCGCGCCCCGGCAAGTTCGCGGACGAGAGTCGGCTGGCGCTCGTGCGCCGTGCCCGCCGCATCAACCGCGAGCTCGCCGAGGTCTACCCGGACGCGCACTGTGAGCTGGACTTCGGCTCGTCGCTGCAGCTGCTCGTGGCGACGATCCTGTCCGCGCAGTGCACCGACAGGCGGGTCAACGAGGTGACCCCCACGGTCTTCGCCAAGTACCCGACTGCCGCCGACTACGCGGCGGCGAATCCCGAGGAGCTCGAGGACCTGATCAGGTCGACCGGCTTCTTCCGGGCGAAGACCAAGTCCCTGATCGCGCTGGGCAAGGCACTGTGCGAGAAGCACGGCGGCGAGGTCCCCGGACGGCTGGCCGACCTGGTCGAGCTGCCCGGCGTCGGGCGCAAGACCGCGAACGTCGTGCTCGGCAACGCCTTCGGGGTACCCGGCCTCACCGTCGACACGCACTTCGGCCGGCTGGCGCGCCGGTTCGGCTGGACCGACGAGACCGATCCCGTACGGATCGAGTTCGCGGTCGCCGAGCTGGTCCAGAAGAAGGAGTGGACGATGCTGTCGCACCGGCTCATCTGGCACGGGCGACGGGTGTGCCACTCGCGCAAGCCCGCGTGCGGGGCGTGCCCCGTGGCGCCGCTCTGCCCGGCATACGGGGAGGGCGAGACCGACCCGCAGCGAGCCACCAAGCTGCTCAAGGCGGCGAGCAGGGCGTGAGAAGGCGGGTCCGGTTGGCCGCGTCGTTCGCCGGAATCCTGGCGCTGGTCGCCTGCGGGGCAGGCACGCCATCGGGCGGCCCGTCACACACCAGCTCGCACCCGTCCAAGACGTCGGTGTCGGTTGCGCCGTCGCTGGTCGCCAAGGCCGACCTCGCGCCGTGCCCGTCCACGAAGAAGGCCGGGGCCGGTACGAGCGGCAAGCGGCTGCCCGCGGTGACCGTCCCGTGCCTGGGAAAGGGGCCGGCCGTACGGCTGGGGGCGCTGCGCGGCCCGATGGTAATCAACCTGTGGGCCACGTGGTGCGGTCCGTGTCGTGAGGAGGTGCCGGTCTTCCAGAAGTTGCACGAGTCCGCGGGGTCGCGGGTACCCGTGCTCGGCATCGACTTCCAGGACACGAGCCCTGAGGCCGCACTGTCGTTCCTCGTCGACGCGAAGGCGCACTACCCGTCGGTGTTCGACGGTTCCGGCGACACGCAGGCCGCTGTCGGCTCCAGCGGCGGGCTGCCGGTGACGCTCTTCGTCGATCGCTCCGGGCGGATCACGCACCGCAAGGTCGGGCCGTACACCTCCCTGCACCAGCTGGAGGCCGACGTGCGTGCCCACCTAGATGGTTGATTCCTTGGTCAGCGGACGCAAGCGGTGAAGAGTCGCTTGCGGCGATCTCTGTGGCTGAGCTGTGTCAAAATGGCGGCGCTCATGACAGGCACCACCAGCAATGATGCGCCCGCCCGGCTACAAGGAATCAACCATCTAAGGATACGGCCGTGACGGTCGAATACCCGTCGTGGCTGCGGCCGCTCGTAGAGGCCGCCCCCACCGTACGGCCGGCCGACCTCAGGCGGCACCTGCCGCCTCCAGAAGGCGGGCGCAAGGCTGCCGTGCTGATCCTGTTCGGCGAGACCGTGGACGGACCCGACGTGCTGCTCGTACAGCGAAGCGACGACCTGCGTGCCCACGCAGGCCAGCCCGCGTTCCCCGGCGGCGCGCTCGACGCAGGAGATCGCGACGCGGCCGCGGCCGCCCTGCGCGAGGCCGAGGAGGAGACGGGGCTCGATCCGGCCGGTGTCGAGATCGTCGCGGCGTTGCCCGAGCTGTTCGTGTCGGTCAGTGGCTACGCCGTCACGCCGCTCATCGGCTGGTGGCGCAAGCCGACGCCCGTACACGCGGTCGACCCGGCGGAGACCGCGCTCGTTGCCCGGGTACCGGTGGCCGAGCTCGCAGACCCGGCGAACCGGCTGCGGATCCGCCACCCGAGCGGGCGTGTCGGGCCGGCGTTTCGCGTACGCGGCATGACCGTGTGGGGCTTCACCGGCGGACTGCTCGACCGGGTACTGGCGCTCGGCGGTTGGGAACGCCCGTGGTCGCGGTCCAGGGTGGAGACGCTCTGAACGGCGGGGCTCCGTGGCGGGTACGGGCGGCGTGGCCGGTGTTCTCGGGTACGGTGCGGGCGTGACCGGCGACGCGCTCGACGTGGTGCTTGGCATCCTCGCGGTGATCTTCGCGGTGTCCGGGTTCAGGCAAGGGCTGGTCACCGGGTTCCTGAGCCTGTGCGGGTTCCTCGGCGGTGGCGTGCTGGGCGCCCACATCGCCCCCATGGTGACCGAGGCGCTCAAGCTGCATGGTGTCGGCGAGTCGCTCGTCGCGCTCGCCTGCGTGTTCGCCCTCGCGGCAATCGGCCAGCTCGCCGCGTCCGCGGTCGGTTACGCGTTCCGGCGGCGGATGCGCTGGCAGTCCGCCCGGGCGATCGACTCGGTCGGCGGCGCCCTGCTCTCGGTGATCGCCCTGCTGCTGGTCGCGTGGCTGGTCGCCACCGCGGTCGTGCAGGGCCCGTTTCCCGCGCTGGCCGGTCAGGTACGGCACTCGGCGGTGCTGCGCGCCGTCGACGACGCCGTCCCCGACCAGGCGCGGAACTGGTTCAGCTCGTTCCGCCGGGTAGTGGGACGCGGGGCGTTTCCGCAGGTCTTCGGCGGGCTCGGGCCCGACCGCACCGTGCCCGTACGGCCACCCGACCCCGGCGTCGCGCGTACGCCGCGGGTGCAGCACGCGCTCGACAGCGTGGTCAAGGTCCAGGGCACCGCGCCCAAGTGCTCGCGCCGGATCGAGGGCAGCGGCTTTGTGTACGCGCGGCACCGCGTGCTGACCAACGCGCACGTGGTGGCCGGTGTCACCATCGGCCCGACCGTCTCGGTGGGCGGGCGGTCGTACGACGCGCGCGTCGTGGTGTTCGACCCGCGACGCGACGTCGCCGTGCTGTACGTACCGGACCTGCCGACCGACCCGCTGCGCTTCGACGGCACGGCGGAGCGCGGCGACGACGCGGTGGTCGCCGGATACCCCGGCGGCGGGCCGCTGCGGGTGGGCGAGGCGCGCATCCGGTCGCAGGAGAACGCCCGCGGGCCCGGCATCTACCAGCACACGCAGAACGTACGCGAGATCTACGCGATCCGGGCCACGGTGCGGCCGGGGAACTCCGGCGGCCCCCTGCTCGGGGCCCGCGGTCGCGTCTACGGTGTTGTGTTTGCGGCGGCCGTCGACGACCCGCAGACCGGATACGCCCTCACCACCCACGAGGTACGCCCCGATGCCCGGCGGGGCCGCCACACCACCCAGGCGGTGAGCACCCGCCAGTGCGACTGAGCGCCGGTTCTTCAGAAGTTGTCAGTGTCTCGTCGAGCCATAGGTCAACCAGACACTGACAACCTTTCCGCAATGCGCGGTCAGGAACGCGTGGCTACGGCCGACCGCTCCGCCGCGGCGGGCAGCTCGGCCTGACCCTCCTCCGACCCGTCGCCGCCCTTCAGCGACTTGGCCCAGGTGACGTCGTCGCGGATGGTCTGCTTGGTGCGCGCGATCTTCGTCATCTTCCCGAGGCTGACCTTGCCGATCAGGGCGAGTATCGCGGCGATGACGAAGAAGGCACCCGCCACGATGAGGAACGAGATGCCGATCCCGAGGCCCAGCCAGTGGATCCCGAAGGCCGCCGCGACGGCGATGAAGGCGAGAAAGTACAGGCCGAACAAGCCCGCGGCGGCGAACATACCAGCGCCGATACCTGCGTGCTTGACATCCTCCTTGAGCTCGGCCTTGGCGAGCTGGATCTCCGCCCGCACGAGGGTCTGCATGTGCGCGGTGACGGCGGCGACCAGCTCGCCGATGCTCCGCTCACGTTCAGGCGTCTGTGTCATGATTTCCTCCTCGCCCCGGAGTGTTCCCGATCATCGGGACAATGTCACCTCCGGCACGCAGAACGGGCCCCTCAGCTGTTGATCTTGCGGGAGTGCCGCCGGCCGAGCACGTGCAGCAGCACCGCGGCGACGATGGACGCGATGGTGGACGCGACCAGGATCGCCGTCTTCACCAGCTCCGCCCGCTCGCTGCCGCCGTACGCGAGCTCGCCGACCAGCAGCGACACGGTGAACCCGACCCCGGCGAGGATGCCGACGGCAACGAGGTGTGCCCAGCGCAGGTCCGGTCCCAGCCTGGCCAGGCCGAAGCGCACCGACAGCCACGCGCCGCCGGCCACGCCGACCACCTTGCCGAGTACGAGCCCGGCGATGACACCGAGCGCGACCCGGTCGGCGGCGAGGTCACCGAACGCCCGCGCCGTCAGCGGCACCCCTGCGGACAGCAGCGCGAAGAGCGGGACGGCGAGTCCCGCGGAGACCGGCCGCAACCAGTGCTCGAGCCGGTCGGCGGGTGAGCGCTCGGCGGCGCGGTCGACCCGTACGCGGGTGAGCAATCCGATCGCTATGCCCGCGACGGTGGCGTGCACCCCGCTGGCGTGTACCAGGCCCCAGGCCACCAGGGCGAGTGGCACGTACGCCCAGGCGGACCCGATCCGGAGGCGCTGTAGCAGCCCGTACCCGGCGAGCAGCACGGCGGCGCCGAGCAGCGGCAGCGGGTGCAGCGCGTCGGTATAGAAAACCGCGATAACGGCGATCGCACCGAGGTCGTCGACCACCGCGAGCGTGAGCAGGAAGACCCGCAGGGACTCCGGCAACCGGCTGCCGGTGACGGCGAGCACGGCGAGAGCGAACGCGATGTCGGTGGCCATCGGGATCGCCCAGCCGCTGCTCGCGCCCGGCGTGCCCGCGCTCACCGCGAGGAACACGGCGGCCGGCACGACCATCCCCGAGACCGCGGCGACGACCGGGAGCGCCGCCCGCGCCGGATGCCGCAGCTCGCCCTCGACCAGCTCGCGCTTGACCTCCAGCCCCGCGACCGTGAAGAAGATCGCCAGTAGGCCGTCCGCCGCCCAGGCCTGCGCGGTGAGGTGCAGGTGCAGCGCTTCCGGCCCGATCGCCGCCCCCGTGAGCGTGGTGTACGCGGCCGACCAGGGCGAGTTCGCCCACACCAGCGCGAGCACGGTGGCGGCCAGCATGATGGTGCCGCCGACCGTCTCTGTGCGCAGCTCCTCGGCGATCATCGAGGCGACACGGACGGGACGGCGTACAGGCGGGAAGACGGGCTTGGAACGGCGCACGGAACCTCGATCGAGTCGTCGGCAAATACGAGTGCCGACCAGACTTCCCGGCGCGCCAGCATCGATTCTACCCCAGACCTTGGGCTTGCCGGCTCTCGCTAGGGTTCGTGGCAACGGTTCGGAGGAGGCAAGCGATGGCGGAGCGGGCGGCGATCGGTGTCACCGGTCTCGCGGTGATGGGTCGGAACCTGGCACGGAACCTGGCACGCCACGGAATTCCCGTCGCGGTGCACAACCGCACGTCAGCGCGCACCAGGGAACTGATCGAGCAGTTCGGTCACGAGGGCACGTTCCTCGCCTCGGAATCGCTCGGCGAGTTTGTCGCCTCACTCGAACGCCCCCGCAAGATCCTCGTCATGGTCAAGGCGGGCGGGCCGACCGACGCGGTTATCGAGGAGCTCGTACCGCTGCTCGACCGCGGCGACATCGTCGTGGACGGCGGCAACGCCTGGTTCGAGGACACCAGGCGCCGCGAGAGCGCGCTGCGCGCGGCCGGGCTCCACTTCGTCGGCACCGGCGTGTCCGGCGGCGAGGAGGGCGCGTTGAACGGGCCCAGCATCATGCCGGGCGGCTCGGCGGAGTCGTACGCCTCGCTCGGTCCGATACTCGAGTCGATCGCCGCCCATGTCGACGGGACCCCCTGCTGCACACACATCGGCTCGGACGGCGCGGGCCACTTCGTCAAGATGGTGCACAACGGCATCGAGTACGCCGACATGCAGCTGATCGCGGAGGCGTACGACCTGCTCCGCAACGGTCTCGGCATGGCGCCGGGCGAGCTCGCCTCCGTCTTCGCCCAGTGGAACTCCGGCGACCTGGAGTCCTTCCTGATCGACATGACCGCGGACGTGCTCGGGCACGTCGATGCGGACACCGGCCGGCCGTTCGTCGACGTCGTACTCGACGAGGCGGAGCAGAAGGGGACGGGGCGGCTCACCGTGCAGAACGCGCTCGAGCTCGGCATTCCGGTCACCGGGATCGCCGAGGCGGTGTTCGCCAGGTCGCTGTCCGGCCACGCCGAGCAGCGCGCCGCCGCACGGGAGGCGCTGCCGGGCACTGACGCGGCGCCGCCGTCGGACCGTCCGGCGTTCGTCGAGGACGTACGCAAGGCGCTGTACGCGTCCAAGGTGGTGGCGTACGCGCAGGGCTTCGACCAGATCCGTGCCGGTGCCGCCGAGTACGGCTGGGACATCGACCGCGGCGCGCTCGCCACGATCTGGCGCGGCGGCTGCATCATCCGCGCGCGGTTCCTCGACCGGATCCGCGCGGCGTACGACGAGAACGCCGCTCTGCCATCGCTGCTGCTCGCTCCGTACTTCCGCGACGCGGTCGCCGAGGGCCTGGAGTCGTGGCGCCGCGTGGTCGCTGAGGCCGCTCGGCTCGGCGTACCGGCGCCAGGGTTCTCCAGCGCGCTCGCGTACTACGACGCGCTGCGCCGTGACCGCCTGCCCGCGGCGCTCGTGCAGGGACTGCGGGACTTCTTCGGAGCCCACACGTACAAGCGGGTCGACCGGGACGGCACGTTCCACACCCTCTGGTCAACCCAGGACCGCGACGAGGTGCAGGCCTGAGCCGCTCTCCTAGAGAAGGTGGGCGTTGACGGCGCGTACGAGCGGCGCAAGGTCGGGCACCTCGATGACGTCGATTCCGGCATCGCGCAGGTCCTCGGCGCCGTGGCAGTCGACGAACACATCGGGCTCGCGCCACGCGAAGACGACGCGAGGGATCCCGGCGGCGACGATCAGCTCCGTACAGCTGCGTGGACGCGACGCCCGCGTGCTGCACGGCTCGAGCGAGCTGTACATGGTGCTCGCGGCGAGCCCCGGGTCGTCGGTGTCGATCTTCGCCAGCGCCGCCTCCTCCGCGTGGTCGTGCGGGTCGCTCTCGCGCGAGTAGCCGGTCGCGAGCACACCGCCGGCCCCGTCGGCGAGCAGCGCGCCGACCGAGAACGCGCTCTGGGCGGGCGGGCAACTGCGGGACAGTTCGATGGCGCGGCGTAGCAGCTCCAGCTCCGTACTGGTCACCTCACTCATCGACCGCACCGCCCGTCAGGTACCGCAGTACGGCCACATCACCAAGCTGGCGTACCTCCGTGAGGCGCATGGGGTCGCCCGGCGACTGCGGGAACGTGCCGGCACGCACGAACCGCGGTGCCATCGGGTCGCCGACGAGGAACGGCGCGATCGCGAGGCACACCTCATCGGCCAGGCTCGCCGCAAGGAAACCGGTGTGCACGGCGCTGCCGCCCTCCACCAGCAGCCGGCGCACCCCCCGCGCGGCCAGGTCCGCGAGGAGCACGGTCAGGTCGAGTGGGTCGCCGGCGTCGACGATGGTGGCCGCGGCCCGTAGCCGAGAGATGGACGCGAGCGCGGGACCCGCGCAGTACACGAGCTTCTCCCCGTTTCCAGTGGTGAAGAACCGCGCGGCCGGGTCGAGGTCTCCGGTCGCGGTCAGCGTGACCTTGACCGGGTTCTCCGGCCCGCCGGCGCTGGTACGAGCCGCGCGCCGCTGCGATGACCGGACGAGGAGTCCGGGGTCGTCGCGCCGAACGGTCCCGGCGCCGACCAGGATCGCGTCGCAGTCCGCGCGCATCGCGTCGACCCGGTCGAGGTCGGCGTTGTTTGACAACACCAGCCGCGTGTCGGTCGCGTCGTCTATGTAGCCGTCCAGGGACACCGCGCAGGAGAGGATCACGTACGGGCGTGCGTTCACGCTCGCAGTGTGTCAGGCCATGCCGTCGTACGCGTGTCGTCGTACGCGTGCGAACGGCGCTCCACAAAGGGAGCGCCGCCCACTGGCACGACCACGTGGGGTACCAAGCGTGCACGTTCTCTTCCGGATCGGGGCGGTGAGCCCTGATCTGGTTCTCGCCTCCCGCGGCTGGGCTCGCGTGGGTTCCCAGTGGTCGTGCGCGGAGCTGAAGGTCGGAGGGAAGCAACCGCCCGTCGCGCCTTTAGTTCCGTACTCCATTGTTACGAGGAAATGCCGGATAACGGAAGGGCTACGAGTCAATTATTGCCGACCATGCCCGTTTCACCGGTCACGGCTTTCCCGTGGCTAACCCGTGTCACACCAGGCACTCCTGCGCCGCCCGCTGCTGGTGCTGTTGCCAAATGACCATCCATAACATGGTCATTTCCGGACACTGCCCGCCTGCCCCTCGCGGACGTCCACGGCGCGGACGTTGGTGGAGCTCCACCCGAAATCGGTTATCCCCAGATCCGACCGCACGGCTACCGGCGGCTGACGCTCGCGTCGACGATCCAGGTGACGCCGACGATTCGGGAGGCACAGTGAGCGGGTCAGCACCGGCGGCCGCTACGGACGCCATGCATGAGGCGAGCAAGCCGCTGCTCGTGACCGATGACCAGGTGCTCGTCGATGAGGTACTCAGGCTCGCCGCTGCCGCAGGCAGCGCGGTGGAGCTGGTCCCGTCGCCGGGCGCCGCCCGGGCATCGTGGCGCGCGACGTCACTGGTCCTGCTGGGTGACGACGCCGCTGAGGAGGCGGTACGGCTGCGGTTGCCGCCTCGCCCCGGGATCGTGCTCGTGGGCAGGCAGACCGCGGCGGACGACAAGACAATCTTCGAGCGCGCCGTGCACGTCGGGGCAGGCCAGGTTGCGATCCTGCCGGAAGCCGAGCAGTGGCTGGTCAACCAGATCGCGGACGCGACCGAGGTGCCCGGGCACGAGTCAACGACCATCTGCGTGCTCGGCGGGCGCGGTGGTGCCGGAGCGTCCACCGTGGCTGCTTCGCTCGCGCTCGCAGGGATGCGCATGGGGCTGCACTCGCTGCTCGTCGATGGTGACCCCCTCGGTGGAGGCATCGATCTCGTGCTCGGTGGTGAAGACACCGCTGGGCTGCGCTGGCCCGACCTCGCCAACGCCCGCGGGCGGGTGAGTGGCAGCGCGTTACGGGAGGCGCTGCCGTGCCTCGAGGAGTTGACGGTGCTGTCCTGGGACCGGGGAGACAGGTTGGACCTGCCGGTCGAGGCGATGAGTGCGGTGCTCGGCGCGGCGGCTCGTGGCAGCGACCTGGTGGTCGTCGACCTGCCGCGCCGGATCGATGAGGCCACGGCCGAGGCGCTGGCCCGGTGCATGGTCGCGCTCCTCGTCGTACCGGCGGAGGTACGCGCGATCGCGTCGGCCTCCCGCGTCGCGGCCGCGGCCGCCTCGCATGCCGCCGACCTGCGCCTGCTCGTACGCGGTCCCGCGCCGTCCGGGCTGACCGCCGATGTCGCCGCGACCTCGCTCGGGCTCCCGCTGGCGGGGTTCGTCCGGCGCGAGCCGGGGATCGAGGCGGCGCTCGACCGCGGCGAGCCGCCGACCGGTCGTGGCCGCAGCCCGCTGGCAAGTTTCTGTCAGCGCTTCCTCGAGTCGCTCACCGATGCCCGGCGCGCAGCATGAGCAACGGGTGCGTGAACGGTGCTTCCCGAGTCGATCCGAAGCTCGCCGACGCCGTACGCAGCCGGCTGGCCGAGCAAGCGGTGGAGCCCACGCCCGCGCGCGTCGCTGGTGCCTTGCGCGCTGAGGGCGTGGTGCTCGGCGACGTGGAGGTGCTCGCGCTGACGTCGGTGCTGCGCGCCGACCTGGTCGGGGCCGGCCCGTTGGAGCCCTTGCTGCGGCTGCCGGGCGTGACCGACGTGTTGGTCAACGCTCCCGGTGAAGTGTGGGTTGATGCCGGTGACGGACTCGTCCGGGCTCAGGTGACGTTTCCGGACGAGGTCTCGGTTCGCCGGCTGGCGCAGCGGCTGGCGGCCACCGCCGGCCGCCGGCTCGACGATGCGGCTCCGTACGTCGACGCCCGGCTCGCGGACGGGTCGCGGTTGCACGCGGTGCTCCCTCCCGTCGCTCCTGGTGGCACGTGCCTGTCCTTGCGGGTACCGCGACGACGCGTGTTCACCCTCGCCGAGCTCGTCGAGGCCGGTGCCGTCCCGGCTGAGGGCGCGAGCCTGCTGCACGCGGTGGCGGGTGCACGGCTCGCCTTCCTCGTCACCGGCGGCACCGGCACGGGGAAGACGACGTTGCTTTCGGTCCTCCTCGGCCACGTCGATCCCGCCGAGCGGGTGCTCCTGGTCGAGGAGTCCAGCGAGCTGCGCCCGGATCACTCGCATGTCGTACGGCTGGAGGCGCGTCCGGCGAACGCCGAGGGCTCGGGGACCGTAACGCTTCGCGATCTCGTGCGGCAGGCGCTACGCATGCGGCCCGACCGCCTCGTCGTCGGTGAGGTGCGCGGCGGCGAAGTCGTCGATCTTCTGGCGGCCTTGAACACCGGCCACGAGGGAGGTTGCGGCACCCTGCACGCGAACAACGCGGCCGACGTCCCGGCGCGGCTCGAGGCGCTTGCGGTCGCGGCCGGCCTCAGCCGTGCTGCCGTGCACAGCCAGCTCGCCGCAGCCCTCGACGTCGTCGTGCACCTGACCCGCGGCCAGTGCGGTGGCCAGCGACGCGTCGCCGAGGTGTGCGTGCTCGGTCGCGGCGAGGACGGGTATGTCCACGCGCAGTCCGCGGTGACCTTCGCGGAAAGTGGTGAGATCACGCATGGGCCGGGCAGCGAGCATCTTCGCTCCCTGCTTCGGCAGCGAGGGCACCCGTGGTGATCGCCAGTGGCCTCGCCGTACTCCTGGCCGGCCTCGCCGGCTGGTTGGCCGTGGGTGAGCTCGGGTCCCAGCGCCGGTTAGAAGCGCTGTGCGCCCGCCGTCGCGGGTCCGGCGCCACTCGGACGTTGTCACTCCGTGCTCGTGGCGTCCTGCTTGCCGCCTGGCATCGGGCACGCAGGTCGCGACTCGAGCGCGCTTCCCGCGACGCGATCGTCGAGCTGTGCGGCACCCTCGCCGCTGAGTTGCGCGCCGGACGCCCGCCCCTCGTGGCGCTGCAGCTCGCCACCGAGGCGTTGGATCAGACCGGGCGCGAGCTCTTCCGCGGAGTTGTCACCGCAGCCGAGCGCGGCGCGGACGTGCCGGGCGCCATGCGAACCATCGCGGCCCGGCCCGGGTGCCGTGGCATGGCCTGGCTCGCCGCCTGCTGGCAGGTAGGCGTCGAGTCCGGTGCGGGGCTCGCCGAGGCGATCGAACGGCTCGCCGCGGCGTTGCGTGCCGAGGAACGCAATCGTCACGAGGTGCGCGCCCAGCTGGCCGCGCCGCGAGCGACAGCACGGTTGCTGGCGGTCCTTCCCGTGATCGGGATCGTCATGGCCACGGGGCTCGGCCAGCATCCGGTCCGGTTCCTGGTCGGCTCGCCGTACGGTATCGCCTGCCTGGCCGCGGGCGTCGGCATCGACGTGCTCGGCGTGATGTGGACGTCGCGGCTGGCGCGTGCGGCCGAGCCAGGGTGAGCACCTCGTGAACGGCGTCGGCGTGCCCGGGCTCGTGTCGGCCGGTCTCGCTGCGGTTGCCGTGTGGCTGTGGTCCGGGCAGGCGCACGCCGTGCGTTCCCGGCTACGTGCGCTGTACCGCGACGACCCGCGGCCAGCCGACAAGGGTTCGACCGCGGGAGCGGTCCGCGGCCGCGTGCCGGCTTCGCTCGGCGCCGGCACCGCTGCTGCCCTGCTCGTAGGGCTGCCGTGGGGACTCTTGCTCGGCGCGGCCGTGGCGCTCGGCTCGACCATCGTGCTGGGCAGGATCGAGCCGGCCGAGGTCCGGAAGCGACGGGAACGGCTGGCCGCCGACCTGCCGATCGCGGTCGATCTCCTCGGTGCCTGCCTTCGAGCGGGCAGCACGCCCGTCGACGCCGCGGATGCGGTCGCGCGGGCGGTCGGCGGGCCGCTCGGTGCCGCGCTCGACGGCGTGGTCGCCCTCCTGCGGCTGGGTGGAGACCCGGCAACGGCGTGGGCGTCGCTCGGCAACGACCAGGAGCTCGCGCCCCTCGGTCGCGCGTTCGGCAGGGCGGCATCCACCGGTGCGCCCCTGGCCGCCGGACTCGAACAGCTCGCTGCGGACGGCAGGGAGGCGCGACGGACGCAAGCCGACGAGGGTGCGC
Organism: Streptosporangiales bacterium; assembly: GCA_050698355.1. Taxonomy (GTDB): domain Bacteria; phylum Actinomycetota; class Actinomycetes; order Streptosporangiales; family WHST01; genus JBOHBN01. Next base: position 15,969 of record JBOHBN010000381.1, on the reverse strand, counting down.
GCAAGGTCGGCGTCAAGTCGGCGGCGCCGCTCGGGCTGTGCTTCCTGCCGGCCTTCGTCCTGCTCGGCGTCGTTCCCGTCGTCGCGGGTGTCGCCCAGAACATCAACCTGTGGTGGTGAGCGCGTGTCCCCAGATGTTGTGAGACCCCTGCGGAACGCGGGTCGTCGTGTCGACATCGTGGGTGACGTTCGCGTCCTCGAGCGTCCCGCACCGACCGGTCGTCGGTCCCTTCGGGAGGTTCTCTCATGCTTCCGGTTCCCTACGATTTTCGCGACGACTCGGGCATGACGACGGCGGAGTACGCCGTCGGCACGGTCGCCGCGGTCGGTCTCGCCGGCATCCTCTACGAGCTGCTGACGAGCCCCGAAGTGCGAGACCTGATCTGGGCGATCATCCAGAAGGCGGTGGAGCAATTCGTGTAGCTGCTCACTGCCCGGTGCCCCCGAGAACCCCCGAGGCTCGGGGGCACCGCTGTGTCCGATGCGGTAGGCAGGTCCATCTTTGCGATCCACAGATACCGCGTCGCCACTGCGGATCGGCATGACTCGCGTCGACGACATGGGTGAGCTCACGTACGCGGGCGATCCCGGGGCCGGCCGGTCACCGGCAACAGGCGGGGAGGTGACATGTCGCGTGGTGTGGTGGTTGCGCGGAGGTTCGTGCAACCCGACGAGGGTATGGCGGTGCCCGAATACGCGGTGGGCTGCGTGGCTGCCTGCGGTTTCGGTTACTGCCTGTGGAAGGTGCTCACCAGTGACCGCGTCTACGAGTTGCTCGACCGGCTGATCCGAGAGGGCTGGCTCGACATGTCGGCCGCCGTTGGGCTGTGGTCATGAGGCGGCCGCTGGAGTGGTGGGCGGTCGTCGCGCGGCTTCTGGCAGCGAGCGGCGGGCGCGATCGCGGCGCGTACACAGCAGAGCTGGCGGTCGCCCTTCCCTCCCTGATCTTCGTGCTGGCGTGCGCGTTGCTCGGCGTAGGCGTGGCCGATGGCTCCCTGCGATGCCAGGACGCCGCTCGCGCCGGTGCGCGGGCCCTCGCCCGTGGCGAGCCGAGGCAGGCGGTCATGGCGGCGGCAAGGGAAGCAGCGCCGAACGGAGCGAGCATCCAGCTGCGCCGTTCGGAGAGCACCGCCGAGGTGCGATGCAGGGCAAAGATCCAGATGTTCGGGCTGCACACGTTCACGGTCAAGGCACGTGCCGTGTCTCCCGCGGAGAGTCCCGGCCGGCTGGCCCCGGCGGGCGCGCCTCGCCAGCCCTTGGGCGATACGCGAGAAGAGGGGCGATGAGTACGGCGATCGGCAAGACCGACCGTGGATCGGCGAGCATCTGGGTGCTGACCGCGGCGGGCATCGTCTTCGCGGTCGCCGCCGTCGTGGTGCTGTACGGCGGTGCAACCGCGGCGCGCCACAAGGCCGGAACCGCCGCCGACCTGGCCGCGCTCGCCGCTGCCGACCGGTTGTGGACAGGTGACGCCGACGCACCGTGTTCGGTGGCGGCGCACATCGCTCGGCGCAACGGCGCCGACCTGGTCGCGTGCAAGGCGCGAGCCGGTGTCGCGGACGTGCGCACCCGGGTACGCCTGCACGGCTTTCTCGCGCGTGTCGGCGCCGCCCGTGCACGCTCGCGCGCCGTACCCGGAAGGGTGGGTGGGCCGTTTGCGCTGCCGACGACCGTCAGCGGTGACGTCGGCGCGGGGCCGATGGGACGCGAGGGGCTCACGCCGCGCGCCAGGCGCATCCGCGACCTGGTGCGCCGCAAGTTCCACGAGAACGACATCGGTGGTTACTGCCCGGGTGGGTGCAAGGGTGGGCATATCCCCGGCAGCGATCACTACACCGGACGCGCGATCGACATCATGATCCTGCCGTGGCACGACCAGGCGCGGGTGGCCAAGGGCTGGCGGCTGGCGTCCTGGCTGGTAGCCAACGCGAATCCCCTTGGCGTGAAGTACGTGATCTACCGAGCCCGCATATGGACGCCAGACGAGGGCTGGCATCCCTACGAGCACCCGAGCGGGAACACGTCCAATCCGACCCTGCAGCACATGGATCATGTCCATGTCTCGGTGTACTGACATGGGCCGCCGGAGCGTTCGTGGCAGCCGGTGGAGTAACCTCCGCTGCTGCACGTCGTTGCCCAGGTCCACCGGTCCATTGCTGCGTCGCCGCCACGCGAGGAGGAGCATGCTCGTGCCCGTGCGGAACGTGGGCCGTGCTCGGTTCCTCTCGCTGCTGGTTGCCGCCCTGCTCGTGGCAGCGACCGCAACCATCGGTGGCGCCTCGACGGCGCGGGCGGCCGCAAGCCAACGGGTTCACGTGTCGGGGACGACCTTCACCAAGGAGTCGCAGACCGTCACGGTGAGCGTACGGCTGCGGCTGCTCGAGCGCGGCGCGCTGCGGCTGAAGGCACCGGGCGACGGCTCGTACGTCAAGGTCGCCTCCGGGCGCGGCCCGCGCAAGCTCAGCTACGATCTCCGGCTGTCCTGCCCGAAGTACGCGGGCTCGTGCACCCATGACGGTCGGCAAGTGCCGGCGCGCAACGGCGTATGGCGCGTCAAGTTCACCTCGAACAAGCTGCTGTCCGGCGGGCAGGAGAAGGCGTCGTTCACGGTGGCCGTCCCGCCCGAGCGGCCGGCGGGCCTGACCGCGAAACGCACGGACGGAAGGCACGTCCGGGTGGGGTGGCGCCGCGGCGTCGAGCCGGACCTCACGTCGTACCTGCTCACCGTGGGCGGGCAGGAGCACCGGATCACCGTCGGGCACGCGTGTGGCGCCAAGCAATGCGCGGCCACCTTCGCCGGTCCCGGTTCCGGCGGGTCGGTCGGCGTCCGGCTCCAAGCGGTGCGTGCCGGTGCTGCCGGGTCACTCACCTCGCCCGCGAGCACGACGAGCGTCCACTTGCCGGCTCCGCGGCCGACTGCCGGGCCCTCCGGCCGCCGTGGCACGTCGCGCGGTCCTGCTGGCGGGAGCAGGTCGCACCATGGCGGGGCCTTTCCCAGCCCGACCCTCGGCGGTGGCGGCGCTGGTGGTGGTGCCGGTACGGCAAAGGCGCGGCTGCCGCGGGGTGGCTCGCTGGTGCCAGGCGGCAGCGAGGGCCCGTACCCGACGTTCGGCAAACGGCCGGCGGTAGCGCCGTTCACCCCGGTGGGCAACACCTCGGCGCAGCGCGGGCCGCGGGTCGAGCCGCTCGCGCACAGCGGACTTCGCGGCGCGGCGGCCGTACCGGTCGCGCTCGGGCTCGCTGCCGCGCTGGTCATCGCGCACCTGTGGCTGTGGTCACGCTCTCGGAACCGGTTGTGGCCCGTCGGCGCCGGGCGGGGCAGGTCCTAGCCACCAGATGTGCCCTGGCCCGCGGCGGAAGTCGAGTCGATGGCCGCCGACCGGCCGCGCCTCCAGCGCCGTGCGTCCGTAGTTCCTGTTGCCTGGAGCCCGGTCGGTTTCCGCGCGCCTTCCCGCGAGCCCGGTGAGCCACCGCGCGGTAACCGGCCACGGTTCGCGAAGCCTGCGGCGCGCTCGGGGCAGCACCAGCTAGCGCAGCGGTGGCTGCATCGGGTCGTCGGGTGAGCTGTCCGCGTCCGGCCCCCCCTTGGCGTGCTTGCCTGATGCGGAGCTCTCGCTGGTCTCGGCGGTGCCGCCCCCGGTGTCGTCGGTGACCGCAGGGCGCTCGGCCGTCGACGAGTGGGCTCGGTTCCGCAGCGCCTTGACCTCGCGCCGCTTGCGCACCGCGCGCTGGGTGCCGCGCTTGATCAGCCACAGGCCGAGGAGCAGTACGAACAGGGTGACGGCGCCGGCGATGTAGATCGTGACGCCGGTCGATCCGCCGATGGTGATGCCGTAGAACTCCAGCGGGATGGTGGTCGAGTTTCCCAGCAGCACGCCGATCGCGAACGCGACCGCGATCACGGCGATGATGATGCCAAGAACGACCATCGGGTCCCTTTCCTGCTGGGTCACTCGCTACGGCGGGTTCCCAGCGTAGCCAGCCGACGCCACACTGTACTGGCTCGACTCGGGATCGGTGACCGGTTCGCCGCTCTCCGGCGAACCCGCGAGCAGCACATCGAGCAGCGTCACCGCGGCGCGCTTGTCGAGCGGGTCGTTGCCGTTGCCGCACTTCGGCGACTGCACGCAGGACGGGCAACCGTCCTCGCACTCGCAGGCGGCGATGGTGTCGCGGGTGGCGGCAAGCCACGCTGGCGCGGCCGCGTAGCCGCGTTCGGTGAACCCCGCGCCGCCCGGGTAGCCGTCGTAGATGAACACGGTCAGCCGGCCGGTGTCCTCATGCATCGCCGTGGACACCCCGCCGATGTCCCACCGGTCGCAGGTGGCGAACAGCGGCAGCAGCCCGATCGAGGCGTGCTCCGCGGCGTGCGCGGCGCCGGCCAGGTCGGCGGCTGCCAGGCCGGCCGCCTCGATCGGCCCGGCCGGCAGCGTCCACCACACCGCCCGCGTACGCAGCGACCGCGGCGGCAGGTCGAGCGGCTCCTCGCCGAGGACCTCGCCGGTCGCCAGCCGCCGGCGGAGGAACCCGACGACCTGCTCGGTGACCTCCACGACGCCGACGGCCAGCGTCGCCTCGCCCCACGCGGTGGTCTCGGTCGTCTCGAGCACGCGGATGTCGGTGATCTCACGTGCGCTCGTCGTGTAGTCGGGTTCGGCCCGCTCCACCAGCGCGAGCGCTTCCTCCTCGTCCAGGCTCCGCACGAGGTAGGTCTCGCCCTGGTGCAGGTACACAGCGCCCGGGTGTGCCTGCGAGTGCGAGGTCGCGGCGTCGATGGTGCCCAGCAAGCGTCCCGTCGACTCTTCGACCAGGCGCACCGGAGCGCCTCCGGAGCCGCGCAGGTCGGCGAGGTCGTGCGCCCTGCCGGGATCGGTCCAGTACCACCCGTTGGAACGCGCACGCAGCCGCCCGTCCCGTTCCAGCTCGGCCACCACCTCGCGCGCCGCCGGTCCGAAGAGCGCGATGTCCGCATCGGTGAGCGGCTGCTCCGCGGCCGCAGCGCACAGGTGCGGCGCGAGCACGTACGGGTTGTCCGGGTCGAGCACGGTCTCCTCGACCGGTCGCCCGAACAGCGTGTCGGGATGGTGCACCACGTAGGTGTCGAGGGGGTCGTCGCGGGCGACGAGCACCGCGAGCGCGTCCCTGCCGTGCCGGCCGGCGCGGCCGACCTGCTGCCACAGCGACGCCCGGGTGCCGGGCCAACCGACGAGCAGCACCGCGTCCAGGCCGGACACGTCGACGCCGAGCTCCAGCGCGTTCGTGGCCGCCAGGCCGAGAAGGGAGCCGTTCGCCAGCTTCCGCTCGAGCTCGCGGCGCTCCTCCGGCAGGTAGCCGCCTCGGTACGACGCGACCCGGTGCGCGAGCTGCGGCACCGCCTCCGCGACGTGCCGCCGCGCCTCGATCGACACGGCCTCGGCCGCACGCCGGGACCGTACGAAGGCCAGCGTGCGGGCTTCACCGCACACCAGGTCGGCGAGCAGGTCGGCGGACTCGGCGGTGGCGCTGCGGCGTACCGGCGCCCCCTGCTCCCCGACGAGATCGGTGAGCGGTGGCTCCCACAGCGCGACGGTCGTCGCGCCCCGCGGCGAGGCGTCCTCGGCCACCGCGACGACGGGTACGCCGGTGAGGCGCTCGGCGGCGCGGGCGGGCTTGGAGACCGTGGCCGACGCGAGCACGAACACCGGGTCGCTGCCGTACCGCGCGCACATCCGGCGAAGCCGGCGCAGCACCTGCGCCACGTGCGAGCCGAAGACACCGCGGTAGTGGTGGCACTCGTCGATCACGACGTATCGGAGCCGCCGCAGGAACCTGGCCCACTGGTCGTGCCGCGCGAGCAGGCCGTGGTGGACCATGTCCGGGTTGGTGAGCAGGTAGTTGGCGTGTTGCCTGATCCACGGCCGCTCGTCGCGACCGGTGTCGCCGTCGTACGCGGCCGCCCTCAGGCCCGGTACGTCGAGGGCGGTGAGGCTGCGCAGCTGGTCACGAGCCAGCGCCTTGGTGGGCGACAGGTACAGCACCGTCTGACCCGAGTCCAGTACGGCGGTCAGCGCGGGCATCAGGTAGCCGGCCGTCTTGCCCGAGGCGGTTCCCGTGGCCGCGACGACCGAGCGGCCCGCATGCGCGTGCGCAGCCACGTCGCACTGGTGCGCCCAGGGGGCGGGTATCCCGGCGCGCTGGAACCGGTCGACCACGACCTCGGGTAGCCAGTCGGGCCATTCGACCGTACGGCCAGGCCGTGCGGGCACGTGCCGCACGTGGGTCAGCGTCGGGGTGCCTCTGCTCTGCCTGTGCGCGGCCAGTTGCCGCAGCAGCTCCGCCGGGCCGGCACCAGGCCGTTCTTGGTCGCCATTGCTGGTCACGCTTGGTTCCGTCCGGCTCGCTCCTCCCACCAGCGATCAGGTGCACCGACCGCGGATGCGACATTCGAATCCTACGCGTGGTTGAATGCTGGTGCGGGCGGGAACAACTCGGGAGCACGGCGGCAGGGCCGACGTGCAACGTGACCCCGAGTTGGGTCTGGCCGGAGCAGTGTCGTCGAGCAGCGGAGGAAGCCCGTGGGCCTGACGTTGTCCACTCGCACCGAGAATGACAGAACCGTGCTGGAGGTCGCCGGTGAGGTCGACGTCTACACCGCGCCGAAACTCCGCGAGACGCTGATCGATCTCGTTGCCGGTGGTTCGTACCACATCATCGTTGACATGGAGAAGGTGGAGTTCCTCGATTCCACCGGGCTGGGAGTGCTGGTTGGCGGCCTGAAGCGTGTGCGCGCACACGACGGGTCGCTGCTCCTCGTCTGCACCAACGAGCGCATATTGAAGATCTTCAGCGTCACCGGGCTCTCCAAGGTCTTCCCGATGCACGCCTCGGTGGCCGAGGCCCTGGCCTCCGTCGACTGATGGCGGCCGTCGAGCTGAGCATCCCCGCGGGTGCCGAGCACGTCCGGATCGTACGGCTCGTCGCGGTCGCGACCGCCCGGGTCGCCGGCGTCCCGGAGGACACGCTGGATGATCTCAGGCTCGCCGTCGACGAGGCGTCCAGCCGGGCGGTCCGGCTGAACGCCAAGGAGGCACAGGACGTCCCGGTCAAGATCGTGATGGATGTCGTCGACGGCGTGTTCTCCGTCACCGTGTCCGACGCCGCCCCGCCCCAGCCCGAACCGCCGGCCGAGCCGCGCCTCCTCACCGCTCTGGACGTCGACGCGCTGCCTATCGACTCGGATACGGCCCGGGCGAGCACCAACGGCGGCGGCGTCGAGCACGCGGCCGTGATCGACACGGTGCTCCCCGACGATTTCGGACTCGCGCTGGTACGCGGGCTGGTCGACGACGTACAGCTCACCCGTGGCGACACCGGGTGGGACATTCGCCTGACCTGGCCGCTCGCGGCCGGAGGGCGGGGCCCAAGACCGGGCGCCGAGGCGTAGCCGCGTACACTGACCGGCCAGTCGGTGGGACGCGTGTCCCACGCGTACCAATCCCTCGGTGAGCGCGTCGGGACCCGTACGTCGCCCTGGGGATAACCGCCTGTCAAGGAGGATGTCGCAGCCCGGGGACGACCGCCCGGCTGTGACTCGAAGGAGGACGAATGCCCGGCCTGACCCTCAGTGCCGAGACCGTCAGTCTGAGCGGCGCGAACGTGACCACCGTCGTCGTCGTCGCCGTCGTCGCGCTGCTGGCGCTCGCCGTCGCGGGCGCCCTTGTTCGCGAGGTGCTCAAGGCCGGCCAGGGCACCGAGCGGATGCAGGAAATCTCCCGCGCGGTGCAGGAGGGTGCTAGCGCCTACCTGAAACGGCAGTTCCTCACCCTCGCGCCGTTCGTGGTGATCCTCGTTATCCTGCTCTCCCTGCTGCCGGCCGACTCCGCGTCGGTCCGGATCGGCCGCTCGGTCTTCTTCGTCATCGGGGCGGCGTTCTCCGCGGTCACCGGGTTCGCCGGCATGTGGCTGGCCGTGCGCGGCAACGTCCGGGTCGCCGCCGCCGCCCGCGAGTCCGGTGACGAGCACAAGGCGATGCGGATCGCATTCCGTACGGGCGGCGTCGCCGGCATGTTCACCGTCGGCCTCGGGCTGTTCGGCGCGGCGATCGTCGTGCTCATCTACCGCTCCGAGGCGCCCTCGGTGCTCGAGGGTTTCGGCTTCGGTGCGGCCCTGCTCGCGATGTTCATGCGTGTGGGTGGCGGCATCTACACCAAGGCCGCCGACGTCGGGGCCGACCTGGTCGGCAAGGTCGAGCGGAACCTCCCGGAGGACGACCCGCGCAACGCCGCGGCGATGGCCGACAACGTCGGCGACAACGTCGGCGACTGCGCCGGTATGGCCGCCGACCTGTTCGAGTCGTACGCTGTCACGCTGGTCGCCTCGCTGATCCTCGGCAAGCTCGCGTTCGGCACCGAGGGCCTGATCTTTCCGCTCATCGTCCCGATGATCGGCGTGATCACCGCGGTCATCGGCATCTTCGTGGTGTCGCCGCGGCGCAAGGACCGCAGCGGCATGGCCGCGATCAACCGCGGCTTCTTCGTCTCCGCGATCATCTCCGCGATCCTCGTGGTGATCGCGGCGTACGTGTTCCCGGGCCTACCCAGCAGCTTCTCGGACCTGCACGGCACAGCGGTCCCGAACTACGACGGTGACCCGCGGTTCATCGCGGTCGCCTCCGTCATCATCGGCCTGCTGCTCGCCAGCGTGATCCAGGTGCTCACGGGGTACTTCACCGAGACCAACCGCAGGCCGGTGCGCGAGATCGGCCAGTCGTCTCGCACCGGGTCGGCGACCGTGATCCTCTCCGGCGTCTCCGTCGGGTTGGAGTCGGCGGTGTACTCGGCGCTGCTGATCGCCGCCGCGGTGTACGGCGCCTTCCTCGTGGGCGCCGGCAACGCCACGGTCGCGTTGTTCGCGGTCGCTCTCGCCGGCACCGGTCTGCTGACGACCGTCGGCGTGATCGTCTCGTCCGACACGTTCGGCCCGGTGACCGACAACGCGCAGGGCGTCGCCGAGATGTCCGGTGACATCGAGGGTCAGGGCGCGACGGTGCTGACCAACCTCGACGCGGTCGGCAACACGACCAAGGCGATCACCAAGGGCATCGCGATCGCGACGGCCGTGCTCGCCGCGACAGCCCTGTTCGGATCGTTCCGCAGCGCCGTGGAGGAGTCGCTTCCGAGCGGTGAGACGTTCGGCCTGTCCATCGCGCAGCCGAACGTGCTCGTCGGGGTCATCATCGGCGCCGCCGTCGTGTTCTTCTTCGCCGGGCTGCTGATCACCGCTGTGGGGCGCGCCGCGGGCCAGGTCGTGATCGAGGTGCGCAGGCAGTTCCGCGAGAAGCCAGGGATCATGGACTACTCCGAGCGTCCCGACTACAGCCGGGTGGTCGACCTGTGCACCCGTGACTCGCTGCGACAGCTTGCCGTTCCCGGCCTGCTGGCTGTGCTGATGCCGATCGCGGTCGGGTTCGCGCTCGGCTACGCGCCCCTGGGTGCGTACCTGGGCGGCGCCATCGCGGCCGGCACGCTGATGGCGGTGTTCCTGTCCAACTCCGGCGGTGCGTGGGACAACGCGAAGAAGCTCGTCGAGGACGGCTACCACGGCGGCAAGGGCTCCGATGCTCACGAGGCGACGATCGTCGGTGACACGGTCGGAGACCCGTTCAAGGACACGGCGGGGCCGGCGATCAACCCGTTGATCAAGGTGATGAACCTCGTCTCCTTGCTCATCGCCCCGGCCGTGGTCGGGTACGCGGACAACACCGTCGTCCGGGTCATCGTCGTGGTCGTCGCGGTCGGCATCCTGGTCGCCGCGATCCTCGTCTCGAAGCGTCGCGGGACGGGCTTGGAGAGCGACGAGCCGGAAGAAGCCGAGGAGCAGCAGGCCACCGCCGCGTAGCGCTCCGGCTCTTGGCACTTGTCAGTGTCTGGTTGAGCTACAGGTCAACGAGACACTGACAAGTTGCGTTTACCCCTTGAACGCGCCCTGCATCATGCCGCGGATGAACTGGCGCTGGAAGGCCAGGTACATGATGCAGATCGGCAGCAGCACGATGATTGTCCCGGCGGCGAGCAGTGGAACGTTCGTCGAGTACTGGCCGACGAAGAAACCGAGCCCGGCGGTCGCCGTGCGCTTGGCGGGGTTCTGGATGAGCACCAGGACAAGCAGGAACTGGTTCCACGACCACATGAAGTAGAGCACGGCGAGCGTCGACATCGGCGCACGCGCCAGCGGCATCAGCACCGACCACAACGTTCGCAGCGTCGTCGCGCCGTCGATCTCCGCCGCTTCGAGCAACGACCGCGGCGTGGACAGGAAGTGCGCCCGCATCCAGAACACGCCGAACGGCATGAACACCGCGCTCTCGGCGAGTATCACGCCCCAGTACGAGTTCGTCAGCCCGACCGCGCGCAGGTCGAAGTACAGCGGGATGACGATGAGCTCGATCGGCAGGGTGAGGCCGAGCAGGAACAGCGTGAAGACGACTCCGGCGCCGGGAAGGCGCATCGTGCCGAGCGCGTACCCGGCGAGGGTCGCCAGCGCGACCGACAGCGGGACGACACCCACAGCGATCAGCAGCCCGTTGCCGATGAGCCGCCCGAAACCCGCGGTCGTCCACGCCTCGGCGAAGTTCCCCCAGCTCCACGTGCTCGGCAGCGCGAGACCGGACACGGGGCTGTTCGACGGCTGGAACGCGGTGAACACGATGGTGACGAACGGCACCATGACCACGATGGCCATCAGCGTCAGCATCGTGTAGCTGAGGTACGTCTCGGTTCGCGTCGTTCTCATGTCTGCGGCCGGACCAGTCGATTGATCAGCAGGATCACGATGAGGATCAGGATCGTGAGCGCCACCGCGAGCGCCGAGGCGAGTCCGACCTGGCCGTTGGTGAACGCGAGCCGGTAGACGAGCAGGCCGGGCACGGTCGTGGTGTTGCCCGGCGCGCCGTTCGTGGTGACGTAGACGACGTCGAAGCTCGCCAGCGCCGCGATGACCGTCACGGTGAGCGCGACCGCGATCTCGCCGCGCAGCGCGGGCAGCGTGACGGTCAGGAACTCGCGTACGGGCCCCGCCCCGTCGAGTTTCGCGGCCTCGTACAGCGTCGGGTCGACCTTCGCGGCGCCGCTGAGGAACAGCATCATGCAGAGCCCGGTGAGCGCCCACGTGCCGACGAGGCCGACCGCGGGCAGCGCGAAGGTGAAGCTACCCAGCCAGGCCTGGGTGATCCCGTCCAGGCCGAGCAGGCCCAGCACCTGGTTGACCACGCCGTCGCTCGCGTACATCCACCGCCACGTGATGCCGACCGCGACCATCGGTACGACCTGGGGAAGGAAGAACAGTACGCGGAACGCGCCCATCCCGCGCCGCTTGTGCCGGGCGAGCAACCCCACCAGCACCAGGCCAATGATGATCGGGATGACGGCGAAGAAGATGATGAACACCATCGCGTGCCACAGCGCACCGCGCAGTGCCGGGTCGGTGAGCACCTGCACGTAGTTGCTGAACCCCGCCGACGTGGCCAGCCCGACGCCGTCCCAGTTGTAGAACGACAGGTACACCGTGTGCAGCGCCGGCAGGATCGCGAACAGCAGGTAGATGAGGAACGCGGGCAGGACGTAGACGTACCCTCGGACACGGCGCCGCTGCTTCCGCCGGCCCGCTGCCCGCTTCCGGGCAGGGGCCGACGTCACCGACCTGTCGATCGTGGTCACGAGGAGCCCTTACGCGTGAGCATCGCAGCGGTCAACAGGTGGCACCGCAGACACAGACGGACCGAGCGAGGACCGGAGCGCGGAAGGGCGACGGGATGCGCTGTCATGTCGGTACCGCTACTTGTGGTAGCTCTCCCATGTCTGCTGCAAGGACGTCAGGAATGCGTCCGGCTCCATCCGTCCGGCGAGCACCTTCTGCAAGCCCGATTGCAGCTTGTCCAGCATGGCCGGCGCGGAGGCGTCCGGGAACTGCTGGATCCCGTCGTCCTCGACGACCTTCTGGTACGCGTGCGAGAGGTCGCCGAGCACGCCGCTCACCTCCGGAGCCGCCTCGGCGTTGGCGGGTAGGAACCCACCCTCGCTCTCGATCTTCGCGGCCTTGGCCGAGTGCAGGAAGTCGAGGAAGTTCGCCGCCACGTTTGGGTGGTCGGACTTGGACGACAGCGCGTACGACACGCTGTAACCGTTCCCCGTCGTCGTGCCGCCCGGCTGCTTGGGTGGCATGGCGAAGAAGCCGACGTTGCTGCCCATGCTCTTCGCCATCTTTGCGGCCTCCCAGTTCCCGTTGACGGTGAACGTCGCCGCGCCCTGCCGGAAGTGCGCGGCGGAGTCGTTCTCGCTGGTGCCGTTGGCGCTCTTCGGGATGTAGCCCTTCTGTGCCCACTCCTGGATCTTCTCGGTCGCCGCTTTGGCGCCTGGCGTCTTGATGGTGCCGCCATCACGGCCGTACACCCAGGTCCGGTACTTGTCGAGCGGCATGTTGATGTTGACCAGTTCCGCCCACACGTGCAGCGCGCCGGTGTCGAGCGCACCGACCGCGAGAGGTTGCTGGCCCGCCTTCTTGGCCTTGGCCAGGTCCTTCTCGAAATCGGCGAAGGTCTTGGGTGGAGCGGTGATACCGGCCTTGCTGGCGAGCTTCTTGTTGTAGAAGACCCCGACAAGCGACATGCCGGCGGGGACCGCGTAGAGCGAGCCGGTGCCGAACGTCTTGCCGGTCTTGTCGGTGGAGAGCTGCTGCAGGCCGATGGCGGGGAAGGCGCCCTTCCATTGGTACGCCTTGGAGTACGGGTCCAGGTTGCGGAGCAACCCCGCGGCGATGATGCTCTGCATGGCCCCGGAGTTGAACTGTGCGATGTCGGGTGCAGTGTCACTCGACATCGTCAGCTTGATGTTCTTCACGTAGTCGTCGAACTGCGTGTACTGGGTCTTGATCGTGACGTTGGGATGCTTCTTGTGGTACGCGACCGCGAGCTTCTTCACCATGTCCGGCGCGTCGACAACCGCGATCTTCAGCGTGACGTCCTTGCCCGGCACGGTTGTGGAAACCGGACCCGCGCTGTCATTCGCCTCGTTGTTGCTGCTGCCCGGTGCGAGCGCGCCGCCGCACGCCGCGAGCGACAGTGTCAGCACCGCGGCGCCCGCGAGCCGGATCAGGCGGTGTGGGTTGTGTGGCACGGGAGTTCCTCCGAGTCGTGCGGGGCCTTGCGGGTCGAGGGCAGGTCGATGACGGACGAGGTGAGCCGCGCCCGTTCGGCCGCCCACGCCAGCTTGTGCGATGCGAGGCTGTCTCGCGGATCAGTGAGGTCCGACTGCGGCGAACCCGACGTGAGGCCGCTGATGAACGCGCGTATGAGGCCGCTGTCGCCGCCCGCGTGCCCGCCGGCACCGGAGTTGGCGCCGACAGGCAGGTCGATCGTGTGCTCCTCGCTCGTGCGGAAGTCGAGCACGCTGATCCGGTCACCGTCTCCGGTGAGGTAGCCGTGCGTGCCGAATACCCGGGTGAGCCGGAACGTGTGCGGGGTGAAGGCGGTCATGGTGAACGAGGCGTTGACGCCGCGCTCGTACTCGATGTTCACGACCTGGTGGTCGACGACGTCGTTGTCGCAGTCGTACACGCAGCGACCGTACGGACCGTCGCGCAGCGCGGTCAGTACGCCTTGCGGGGTCAGGTCAGAGGTGACAGTGGACAGTGGCCACCGTTCCGCCTGGGGGTCGCCAAGGCAGGACATGTAGATGCGTACCGCCGAGTACGGGCAGGTCTGCTCGACCGGGCAGTCCAGGCACCGGCTGGCCGCGCCTTCGGGTGCCTGCTCCGGACGGAAGTGGTAGAGCCCGCCGAACGAGGACACCCGCTGTGGCCGCAGCGCGATGATGTGGTTGAGCCAGTCCAGGTCGTGCACGGACTTGGCCAGCAGCATGAACGCCGACTCGTCCGTACGACGCCAGTTGCCGCGTACGAACGAGTGCGCCTGGTGCCACCAGCCGACGGGCTCGAGGTGCTGCACCGACACGACGTCGCCGATGACGCCGCTGTCGATGGTGCGTCGCAGCGCCTGGGTGTACGGCGTGTAGCGCAGGACATGGCAGAGCGCGAGGATGACGCCGGCGCGTTCGGCCTCGTCGACGATGGCGTCGCACTCCTCCTCGGTCGCCGCCATCGGTTTCTCCAGCAGTACGTGGTAGCCCTGCTGGATCATCGCGATCACCGAGGAGTAGTGCATGGCGTCCTGGGTGGCGACGATGACCGCGTCCGCCAGCCGCGGTTCGCAAGCGAGCTCCTGCCAGATCTTGAAGCAGCGGTCGGCCGGGATGCCGTGATCGCGGGCGAGCGAGTCCCTGCGCTTCTCGTCCGGCTCGGCGACCGCGACGACGCTGGCCCTGCCATCGGTCGCCGCGATGCGGGCGTAGCCGCTGCCGCGGTTGCCGGCGCCGACGATGGCGATGCTCAGCGGTTCGGCCACGAAACCTCCTTACGACGGCTGCAGAATATTGTTACTCTCTCGCATAACTAGCTGTCAATGGCATCCCCGAAGGACCGAGTTGATTGGCGACCAGCCGTACACGGGCGATCCGGCGCTGCTCCGCCGGATCAACGCCGTGGCGGTCCTGCGCGTGATGTACGCGGGTGATCCGCTCCGGCTCGCGCAGGTCGTCGAGCGCACCGGGCTCTCGCGTCGAACGGTGGAAGCGGTACTGGACGAGCTCGCGTGCGACGGCTTGGTCCGCGAGACGCCGGCGGGACGAGGCACCGGCACGGTCGGCCGGCCCGCCCGCAGCTACCAGTTCCGTACCGACGTCGGCCACGTCCTGGCCGTGGAGGTCCGGCGGCGACGTACCGTCTGCGTCCTGGCTGACCTCGCGGGCGAGGTGGTCGCCGAGTCCAGCCGGCCCGTCGCCGCCACCGCGGAACGGCGCGAGCGCGTCGGCACCGTCGTCGCGGCCGCGCGAGACGCGCTGCACCGCGCGCGCGTACCGAAGAAGCGGCTGCGCGCGGTCGCCGTCGCCACCCCGGGGGTCGTACGTGACGGGTCGGACGTGACCCACTGCAGCATCCTTCCGGACTGGACGGGCTTCTCGCTGCGCGGTGAGCTGGCCTCATTCTTCAGCTGTCCCGTACACGTGGAGAACGACGTCAACCTCGCCGCCATCGGCGAGCGCTGGCGCGGTGCGTGCGCCGACGTCGACACCGTCGTGTGGGTCCTCGTCGGCCGGCGCGCCCGCGTCGCGACCATCATTGACGGGACGTTGTACCGAGGCGCCGGGGGAGCGGCCGGCGAGATCGGGTGGGTGCCGGCTCTCGGGTGGTCCGACGTGCGGGACCACGCGCTCAGCTTCGCCGGCTTCGAGCACACTCCGGAGAGCGAGCGCGCGGAGCGGACGCTCGCCGCTGCCGCGCACGGTGACGGTGCGGCGCTGGCCTCGGTGGACGCGCTGGCAGGGACGCTCGCGCAGGGGCTGGCGGCCGTCGTGCTCGCGCTCGATCCCGCCTGCCTCGTCATCGGCGGTGGCCCGGCGCGCGCCGGCGACGTGCTCTCCACCGCGGTACGCCGACACCTCGAGCCGTACTGCCTGCGGCTCCCGGACGTGCGTACCTCGGTGCTGGGCGACGAGGCCGTCCTGACCGGCGGGGTACGCGCGGCGCTCAACGAGGTCGAATCCCAGCTCTTCGCCGTGTAGCGCCGGGTTTCGCGAAGTTGTCAGAACCTCACGGTGCTATAGCCCTATGACGTTCTGACAAGTCTGCAACGATTCCTGGGTGGACGCGGCGGACTTCTATTCAGGGCTGGTCGCCGACCTCTACGGGCCGCTGAAGTCCGCCCACGAGCAGCGGGAGCCGTACGAGCGGTTCATCGCGGAGTCTGGTGAGCCCGCGCTGGAACTCGGCTGCGGCGACGGGGAGCCGATGCTCGACCTGAGGTGGAGGGAGTCGACTCCTCGGCCGACATGCTCGACCGCTGCCACCAGAAGGCGGCCCGCGATGGCGTCGACATCGTCGT
>JBOHBN010000380.1:0-24313 GCA_050698355.1 Streptosporangiales bacterium | reverse complement strand
ACAACTCGGCTCTGTAGCGGCGGTACCATGAGGTTCGCGCGCTGCCATCGAGCCCGTGAACGGAGCGCAGATGCCTGACGTCCGTGCCGACCACGTCGGTAGCCTGCTGCGGCCCGAGTCGTTGCTCGCCGCGCGCGCCGCGTTCGCCGAGGGCCGGACCGGGCTTGAGGAGCTGCGGAGCGCCGAGGACAGCGCGATCCTCGAAGCGCTGGACATGCAACGGCAATGCGGCGTCGAGGTGTACTCCGACGGCGAGTACCGCAGGCGGTCGTTCCTGAGCGAACTCGCCGTCGCCGTCGACGGCTTCGTCGAGGGCCACAGCGACATGCTCTGGCACGGCGACGACACGCAAGCCAACAAGCAGAGCACATCCAAGGTGGTCGACGCGAAGCTCCGCAAGCGGCAACGGCTGACCGCAATCGAGGTGGCGTTCCTCGCACAGCACGCGCCCGGCGCGTTCAAGGCGACGGTGCCGGACCTTTCCTATTTCCCGATATCGAGTTGGCAGCGCGGCGTCAGCGACGGCGCGTATCCTGACCGTACGGACATGCTGGACGATCTCGCCCAGATCATCCGCAGCGAGATCGAGGCGTTGCTGGCCGAGGGGGTGACGTACATCCAGCTCGATTCGGTCGGTTTCACCACGCTGCTCGACGACGAGCAGCGTGACCGACTCGCCGCGACGGGCACCGACCCGGACGAGTTCATCGCGGCGTGCCTGCGCGCCGAGGAGACCTGCCTGCGTGGGCTGCGGCGCGAAGGCGTGGCGCTCGCGATGCACATGTGCCGCGGTAACAGCCGCAACAGGTGGCTGGCCAGCGGTGGCTACGACCGGATCGCCCCCGAGGTCTTCTCGCGCGTACCCGTCGATCGCTGGCTGCTCGAGTACGACACGGAGCGGGCGGGTGGTTTCCAGCCACTCGCGCACGTCCCGTCGGATGCCACCGTCGTGTTGGGTCTCGTCAGCACGAAGACACCGGTGCTCGAGGACCCCGACGATTTGATGCGCCGGGTCGAGGAGGCGTCGCGATACGTTGCTGCCGACAACCTCGCCCTCAGCCCGCAGTGCGGCTTCGCGTCGGTCGCCGAGGGCAACGCACTCACCTGGGACGACCAGCGACGCAAGCTGGAGCTCGTCGTCACCACCGCGCAACGGATCTGGGGCTGAGCGAGCATAGATGCTGCACCACGTCCAGCTTGCCTGCCCGCCTGGCAGCGAGGAGGCCCTGCGTGGCTTCTACGGTGGCGTGCTCGGGTTGGACGAGGTGGCCAAGCCTCCGGCCCTGCAGTCGCGCGGTGGCTGCTGGTTTCGGGGATACGGCATCGAGCTGCACCTCGGCGTCGAGCAGGACTTCCGGCCGGCGCGCAAGGCGCACCCGGGCATGCAGGTGCGTGACCTGGATGCGTGGGCCGGGCGCCTCTCCGACGCCGGGTACCCGGTGCGGTTCGACGACGACTTCCCGGGCATGCGCCGCTTCTACAGCGAGGACCCGTACGGGAACCGGCTCGAGTTCCTCGAACCGGTCGAGTCGACCTGACCGGGTACAGCCGACTTCCCACGATGAGTACCTGCTTCCTACGGCCTGCAGGTCATGAGAAGGAGGAAATCAGTTACATACCGTGATCATTTCGGACAGGGTAAGGGCGAGGGGGAGGGGCGAGGTGAGGAATGTGAGCGAGAGTACGGCGGCGTACTGGGACGGGCAGGCAGCGACTTTCGACGACGAGGCCGACCACGGTCTGCGCGATCCCGCTGTGCGCAGGGCGTGGGCCGAGCTGCTCGGCTCCGTGCTGCCCGAGTCGCCGGCGACGGTGCTCGACCTGGGCTGCGGAACGGGGACGCTCTCGGTGCTGCTGGCCGAGGGCGGGTACGCGGTATCGGGTGTTGACCTGTCGAGCCGGATGGTGAGCGCGGCGGGGGCCAAGGCGGCGGCCGCCGGGGTGACCGCGTCGTTCAAGCAGGCCGATGCCTCCAGGCCACCGTACGAGCCCGGTTCGTTCGACGTGCTCCTGGCGCGCCACGTCCTGTGGGCGTTGCCGGATGCCGATGCGGCGCTCGCTTCTTGGACGCGGCTGCTGCGACCGCAGGGTGTCCTCGTGCTCGTCGAGGGCTATTGGTCCACGGGGGCGGGTATCCGCGCCGCGGAGTGCGAGGGCATCGTCCGGCGGCACCGGCAGGAAACCAGCCTGCTGCCGCTCGACGATCAACTATTCTGGGGACGGCCGATCGATGACGAGAGGTACCTCGTTGTTAGCCCTTGCTGATGGCATGCCATGACCCACGCGGATCCGGACGAGGAGGCGCGTCGCCTGGCTGCAGCGTCCCTGGACGTCGGCGACCCGACCGGGTGGTTCGACCGGCTGTACGGCGCGGCCGAGCGCGGGGACGCCGTCGTCCCCTGGGACCGTGGGCAGGCCCACCCGTTGCTGGTGGAATGGGCGGCGGCACGGGGGCTCTCCGGTGCGGGACGGCCTGCGCTGGTGGTGGGCTTCGGGCCGGGCCACGACGCGGAGTTCGTCAGCAGCCTGGGCTTCGACACGGTCGCCTTCGACGTCGCTGAGACCGCGGTCGAGGCTGTGCGGCGGCGGTTCCCCGGCTCATCGGTGCGGTACCGCACGGGAGACCTGCTGGACCCGCCACCGGTGTGGCGGCGCTCGTTCGACCTCGTCGTCGAGAGCTACACCGTCCAGTCGCTTCCCGAGGCGTACCGGCACCGCGCGACGACCAACGTCGCGGAGATGGTCGCGCCCGGCGGCACGCTGATCGTCATCGGGGCGGTCGGCGTCGAGGGTGCGGAACGGGAGGACGGGCCGCCGTGGCCGCTGGTGCGCACCGAGGTCGAGGCGTTCTCGGCCGGTGGCCTCAGCCCCGTGCTGATCGAGGACATCCAGGACGCGACGACGCCCACCGTGCGCCGCTGGCGGGCGGAGTTCCACCGGGCCTGATGCGTTAGGATGGCTGACATGCAGTGCATCGTGGCCGGTTAGCGCGCTCCAGCAACGTACTCGCGCTGAGCCGTCCCTCGACCACGAGAGCCTCTTTCCACCATGATTGTTTCCACCGATGTCGAGCTGCGCGCCGGGGCGCGCCTGCTTCTCGAGCACGCGTCGTTCCGCGTGGGTCCGGGCGACCGGATCGGGCTCGTCGGGCGCAACGGCGCGGGCAAGACGACGCTGACCCGCGTGCTCGCGGGGGAGGATACCCCGGCCGGCGGCACGGTCACCCGCACCGGCAGCATCGGTTACCTGCCGCAGGACCCGCGTACCGGCGACCTCGACGTGCTCGCCAGGGACAGGATCCTCTCCGCCCGCGGGTTGGATGACGTGGTCCACCGCATGCGCCGCGACGAGGAGCGCATGGCCCGGGTCGACGGCCGGGAGCGCGACGACGCGATGCGCCGGTACTCGCGCCTCGAGGAGGAGTTCCTCGCCGGCGGCGGCTACGCCGCCGAGGCGGAGGCCGGCACCGTCGCGGCGAGCCTCGGGCTGCCCGAGCGGGTGCTCGCGCAGCCGCTGCGTACGCTCTCCGGCGGCCAGCGCCGCCGCGTCGAGCTGGCTCGCATCCTGTTCGGCGATGCCGACACCCTCCTGCTGGACGAACCGACCAACCACCTGGACGCCGACTCGATCCTCTGGCTGCGCGACTACCTGAAGAGCCTGCGGGGCGGCCTCGTGGTCATCAGCCACGACGTCGGGTTGCTCGACATCGTCGTGAACAAGGTGCTGCACCTGGACGCCGGCCGGACGGCTCTGGACGTGTACAACATGGGCTGGAGCACGTACCTCGCGCAGCGGGAGACCGACGAGCGGCGCCGCAAGCGGGAGCGGGCCACGGCCGAACGGAAGGCGTCCGCGCTGCAGGAGCAGGCGGACCGGTTCCGGTCCAAGGCGACGAAGGCCCGGGCGGCGCACAGCATGGAGCGGCGTGCCCACCGCCTGCTAGCGGACCTGGAACCCGAGCGGCAGGCCGACCGGGTCGGCCGGTTACGGCTGCCGCGGCCGGCGCCTTGCGGACGGACGCCGCTGACGGCGCAGGCGCTGTCGAAGTCGTACGGGTCGCTGGAGGTGTTCACCGACGTCGACCTCGCCATCGACCGCGGCAGCCGCGTCGTCGTGCTGGGTCTGAACGGTGCCGGCAAGACCACGCTGCTGCGGCTGCTGTCCGGCATCGAGACTTCCGACACCGGTGGGGTGCAACCCGGCCACGGGCTGCGGCTCGGGTACTACGCCCAGGAACACGAGACGCTCGATCCCGCCGACACCGTCCTGCAGACGATGACGTCGGCGGCGCCTGACATGGCCACAACCGACGTACGCGGCGTGCTCGGTTCGTTCCTGTTCTCCGGCGACACCGTCGAGCAGCCGGTCGGCACCCTGTCGGGTGGGGAGAAGACGCGGTTGGCGCTCGCTCGACTCGTGGTTTCCGGCGCGAACGTCCTGCTGCTCGACGAGCCCACCAACAACCTCGATCCCGCGAGCCGCGAGGAGGTGCTCGGCGCTATCCGCGGCTACCCGGGCGCGATCGTCCTTGTCACGCACGACGAGGGGGCGGTGCATGCGCTGGAGCCCGAGCGGGTGCTCCTGCTACCCGACGGTTCTGAGGATCTCTGGAACGACGGGTACGCCGAGCTGGTCGCGCTCAGCTGAGCGAGGGCGTTTCGGCGGCACCATTCGCGGGCAGGCATCGAAGATGCGTGTCCATGCCGGGAAACGCAGGAGGAGGGACCATGCCCAGCCGTAACGCCACCACCCACTGGACCGGCGGGATCTCCAAGGGGAAGGGTGACGTCACCCTGGACTCGTCGAACGCGGGCCATTACGAGGTGTCGTTCCCGACCCGTTCCGGCGACCCGGATGGGCACACCAGCCCCGAGGAGCTCATCGCCGCCGCGCACTCGTCGTGCCTGGCGATGAACCTCTCAGGCATCCTGGAGACCGAGAACCTCGAGCCCGCCTCGATCGATGTCAGTGCCGAGGTGACCCTCGGCCCCGACGACGGCGGGTTCGCGATCAGCGGCATCGACGTCACGCTGCGGGCAAGCGTCGACGGGGTCGACCCCGACAGGTTCGCCGAGCTGGCTCAGACCGCCGAACGGACCTGCCCGGTGAGCAAGGCGCTGGCCGGCACCAAGATCACGCTGGACGCGGCGCTGGACAACTGAGGTCCGGCGGTACGCGAGCGAGGAGGTAACCGGTGACACTACCCACCCGCCAGTTCGAGACGACCGGCATGGAGATCACCCCTGTCGGCTTCGGTGCCTGGGCGATCGGCGGCGGTGGTTGGGCGGTCGGCTGGGGCAGCCAGGAGGACCAGGACTCGATCGACGCGATCCGTTACGCGGTCGAGCGCGGCGTCAACTGGATCGACACCGCGGCCGTGTACGGTTACGGGCGCTCCGAGGAGGTCGTCGGACGCGCGCTGCGCGAGATCCCCGAGGCCGACCGGCCGTACGTGTTCACCAAGTGCGGCCTCAAGTGGGACGCCGAGAACCCGATGGAGTTTCCCGAGATGGTCGGGCGGCCCGACAGCATCCGCCGTGAGGTCGATGACTCCCTGCGCCGGCTCGGCGTGGAGCGCATCGACCTGTACCAGATGCACTGGCCACCGGAGGACGGCACGCCGATCGAGGACTACTGGGACATGCTGCTCTCCCTGCAGGAGCAGGGGAAGGTTCGCGCGGCGGGCTTGTCCAACCACAACCGCGACCAGCTCGAGACCGCGGAGAAGGTCGGGCACGTGCCGTCGCTGCAGCCTCCGTTCTCCGCGATCGACCGTTCGGCCGCCGAGGAGATCGACTGGTCGGCGGGGAACGGGACGGGGGTCATCGTCTACAGCCCCATGGGCTCCGGGCTGCTCACCGGCAAGTTCTCCCGCGAGCGCGTCGAGCGGCTGGAGAGTGACGACTGGCGCCGCAGCGACCCCGCCTTCACCACGCAGCTGGACGCGAACCTCGGCGTGGCCGAGGCCGTGCGCGCTGTCGCGGACGCCCGCGGCGTCCCCGTACCGTCGATTGCCGTCGCATGGACCCTCGCCTGGCCCGGAGTGAGCGGCGCCATCGTCGGCGCGCGCCGCCCCGACCAGGTGGACGGATGGCTGCCGGCGGCGACGCTCAGGCTGTCCGACGGGGAGCAAGAGGAGATCGCGCAGGCGATCACCCGTACCGGCGCGGGCGAGGGACCGACCCGCCCAAGCGGATGATCGCGGTTTTCGGTGAAGCGGTAGCCAAAGGCCCGTTTCCGAGTGATCATGAGAGTGTGATCTTCGTCCCAGCGGAGGTGAAGGACGTGGCCGAGGTAAGGAAGGGCTCCCGGATCAGCGGGGAGGCCCGCGACCAGATGGCTACCGAAATGAGGCGACGATACGAGGAGGAGGGCTGGTCGATCCGCCGGATTGCCGCGGACGTCAACCGCTCGTACGGGTTCGTGCACAGGGTGCTGAGCGAGTCCGGCGTCCCCCTTCGTGGGCGGGGCGGGGCCACCCGGCGAAAGGCGAAGACCTAGGTCTCTCGCCCGATCTTCCGGCGTTCGGAAAGAAACACACCGGCGCCGGTGTTGCCGCCGACGGACATTCGGCGGGTGACCGGTCGGCAGCGGCCCCCGCGTAGCGATTGACAGGGGGCCCGCATGGCGATGCCCGGTGGTTCTGGCAACCCGTGGCACCAGATGCGCTCGTTCGCCAGAGACTCCTCGGTGACCAAGCAACGGGTCGACCGGGAGACGATCAAGCGCATCTTTAGCTTCGCCCGCCCGTACCTGCGGTTGGTCATCAGCCTGCTCGTGGTGCTGGGCGTGAACGCCGCGCTGGGCGCGGCGAACCCGCTGCTGTTCAAATCCATCATCGACGACGGCATCCGGCGCGGCGACGCGTCGCTCGTCGTCGTGCTCGCGCTCGTCGTGGCCGGGATCGCCGTACTGACGGCGCTCGCCACCGTCGTGCAGCGGTGGATGTCGGCGCGGATCGGCGAGGGCCTCATCTACGACATGCGTACGAAGGTGTTCGCGCACATCCAACGGATGCCGATCGCGTTCTTCACCCGTACGCAGACCGGAGCGCTGATCTCCCGGCTGAACAACGACGTGCTCGGCGCGCAGCAGGCGTTCACCAGCACCCTCTCGAACGCGGTGAGCAACCTGCTCACCGTCGCGATCACCCTCGGCGCGATGTTCTACCTGTCCTGGAAGATCACCCTCGTCGCCCTGGTCATGCTGCCGCTCTTCCTCCTGCCGGCGCGGTATTTCGGCCGCAAGCTGCAAGCCATCACGCGCGAGTCGTACGACCTGAACGCCGAGATGAACACCGTGATGAGCGAGCGGCTCAACGTCGCCGGGGCGATGCTGGTGAAGCTCTTCGGCAGGCACGGCGAGGAGGACCAGGTGTTCCAGCGGCGCGCCGGGCGGGTACGCGACATCGGCGTCACCCAGACGATGTACGGCACCGTGTTCGTCGCCGCGCTGATGCTCGTCGCCTCGCTCGCCACCGCTCTCGTCTACGGCTGGGGCGGTTTCCAGGCGATTCGCGGGAGCCTGACGATCGGCACGGTCGTCGCGATGACGGGCTACCTCACCCGTCTGTACGGGCCACTCACCTCCCTTTCCAACGTAAACGTCGACGTGATGACCGCGCTCGTGTCGTTCGACCGCGTGTTCGAGGTCCTCGACCTGCAGCCGGCCGTCCAGGACCGGCCGGACGCGACCGCGCTCTCCCGCCAGACCGCACGGTCCGTCGAGTTCGACCACGTGGACTTCAGCTACCCGACCGCCGCGGAGGTCTCGCTCGCGTCGCTCGAGGCGGTCGCGACCCTCGACCAGCGGCCGGAGCAGCAGGTGCTGCATGACGTGTCGTTCCGCGCCGCACCGGGTCAGCTGGTCGCCCTCGTCGGGCCGTCCGGGGCGGGCAAGACGACGATCTCGCAGCTCGTGCCGCGGATGTACGACGTGCGCGGCGGCGCCGTGCGGGTCGGTGACCGCGACGTGCGCGAGGTGACCGGCGAGTCCCTGCGCGACGTCGTCGGCGTGGTCACCCAGGACGCGCACCTGTTCCACGACACGGTGCGGGCGAACCTGTTGTACGCCCGGCCGGACGCCGGCGAGGAGCAGCTGTGGGCGGCGCTCGACGCGGGCCAGATCGGCGACCTGGTCAGGCAGCTACCCGACGGGCTCGACACGGTCGTGGGGGAGCGCGGCTACCGGCTCTCCGGCGGGGAGAAACAGCGGCTGGCGATCGCGCGGCTGCTGCTCAAGGCACCGTCGGTCGTCGTGCTCGACGAGGCCACGGCACACCTCGACTCGGAGTCGGAGGTGCTGGTGCAGCGGGCGCTGCGCACCGCGCTGGAGGGGCGTACCTCGCTCGTCATCGCGCACCGGCTCTCGACGGTGCGGGAGGCGGACCTCATCCTTGTCGTCGAGCACGGCCGGATCCTGCAGCGCGGCACGCACGACCAGCTGCTCGCTGAGGACGGGCTGTACGCGGAGCTGTACCGCACCCAGTTCGCCGGCCAGGCCACCGGGTCGCCCGCCACCGTCGCCTGAGCCGCTTACACCGCCCCCCAAGATCTGTTTCTTCCGGCCGCAGCGCGCAGGTTTCTGCGCGTAGCGGCCACGCCGAAAGGATCTTGATCTGGAGCTTGAGGTCTACCCGTCCACCGCACTTCGGCTACCGGCGCGGCGCAGCACCAGCCAGCCAAGCCAGCACACGCCGGTGCTGGCGAGCGCCATCGCGGACGGCACCACGTAGCCGTGGTGCCCGCCGAGGATGTCGACGGCCTGACCGGCGAGCCAGGAGC
Source organism: Streptosporangiales bacterium (assembly GCA_050698355.1). Taxonomy (GTDB): domain Bacteria; phylum Actinomycetota; class Actinomycetes; order Streptosporangiales; family WHST01; genus JBOHBN01. The sequence continues at coordinate 15,530 of JBOHBN010000380.1, read as the reverse complement.
CCAGCGCGACACCGCCGAGCAGCCCGGTCTGCACCCAGGTGAGCGCCTCGGTGAGCGCCGGGCGCGGTGCGCGCAGCTCGACGAGGGTGTTCCCGGCCACGATCACCGGCGCGATGGCCACGCCGCTGAGCAGGCCCAGCGGGAACAGCAAACCGAGCGACGACACGAACGCGAGCGGCAGGAGGAGCACGCCGAGCGCGGTGGAGAGCAGCGCGTAACGCAGGGCGGGGTCGGATCGCCAGTGCACCGCGCCGAAGGTGAGCCCGCCGGCCCCGCTGCCGACGGCGAGTACAGCCAGCACCGGGCCGGCCGCCCAGCGAGCGCCTTCCGCCGAGGTGAACGCGACGGTCGCGACGTCGATCGAGCCGAGCGCGGCGCCGGTGACGCAGGTCGCGAGCGTCACGACGAGGACGGTCGGGTTGCGCAGCACGAACCGTGCCTCCCGTGTCCGCGGCTGCGGCCCGGGCTCGGTGCCGCGCTGCCGGGCGAAGCCGATGCCGCCCACGATGGTCGCCGCCAGCGCCGCGAGGATCCCGGCGGCAGGATGCACCTCGGTGGCGAGCACGGTGACGGCGACCGGCCCGACGACGAAGATGAGCTCGTCGAGTACCGACTCGAACGCGTACGCGGTGTGCAGCCGCGGCGTCCCGCCGAGCCGGTGCGACCAGCGGGTGCGGACGAAGGACCCGACCGGCGGGAACGCTGCGCCCGCCAGCGCGGCCGCGACCACGAGCTGCCAGGACGGTTGGCCGTGCAGGCAGGCCAGCAGCAGCGCGACGAGCGCGAGGCTGTGGACCGGGACGTCGGCTGCCAGCACGCGCGCCTGCCCGTACCGGTCCGCGAGCCGGCCGACGAGCGGCGCCCCGATCGCCTCGCCGAGCACGAGCGCAGCCGCGACCAGGCCCGCTAGCGCGTAGCTGTCACGCAGCGCGGACACGAGCAGCACCACGCCGAGCGACAGCATCGAGATCGACATCCGGCCGACGAGCCCGAACGCCACGAACCCGTGCACGGCCGGGTCGGCGAGCAGCCCGGTGTACGAGCGCAGGACGCGCGGGCCCCTGGGGCGACCCGCAGGGGTAGGCGTTTCGGGCCGTGACGCACCTTCGGACGGGCCACGATCCATGGTGCTCATCCTGCCTGACGGGTCGGACAGGCGGTTGGTTCGCCCGCGGGCAGCCGGTTACTCCCACTTGAACTACTCGTGAACCACTGGTACGCGGGCATCCCTGGTCCTATCCTGATCGGCGGTCGGGTTGGGAAGGGGTGGGACGGATGCGGCTCCAGGTGGCCATCAGACCGAGTACCCTGCGGGCCGGCGCGGCGCTGGTCGCCGTGACGGCCATGGTTGCTCTCGCCGCACCGGTTCCTGCCCGCGCGAAAGCCGGGCACGGGGATCACGGTCGCGGACACCGAGCGCATCCGGTGCTGTTCTTCTCCAGCGACGGCATGCGCCCCGATCTCATGGAGCGGTACGCGCGAGCCGGCACCATGCCCGCGTACGCGCGCTTGCTCGACACCGGCGTGAGCGGCGCCAACGGACTGATGCAGGCGTTCCCGCCGAACACCGGTGTCGGTTGGTACTCCCTCGCCACCGGAGGCTGGCCGGCCCAACACGGTTCCACGAACAACACGTTTCACGACACCACCAAGCCGTTCGCCAGCTCCACCAGCTTCGCCGCTCCCGATGTCCTGCAGGCCGACACCGTTGCCGCGTCCGCCGAACGGGCGGGCGCCAAGGTCGCGCTGGTCAACTGGACGGGCGCCGCCAACTACGACGTCGACGGCCCGACCGTCGACTACGGCACCTTCTTCTCCGACCGCGGGGTCGTCGCCTACCCGCGAGACGAGCAGGACGCGGAGTCGGCGGCCTCCTTCGGGCTGAGCTACCAGGTCGCTGACTTCACCCCGGCCAGTGGCTGGACCAATGTCCCACGGGGAGACCCGAAGACCCCGGCGCAGCAGACCACGCTCACCGTCGCGTCCTCCAGCGAGCAGGTGAACCCGGACCGGACCTTCGACCTGTACGTCTACGACTCGTCCGCCGACGGCGAGCGCGGCTACGACACCGTGCTCGTCGTCCCGAGCCATGCCGACAAGGATGCCGGCGCGGCGGTGGCTACCCTCGGTGAGGGCACGTGGCAGGACATCAAGCTCACCGGCGAGCACGGTCTGACCGGTGACCGGGCCGGCCAGACCGTCGACTTCTACGTCAAGCAGATCTCGCTGGCGCCCGACCTGTCGGACTTCAAGCTGTACTTCACCAGCCTCGCGCGGCTGCACGCCGACTGCCAGACGGCAGCCTGTGCGAAGCTCCCCGCAGGCGCGTCGGGTGCGGACAACCTCGAGGCCTACCTGGCCAATCACGCTCCCGGCTGGATCGCCGCCGACTTCGCGCCGCTCGAGGCCGGGATCATCGACCCGCAGACGTACGTGGAGCAGGGCCTGCAGCTGAACCGGGCGTACGGGAACGCGGTGGTGCGCTTCATCCTCGGCAGGCTGCAGCCGGACACCGACCTGGCCATGGTCGGCTACCACGCCACCGACGAGTTCAGCCACCAGTTCCTGGGCCTCACCACTCCGGCCGACCCACAGGGCGGACCCAACCCGTGCTACGGCGACCCGTCCTGCCAAGGCTCGCCCGACCCCGGCGCGGCCGCGCGGTACGCGCACTACATCCGCGCCGCCTACCACGGCGCGGACCGCAAGCTGGCCCTGGCGGAGTCCTTGCTGCCTGGCGACACCGACGTGGTCGCGAGTGCCGACCATGGCTTCGCGCCCGCCTACTACGCGATCAACGCCGGCGAGGTGCTGCACCGGGCGGGCTTGCAAGACACCGCCCAGCCGTACAACTGCGGTGTCGCCGACACCGGTGTGACCAGGGCCAAGGCGTGCTGGGCGGGCGGAACCGCGCAGGTCTACATCAACCTGAAGAGCAGGCACGACGAGGGCGTGGTGCCCGACGACCGTTACCGCGAGGTGCAGCGCCGGATCGTCCGCGCGTTCCGCGCGGTCACCGACGAGTCCGGCGAGCCGATCCTGACCGTTCTCACCAAGGACGAGCTGGGCGACGTGCAGGGCAGCGATTCGCTCTACCCGACCCGCAGCGGCGACGTGGTCGTCGTGGCGAAGCCGCCGTACGAGTTCGACGCGCCCACGCCGGGCACGGTGGTAGCGCTGTCGAGGTTCTTCGGCCAGCACGGCTACCTGCCCAACACCATCGACCTCGCGCACAGCGTGAACATGCACGCCGCTTTCGTCATGGCAGGTCCCGGCATCGGCCACCCGAACGAGCTGCGGAGAGTGCGGGTCGTCGACGTGGCGCCGACGGTGGCATACCTGCTCGGCGTGCCCGCACCCGACGACGCGGTGGGCAAGGTCCTACATCGCGCTATCAGCACAGTACGAGGAGGTTGACAGATGCTGGATCGCACAGCCCGGCGCTGGTCGCTGATCGGAGCCGGCCTCACGGCCGCTGCGACGATACTCGCCACCAGCGGGGCGCTCCCGTCGCTGGCGGCACACGGCGAGCATCACCGGGGCGGTTACGGCGGGCACCATCTCGATCACGTGTTCACCATCATGATCGAGAACCACGCCCCGAAGGGCCCGGGCGTCGGCGTCCTCGAGGACGAGAAGAACATGCCGTTCCTCAACGGCCTCGCGGACCGGTACGCGACCGCCACCAGCTACTACGGTGTGACCCACCCGAGCGAGCCGAACTACATCGCGTCGACCAGCGGATCGACCTGGTGGACCAACGACGACGACGGCTGGTGCGACGGCAACGGCTACCCGAACCCGAGCTACGATCCGAGCCCGGGTGCCACCTTCGGTGGCGAGTGCCCGCACCCGGAGAAGGGCAACCACTACCCGCACACGAACATCGTCGACCAGCTGGAGGCGAGGCACATCCCGTGGGCCGCGTACATGGACGCGATGCCCGACCCCGGCTACCTCGGTGACGCGTGGCCGAGCGAGGACAACGAGCTGTACGCCAGCAAGCACAACCCGTTCATCCTCTACAACGACATCCGCAGGAACCCGTCCAGGCGCGACAACATCAAGCCGTACGACCAGATGGCTGCCGACCTCGATCACGGACGGGTTCCGCGTTACGTGTGGATCAGCCCGGACAACTGCAACAACCTGCACGGTGGCGTCTCCGAGCCCGTCCAGGGCCACGCGGAGGCACCCTGCCCGTACGGCAACGCGAACGACCCGGGGACCGACGCGAACGAGGCGGCCCTACGGCAGAAGGCGGACGCGTTCCTGAAGCACGCAGTGCACACGATCACCGAGAGCAGGGCCTGGACCGGCAACAGCGTGATCTTCATCGTGGCCGACGAGGGCGACTACACCGGCCAGGACACGAACGCCGGCTGGGAGGACCCGTCCGGTTGCTGCGACTCTCCGGTGCTGCCGAAGGGCGACCCGCAGATCGGGAAGAACTGGCCCGGTGGAGTGTTCGGCGGCGGCTACGCCCCCATGGTCGTCGTCAGCACGCACGGACCCCGGCACTCGGTCGATGACACGCCGTACAACCACTACTCGATGCTGCGCACCGTCGAGCAGGGGTTCGGCCTGCCGTACCTCGGCTACGCGGCCGACGGCCGGCGGGTGCAGACGATGTGGCCGCTCATCAGCAGGAGGTGAGCGACCGAGGGCACCTGCTCAGGTCGGCAGGGCGTGGCCGCGGCGTTCGTAGAGCTCCAGCACCCGCTCGCGCGGGATGACCCCGCAGCGCCGTGCCCACTCCTCGTACGCGGCGGCCAGCTCGGCGACCAGGTCGGGATGCGCGGCGGAGACGTCGTCCAGTTCGGTGCGGTCACTCTCCATGTCGAAGAGCTCCCAGTCGAGCCCGTACTTGCGTACGAGCTTCCACGTGCCGCGGCGCACCCCGGCGTTGCCCTCGTGCTCCCAGTACAGCGTGCGGTCCTGCTCTGGCTGCTCACCGCGCAGCGTGCGGTCCTGCTCTGGCTGCTCACCGCGCAGCGTGCCGAGCAGGCTCGTCCCCTCCGCCGGCAGGATGTCCCGGCCGCCGAAGCGATGCGGGTACGTTGCCCCGGCGGCCTCGAGGACCGTCGGCATGATGTCGGTCAGCTGGTGCGGCGTGGTCCGCACCGCCGGCTGCTCGCCGAGCCCGGCGGGCCAGTGCACGATAAGCGGCGTGGCGATACCGCCCTCGTGGATCCAGTGCTTGTACTCGCGGAACGGGGTGTTCGACAGGTTCGCCCACGGTCGGCCGTACGTGGCGTACGTGGTCTCCGGTCCCGGCGGCACGTCCGGCGAGTTGCCGGGCACGACCGGCTGACCGTCCCTGGTGACCGGGGAGAAGTCGACGAAGCTGGTGACGAACTCCAGCGCGGAGTCCGGCGGCATCTCCTCCGCGCAGCCTCCGTTGTCGGAGAGGAACACGAACAGGGTGTTGTCCAGTCGCCCGGCGGCTTCGAGCTCGTCGAGGACGCGGCCGATGCCTTGGTCCATCCGGTCGACCTGGGCGGCGTAGACCGCCATCCGCAGCGACTCCCACCCGCGGTCGGGTGTCTGCTCCCACGCCGGCACCAGCGGGTCACGATCGCTGAGCGGCCATTCGGGGTTGATGATCCCCTTGTCGACGAGACGCTGCAACCGCTTCTCGCGCAGGGCGTCCCACCCTTCGGTGAACCGGTCCTTGTACTTGGCGACGTCCTCCTCGCGCGCGTGCAGTGGCCAGTGCGGCGCGGTGTACGCGAGGTAGCAGAACATCGGGTCCGACGACCGCGTGCGGTGGTGTTCGCGTACGAACGACGCGGCGTTGTCGCTGATCGCGTCGGTGTAGTAGAAGTCCGGGTTGTCGGCCTCGTGCTCGATGGTGGTCTCGCCGCGGGTGAGCGTCGCCGGCTGGAAGTAGCTGCCCGCGCCGGCGAGCGTGCCGTAGAAGTGCTCGAAGCCGCGGCGGGTCGGCCACGAGTCGACCGGGTTGCGCAGATCGTTGGACATGTGCCACTTGCCGGACAGGTACGTGGCGTACCCGGCCGAGCCGAGCACCTCCGCGATCGTCACGCAGGCGTCGTTCAGCGTGCCGGAGTAGCCGTCGGGGGAGTCGTCATAGTTGAGGATGCCGATGCCGGTCTGGTGCGGGTGCAGACCGGTCATCAGCGATGCGCGCGACGGGCTGCACCGCGCGGTGTTGTAGAACTGCGTGAGCCGGGTACCGCGGGCCGCGAGACGGTCGAGGTTCGGGGTGTCGACCTCGCCGCCGTAGCAGCCGATGTCGGAGAACCCCATGTCGTCGGCGAGCACGATGACGATGTCCGGCTGGTCAGGCAAGGCTGTCTCCTATGCTTAGCAGGGGGTTTCGGTGAGCGAGTCGTTGCGCAAGGCGCTGCTGATCCTGGACGTGCTGCGCAGCTCCGACGCCGATCTGGGCGCCAGGGACCTCGCCGGGATGGTCGACATCCCCAAGAGCACGGCGCAGCGGTTGTTGCGGACGCTGGAGTCCGCGCAGATGGTGGTGCAGGACGACGTGACCCGCAAGTACCGGCTCGGACCGCACACGCTGACGCTCGGCATGGCCTACCGGGAACGGCTCGACCTGCGCAACGTCGCGCTTCCGCACATGCGCGGCCTGCGCGACGCGACGGACGAGACCGTGGGGCTCTCGGTACGGATCGGTGCCAGCCGGCTGTTCATCGAGGAGGTACAGAGCCAGTCTGAGCTGCGCGCGCAGTCCGAGCTCGGGTATCCGTATCCGCTGTGGACGGGGGCGCCGGGCCGGGTGCTGCTCGCGGCGCTGCCCGCCGATGAGCTCGGCCGCGTTCTCGACGGAGCGGACGACCGTGCCTGGCGGCCCGTCGACCCGCCGTCCAGGAAGGGGTTGCTGGAGGCGTTGGAGCGCATCCGGCAGTGCGGCCATGCCCGCGCCCGCGACGAGACGATCGAGGGGATCGGCGCCGTCGCGGTGCCGGTCGCGGACGCGTCCGGGCCGGTGGCCGCGCTCTCGGTCTCGGGGCCGAGCGCGCGGATGAGCGGCGCCGCGCTGGACCGGGTCGTGTCGTACGCGGCGGAGGCGGCGGCGGCGATCACGCGGGCCCTCGGTGGCCGCCCCGAGCGCCGCGCCGGCTGAGCAGCGGTTTGCGTTCGCCCCGCGGTTCGTTGGCCAGCCAGACGAGCAGCGCGGCGGCGAGCTGTGCGGCCGGGAGCACGTAGACGAACACCTGGAAGCCGACGAACTGCGCGATCAGCCCACCGGACACCGGCCCGAGCACAGCGCCGATCTCGCCGCCGAACAGGGCGACGCCGAACGCCGTGCCCGAGATCTGCGGGTTCGTCGTGTCGGTCACGAGCGCGATGACCGACGAGATGTACGCGCCGAAGATGCCGCTCAGGATCAGGAAGATGTACAGCGATACGGGGTCGGACGCCCGCGCGAAGAAGACGAAGCAGATCACCGACAGGAACGTCAGCCCGCTGATCGTGCGGATCCGGCCGAAGCGGTCCGCCAGGTAGCCGTTGAGTACGAGCCCGATCGTCACGCCACCGAACAGCGCCGCGGCGAGGAACCCGCCGCTGGTGAACGCGAGGTGCCGGGTCTTGATGACGTACTCGGGGACCCACGTGCCGGCCATCCAGAACGTGAAATTGTACAGGCCGTGCAGGACGAAGACGACCCACACGTTGCGGATGCGCAGTACGTCCCTGTACTTGGGCGCGGGTCCGTCGGCCTGCAATACGAGCGACTCGTCGTAGCCGGGTGTCTCGTTCCGCGGGCGCTCCTTGACGAACTTGGCGAACAGGATCCCGGCGATGATGCTGAGGCCACCCACGATCGGCCACGGGGCGCGCCAGCCGAAGGCTGCTGCCACCACTGTCGCCACGACGATCCCGAAGAGCGTGCCGAGGCTGTAGCCGGTCTCCCAGATCGCGAGCGCCTTGCCGCGGCGCCGGTAGGGGTAGGTCTCGCTCACCCACGCCGCGGCCGTGGGGTACTGGAATCCCTCGAAGATGCCGGTGACGACCCGTATCGCGCCCAGGCTCACCGGGCCGCGGACGAATGCGGTGAGGCAGGTGATGATGCCGTACCCGATGATCGAGAAGACGCTGACCCGCTTGCGGCCGAACTTGTCGGAGAGGAACCCGCCCACGAAGGTCGACAGGTAGCCGACGAAGAACAGCGAGACGAGCGTGCCGGCGAGGCCGTACGAGAGTCCCAGTGCGGGGATGATGAGCGGCAGCAGCGGCCCGATGAGGCCGCGGTCGGCGAAGTTGAGTACCCAGGTGACCCAGTTCCAGGCGAGGACGCGGCGCGCGTACGGCGGCCAGTCCGCGCCCTGGCGGTAGGTCACGGTGGACAAGTCGGTCTGCTTGGTCACGACAGGACTCCTGTCCCATCTGAAGGGACGCTGTACCATTTTGTAGCTCTGCGCAGTATTCGCCAGCTCCCGGCGGCTGTCAAGGTGCAGCTAGGGTTGCGCGCGTGCGCTTTCTGAACGACACCCGGCCGGGCCATGACCTGACCTACGACGACGTCTTCATGGTGCCGTGCCGCTCCGCCGTAGCGTCCCGGTACGACGTCGACCTCGCCACCGCGGACGGCACGGGCACCACGGTGCCGATCGTGGTCGCGAACATGACCGCTGTCTCGGGGCGGCGGATGGCCGAGACCATCGCCCGCCGTGGCGGGCTCGCGGTGATTCCACAGGACATCCCGGTCGAGGTGGTCGCCGAGGTCGTCGACTGGGTCAAGCAGCGGCACGTCATGTTCGACACGCCGCTCACCGTCGACCCGCACAGTACCGTCAGCGAGGCGCTCGCCCTGCTGCCCAAGCGCGCGCACGGCGCGGTCGTGGTCGCCGACTCGGACCGCCCCGTCGGGATCGTCACCGAGGGGGACTGCGCGGGGGTCGACCGGTTCACCCAGCTCAGCGAAGTCATGTCGACCGACCTGGTGACGGTGGCCGCCGGTGCGCGCCCGGAGCGGGCGTTCAACACGCTGCACGAGGCGCGCCGGCGGCTCGCGCCGGTCGTCGACGAGGCGGGGCATCTCGTCGGGATCCTGACCAGGACGGGCGCGCTGCGCTCTGCCCTCTACCGGCCGGCCCTGGACGTGCGTGGCCGGCTGCGGGTGGCCGCGGCCACCGGCGTGGGCGGTGACGTGGCCGGCCGGGTGCGCTCGTTGCTGGAGGCCGGCGTCGACTGCCTGGTCGTCGACACCGCGCACGGCCATCAGGAGAAGATGACCGAGGCGCTCGCGGCGGTGCGTACGGCCGACCCACAGGTTCCTGTCGTGGCGGGCAACGTCGTCACCGCCGAGGGCGTGCGTGATCTTGTCGGCGCCGGTGCCGACATCGTGAAGGTCGGCGTCGGGCCGGGCGCGATGTGCACGACGAGGATGATGACCGGCGTCGGCAGGCCGCAGTTCTCCGCCGTGGTCGAGTGTGCGGCCGAGGCGCGACGGCTCGGCGCGCACGCATGGGCCGACGGCGGCATACGGCATCCACGCGATGTCGCGCTCGCCCTCGCCGCGGGTGCCTCGAACGTCATGGTCGGCTCCTGGTTCGCCGGTACGCACGAGTCGCCAGGCGACATGCAGCACGACGAGGAGGGTCGGCTGTACAAGGAGAGCTACGGCATGGCGTCCGCCCGCGCCGTACGCAGCCGCACAGCCGACGACACGGCGTTCGAGCGGGCGCGCAAGTCGCTGTTCGAGGAGGGCATCTCCACCGCGCGGATGTACCTCGATCCCGCGCGCCCCGGCGTGGAGGACGTGCTGGACGCGGTCGTGGCCGGCTTGCGCAGCGCGTGCACGTACGCCGGTGCGGCCACGCTCGCAGAGCTGCACGAGCGTGCGCTGCTCGGCGTGCAGAGCACGGCCGGGTACGCCGAGGGCAAGCCGTTGCTTAGCAGCTGGTGAGCATGGCCGCCTGGGCAGTCGCGGTTGCTGTCACCTTCGTCTGGCTGGGCATGGTCCTGGCGATCTCGTTCCTCGAGGCGCCGCTGGCAAGTGGCGCTGAGTAGAAACCAACGGCGCCTTCTGTGTCGATCACGGTAAGTACCCTGGCACCTACTTCCCTCACCTTGCTGGGCGTGGGAAGCAGGTATTCACATACATACCGTGATCGACAAGGCAAGCGGCACCAGACGCTGACGGTACGGTCCCAGTCGATGAGGCGCTACGTTTGACTACCGATGGATGAGCGAACTGACGACGGGATCGAGGGTCGGGTCGCCGGGTGGCTTTCCGCGACCGGCAAGGTCACCGTCCTGGTGGGCGCGGGCATCTCCACCGACTCGGGCATCCCCGACTTCCGCGGGCCGCAGGGCGTCTGGACGCGCGACCCGGAGGCGGAAAAGCTGTCCACGCTCGACACGTACGTCGCCGACGCGGCCGTACGGCGACGGGCATGGCAGAACCGCCTGAACCATCCCGCCTGGGCCGCGCGGCCGAACGCGGGGCACGACGCGCTGGTCGAGCTGGAACAATCCGGGCGGCTCGTCGCGGTGATCACGCAGAACATCGACGGGCTGCACCAGGCGGCGGGCAACAGCGCTGACCGGGTACTCGAGGTGCACGGCACCATCCACGAGGTGGGATGCCTGGACTGCGGCGCGCGGTTCCCGATGCGCGACGTGCTCGCCAGGGTCGAAGCCGGCGCCGAGGACCCGCCGTGCGAGGCGTGCGGCGGCATGCTGAAGTCCGCGACGATCTCGTTCGGCCAGGCGCTGGACCAGCGGGTATGGGAGCGGGCGATGGAGGCCGCGAGCGGGTGCGAGGTCTTCCTGACCGTCGGCAGCTCACTGGGCGTGTACCCGGTCGCGGCGCTGTGCGACGTCGCGATGGGCGCGTCGGCGAAGCTGGTGGTGCTGAACGCGGAGCCCACCCCGTACGACGACCTTGCGGACGCGGTGCTGCGCGGCCGGATCGGTGACGTGCTGCCGCGGCTCACCGCCGGGTTGGCGCGCTAGTGGCCGGGACGCGCACCCGCCCGCCCCGCCTGCGGGAGGGCGACCGGGTGGCGGTCGTCGCGCCGAGCGGGCCGGTCGAGGCGGCCGCGCTCGATGCCGGGTGCGCTTGGCTGCGCGGGCTCGGGCTCGACGTCGTGGTGGGGGAGCACGCGTACGCCCGCGACCGTTACGTCGCCGGTGACGACGAGGGCCGCGCCGCGGACCTGCAGCGCGCGTGGTGCGACCCGGGTGTGCGCGGCGTGATCTGCGCCCGGGGCGGGTACGGCTGCGGGCTCCTGCTGCCGCTGCTCGACTGGGATCGGCTGGCGGCCGCAGAGCCCAAGCTGCTGCACGGCTCGAGCGACATCACCGCGCTGCACGCGGCGTTCGCGCGGCGGCTGGGGCTGGTGACGATGTTCGGCCCGATGGTCGCCGGAGCCCTGATCGCCGGCGCCACGCCGGACCCGGAGAGCCGCGACGCCGCGAGCGCGGCGTGGTTCTCATCCGAGCCGGTCGCGCTGCGGGGGAAGGCGCTGCGAGGTGGATGCGCCGGCGGTCCGGTGGTCGGCGGCAACCTCTCACTACTGGCCGCGGCTGCCGGGACACCGTACGCAGGTCCGCCGGCACGGGGCGCGATCGCCGTGCTCGAGGACGTCGGCGAGGCCCCGTACCGGGTTGACCGGATGCTCACCCAGCTCCTGCAGGCCGGATGGTTCGACGGGGTCGCGGGCATCGTGCTCGGCGACTGGACCGACTGCGGCGACGTCGCAGGGACGCTGGCCGAACGGCTGGGCTCCCTCGGCGTCACCGTGCTCGACGGCGTGCACGTCGGCCACGGCCGGCCACAGCTGACCGTACCGCTGGGCATCGAGGCCGACCTGGACGCCGACGCCGGCACGCTCACCTTCCGCGAGCCGGCGCTGGCCTGAGGCGTACAGAATGGTGCCGTTCGATATATACTTCTGCTATGGCGCTGAGCATCAAGAGCGACGAGGCAGATCGGTTGGCGCGCGAGCTGGCGCGGGAGACCGGTGAGTCTTTGACCGAGGCTGTCGTCGTGGCGCTGCGACAGCGGTTGCACAGCGCGCGTCTGCGCCCGCGCATGAGCCAGCAGCTCCACCGCCTGCAGCGTGACGTGCGTGCGATTTCGGTCCGCGACCCCCGTAGCCCGGAGGAGATCATCGGTTACGACCAGCATGGCTTGCCGCGGTGACGGCTGCGGTCTCCACAGTCGTCGTCGACACGTCCGCGGCGGTTGCCGTCATCTTCGGTGAACCGGGAAGCGAGGAGCTCCTTGGTCACCTGGAGGATGCAGAGTCGCGCCTCATGTCGGCGGCGACTCGCGTCGAGCTGGGGATCGTCGTCGAGGGACGACTGGGGCTGGAAGGCTCGGAGGTTGTGGCGCGGTTTCTGCGTGACGCGGACATCGAGACCGCCGGCGTGGACGGGGAGGCCGCGGAGAGAGCACTCGGCGGCTGGCGTCGCTACGGCAAGGGCCGGCACGCGGCAGCGCTGAACTTCGGCGATTGCTTCGCGTACGGTCTCGCCGAGTGGGTCGGAGGCCCCGTCCTGTGCACCGGCAATGACTTCGCTGCCACCGACATCGACTTGCTCCGCCCGAGCGAGTGAAGGACCGTAGAGTCCGGCCGAGACCAAGATCGGTTTCTTCCGGCTGCAACGCGCAGGTTTCTACGCGCTACGGCCGCGCGGAACAGATCTTGACCGGGGGCTCTGTCGGTCAGCTCTGCTCGGTCTCGGGGGTGGGCTGGAACGAGCGGTGCTGCAGGTCGTGCGCGGACAGGTTGTACGCGGTGCGAACCAGGCCCATGTGGCTGAACGCCTGCGGGAAGTTGCCTATCATCCGCCCGTCTCGTGCGTGGTACTCCTCCGCGAACAGGCCCACGTCGTTTTGCACCTCCAGCAGGCGCTCGAACAGCGCGCGCGCCTCGTCGGTCCTGCCGATCAGCTGCAGGTTGTCGGCGAGCCAGAAGCTGCACATGAGGAAGGAGCCCTCCTCGCCGGCGAGCCCGTCGGTGCCCGTGGCCTCGTGTGTGGGGTAGCGGGCGACGAAGCCGTCCTTTGTCAGCTCGCGCTGGATCGCCTCGACCGTGCTGACGACCCGCTCGTCGTCGGGGGGCAGGAAGCCGACCTGGGGGATGATGAGCAGCGAGGCGTCCAGGTCCTCCGACCCGTAGTACTGGGTGAAACTGCGCTTGCGCTCGTTCCATCCCTTCTCGCAGACCTCCAGGTGCACCTCGTCGCGCAGGGCGCGCCACTGGTCGACCGGACCGGCCAGCGAGGTCTCCTCGATGGTCTTGATCGCGCGGTCGACCGCCACCCACACCATCACCTTCGAGTGCACGAAATGCTGCGGTTCGCCGCGCATCTCCCACAGGCCGCTGTCCGGTTCCCGCCACCGTTCGGCGATGTAGTTGACCAGGGCCCGCTGGATCGCCCACGCGTGCCGGTCGATGGTCAACCCGTTCTTCCTGGCGAGGTAGAGCGCGTCGAGCACCGAGCCGAACACGTCATGCTGGACTTGGCTGGCCGCGCCGTTGCCGACGCGCACCGGACGCGAGTTCTCGTAGCCCGGGAGCCAGTCGAGGTCGTACTCCGGTAGCCGTCGCTCACCGGCCACCCCGTACATGATCTGGACGTCCTGCGGGCTGCCGGCGATCGCGCGCAGCAGCCAGCTGCGCCACGCCTTGGCACCCTCGATGAAGCCGCCGCGGATGAGCGCTTCGAGCGTGACCGTCGCGTCGCGCAGCCAGCAGTACCGGTAGTCCCAGTTACGCTCACCGCCGATGGTCTCAGGGAGTGAGGTCGTCGCCGCGGCCACCATGCCGCCCGTCGGCTCGTAGGTGAGTGCCTTCAACGTGATCAGCGAACGGACGACCGGGTCGCGGTACTTGCCACGGTACGTGCACTGTGAGGTCCACCTCCGCCAGAACTGCTCGGTCTCCTCCAGCGAAACCTCGGGGTCGACCGGCATCGGCGGCTGCTCGTGCGACGGGTGCCAGGTGAGCACGAACGGCACCCGATCGCCGGGGCCGACGGTGAACTCCGCGACGGACCGGAAGTCGCGGCCCTCCAGTTCGATCGGGGTACGGAGCCATACCGAGTCCGGCCCCGCGATACTGGCGAGCTGACCGTCCTCGCGACGCACCCACGGCACGACCCGGCCGTAGTCGAAGCGCAGCCGCAGGTCGCACACCATCGGCACGCGTCCGGACACGCCCTCGACGATGCGCACCATGTCCGGTGCAGTGTCCCGGTTCGGCATGAAGTCGATGATGCGTACGGTGCCGTCCGGGGTGTCCCACTCGCTCTCCAGGATGAGCGTGTCCTGGCGGTACTGGCGCCGGGTGGCGACGCCTCCGGACGCGGGGGCGAGCAGCCAGCGCCCGTTCTCCTCCTCGCCGAGCAGCGAGGAGAAAAACGCCGCGGAGTCGAACCGCGGCAGGCAGAGCCAGTCCACCGAGCCGTCCCGTCCGACCAGGGCACAGCTTTGCATGTCCCCGACCAGCGCGTAGTCCTCGATCCGCAGTGCCACTGTGAGGTCCCTTCGCCGTACGCGGTGAATCCGTCTCCGACAACGAACCGTAGGCTGAGATCGTGGCGACACGGAAGGCACCCAGCTCTCGGCGCGTCGTAGCGATGATCATTATCCCAGTCGTCCTCTTCATCGGGCTGGCGGTGGTGAGCACCCTGTCGGGCATCTTCGACCCGCTGGGGCAGCGGGAGCTCGTCGTCCTCTTCAAGGAGGGCACCTCGCGTGCCGACCGTGCGCACGTGCGGGCCGACTGTGAGGCACCGCCGGCGATCGTGGCGGAGCCGATGGGACCCGGCGACCGCAAGCACGCGCGGCTGAACGACGTGCGCTACCGCGTCGACCGGGCGAGCGACGGCCAGATCGCCAGTGTCAGCGCCTGCCTGAACAAGCACCAGTCGGTGATCGGTGTCGACGTCAGGAACCTGGCGTGGGGCTGACAGCCACCTCGGCCAGCCGGTGCCCTCCCGCGTAGACGTTCATCGTCTCCTCGCGCAGGAAGCCGACGAGCGTCATGCCGGCCTCGGCGGCGAGATCCACGGCCAGCGTCGACGGCGCCGAGACCGCGGCGAGTACGGGGACCCCCGCGAGCAGTGCCTTCTGGACGAGTTCGAACGACGCCCGCCCGCTGACCAGCAGTGTGTGTCCGGCAAGCGGCAGCGAGGCGTTGCGCACCGCCCAACCGACGACCTTGTCGACCGCGTTGTGCCGGCCGATGTCCTCGCGCAGGCAGACGAGCTCGCCGTCCGCGGTGAACAGACCGGCGGCGTGCAGACCACCGGTGCGGGAGAACACCTGCTGGGCGGCGCGCAGGCGCTCGGGGAGTAGCGCCAAGGTCGAGGGCGTGAGTGCCGCGGCATCGGCCCCGATGTCGTATGGCTGTCGCAGGCGTACGGCGTCGAGGCTCGCCTTGCCGCAGATGCCGCATGAGCTTGTGGTGTAGAAGTTGCGCGTGACTGATGTGGGGAGTTCGGTGGCGTGGGTGGGGGTCGCGTCGACGACGTTGTAGGTGTGCCGGCCGTCGGCGTCCTTGCCGAGGCAGTAGCGCATGCCC
>JBOHBN010000379.1:0-2367 GCA_050698355.1 Streptosporangiales bacterium | reverse complement strand
GGGGAAAGCGCCGGGATAAGCCGGCAGGAGGAAAGGGATGAGAACGCCCGACATCGAAGGAGTAGCGATCCACGGTGGCCCCGAGTCATGCGTCGACGGCCCGCGAGGGCGGTGGCGAAGCGTTGACAGGGGTACGTGCAGGCCAGCTACTGAGCCGCGAAATCACTGTTTCGGGGTGCCGACGTCGTCTCACGAGGCGGAAGGCCACATCGTCGGCAGCGTTATACGCGAGCTGTCGACGGACCCCGCGCGGTCTGAGAACCTGTGCATGTACGGAGTCCTCCTGCGCGAGAACCGGGAGATCCCGCCACTCGCCCGACCGGTTGATCACCGGTCGGGCCGTCCGGGGAACGCTGAGGCGGTAAGCCTGGGATGAACGAGGGCGGGAAGTCAGATGGGCGCGTACTACCGGCGAAGCCGGCGATCAAGGCCGCAGACGCGGCCGCGGAGCCGGTGGAGGGAAGGCGCCCAGCCGAGGGGAACACGGCCAGCAAAACGCGCCCTGGACACAGAGCCGGGCACGGCGCGCCCAGTGCGCTGGACCGTGTGCGTGAAGTAGCAGAAAGGGACAAGGAGGCACGGTTCACCGCGCTACTGCACCATGTCGATCTCGACCGGCTCCGGTCGGCCTACCGGGCGATCCGCCCGCAGGCCGTGCCCGGGGTGGATGGGGTGACGTGGAGCGCCTACGGGCAGGACTTGGAGGCCAACCTCCGGGATCTGCACGAGCGGGTGCAGGCAGGGCGCTACCGGGCGAAGCCGAGCAGGCGGGCATACATCCCGAAGGCGGACGGGCGCTCGCGCCCGTTGGGTATCGCCGCGCTGGAAGACAAGATCGTTCAGCGGGCGGTCGTCGAGGTGCTCAATGCCGTCTACGAGGCCGACTTCCGGGGCTTCTCCTACGGGTTCAGGCCCGGGCGCAACCAGCATCAAGCACTGGATGCGCTTACGGTCGGGATCCAACGGCGCAGGGTGAACTGGGTGCTCGACGCGGACGTCCGCGACTTCTTCGGTCAGCTTGATCGGGCCTGGCTGCGAAAGTTCCTCGAGCACCGGATCGCGGACAAGCGGGTCCTGCGGCTGATCGACAAGTGGCTGGCCGCGGGGGTTATCGAGAACGGTCAATGGACGCGGAGCGATCATGGTTCGGCGCAGGGGGCATCGGCTTCGCCGTTGCTCGCCAACGTGTACCTGCACTACGTCTTTGACCTGTGGGCCGAGTGGTGGAGGCGTCGTTACGCCCACGGTGATGTGATCATCGTGAGGTTCGCTGACGACTTTATCGTCGGCTTCGAGCATCACACCGATGCGCAACGGTTCCTCGGCGAGCTACGCGAGCGGTTGGCGAAGTTCGGCTTGGAGCTGCACCCGGACAAGACCCGGCTGATCGAGTTCGGGCGGTTCGCCGCCCGCAATCGAGCCGCGCGGGGTCTGGGCAAACCGGAGACGTTCGAGTTCCTCGGCTTCACGCACATCTGCGCGAGGACGCGGACCGGGCGGTTCTGGGTGCGCCGGCTTACGATCTCGAAGCGGATGCGGGCCAAACTAAGAGAGGTCAAAGACCAACTCAAGGTGCGCCGGTATCAGCCCATCCCGGATCAGGGCCGGTGGCTGGCCAGTGTGGTACGCGGACACCGCGACTACTACGCCGTGCCGGGCAACCGGACGGCGGTAGCCAGCTTCCGGACTCAGGTGACCAAGCTCTGGCACGACGCGCTCGAGCGCCGCAGCCAGCGCGCTCGGATCCCCTGGGCCCGGATGAACCGGCTCGCCACTCGCTGGCTCCCACCCGCCAAAGTGATGCATCCCTTCCCCGACGCGCGGCTTCGCGTTTGACCCAAGGCAAGAGCCCAGTGCGTTAGTAGCGCACGCTGGGATCTGTGCGGGGGGCCGTCCGCAAGGACGGTCCCTACCGCGAACCGGACACAGTGATGCTCCTATGGTTGTCAAGGGGCGAATTTGCTGGTTTTGCGGACAAGACAGGGACGGGCCATTCGGTGTGAAGGCAGGCTCTTATGAGGTCACGCACCAGCTGGTCGAGGTAGGACTCGGGAGCGGCCGGCAGATCACTGGAAGGCCAGCCTGATGGCGGCAGCCGGTTAAAGGGCCAGGCCGCTCCCGAGGATTTGTGGCGTCAGTCGCTGCGGCAGGGACGGAGGTGGGGGTAGACCTGCCGGGCGACGTAACGCTTGAGGCAGCGGATGATCTCGGCCTTGGACAGCCCCTCGGCGCCGCGCCGGTCCACATAGGCCCGTGTGCGCGGCTCAGAGCTCATCCTGGTCAGCACGATCCGCCACAGCGCATGATTGGCCTGACGGTCACCAGCGGGGTTGAGACGCCGGCGGGTGACCTTGCCCGACGAGGCAG
>JBOHBN010000378.1:0-14693 GCA_050698355.1 Streptosporangiales bacterium | reverse complement strand
CCGGGCGTCGCGCGCGTCTCCCTCGCGCTGGCGCAGAATCCCGACGACGCCCGGCGGCTCACGATCAAGCGCAACACGGTGGCGGTCGTCACCGACGGCTCGGCCGTCCTCGGACTGGGCACCATCGGTCCGGTCGCCGCGCTGCCGGTGATGGAGGGCAAGGCCGCGCTGTTCAAGCGGTTCGCCGACATCGACGCCTGGCCGATCTGCCTCGACACCCAGGACCCCGACGAGATCGTCGGCATCGTACGGTCCATCGCCACCGGCTTCGGCGGCATCAACCTGGAGGACATCGCGGCGCCACGGTGCTTCGAGGTGGAGCGGCGGCTGCGCGAGGTCCTCGACATCCCGGTGTTCCATGACGACCAGCACGGCACGGCGATCGCGGTCCTCGCCGCGCTGATGAACGCGCTGCGGTGCGTCGGCAAGGACCTGGCCGGGATACGGATCGTGATGTCGGGAGCGGGCGCCGCCGGGTCCGCCGTGCTCAAGCTGCTCCTCGCCGCCGGGGCACGTGACGTGGTCGTGTTCGACGTGCACGGCGCGCTGCACCCCGAGCGCGACGACCTCGACGACCCGAACCTGCGGTGGATCGTCGAGCACACCAACGCTGCCGGCTACACCGGCGACCTACCCAATGCGCTCGCGGGTGCCGACGTGTTCATCGGGTTGTCCGCGCCGAACCTGCTCTCCGGCGCCGACATCGCCACCATGAACGACGACGCGATCGTCTTCGCGCTCGCCAACCCGGACCCGGAGGTCGAGCCGGCGGCGGCGCTGGAGCACGCGGCGGTCGTCGCGACCGGCCGCAGTGACTACCCGAATCAGATCAACAATGTCCTGGTCTTTCCCGGGGTGTTCCGCGGGCTGCTCGACGCGCAGAGCCACAAGGTGACGACGCCGATGATGGTGGCGGCGGCGACCGCGCTCGCGTCGGTGGTGTCCGACGAGGAGTTGAACGCCAACTACATCGTGCCGAGCGTCTTTCACGCCGACCTGGCGAAGACGGTCGCCAGCGCGGTGCACAAGGCTGCGGAGGAGTCGAACGCCGCGCGGAGCACGACCGACGATCCGGCGGTGAGCCTGCTCTCCGCCCCGTGACGGTCGTGGCGGCGGGGTGCTGTGCGTGAACGTTCTCCGGGACGCATGATGGAGTCGTGGACCGCACCGGCAACCTGCTCGTGGCAACCCCGCTGCTGCGCGACCCGAACTTCGAGCGCGCGGTCATCCTCGTGGTCGAGGAGGACCCGGCGGGCACGCTCGGCGTCGTGCTGAACCGGCCGACGGAGGTGCCCGTGTCCACGGTGCTCGAACCGTGGGGTGCGCTCACGGCCGGCCCCCAGGTGGTGTTCCAGGGCGGTCCGGTGGCGCTGGACAACGCGCTCGGCGTGGCCGCGGTGGGCACGCACGGTGATGAGGAGCCGCTCGGCTGGCGGGCGATCACCGGTGACGGCGGCGGCGGGCCGCTCGGCCTTGTCGACCTGGACGCGCCACCGGAGGTGCTCGCGGCCGAGATCAGCGGGTTGCGCATCTTCGCTGGGTACGCGGGGTGGGGCGCAGGTCAGCTCGACGGCGAGATCGACGAGGGTGCCTGGTACGTCCTCGACGCCCGACCCGACGACCCGTTCACGTCCGACCCCGGACGGCTGTGGCAGCACGTCCTGCGCCGGCAGGGCGGCGAGCTCGCCCTGGTTTCCACCTTCCCCTCGGACCCCACGGCGAACTGACTCGTGGGCCTCTCTTGCCTTAGACTTGACGAATGGAGACTCAGGGACAGACGGCAACAGTGGTCCCCGAGGGCGACGTCGACGAACGGCTCTCGTACGGCGACGGGGACAACGAACGCTTCGCGCACTACGTGCAGAAGGAGAAGATCGTGGAGTCCTCGGTGATGGGGACGCCGCTGATTGCGTTGTGTGGCAAGGTCTGGGTGCCCAGCCGGGATCCGAGCAGGTTCCCGGTCTGCCCGGCGTGCAAGGAGATCTGGGAGTCCATGCCCAAGGGCGAGCAGCCCGAGTGAGAGTGCGATCTTTATAAAAAAGTAACACTCCGTGGTAGGGGGTTTCCACTCTTAGTCACCGCACGATAACTTCGCGTACGCCTCGTGCCGATTCAGCGGCGCGACGCCGAAACGGAGGTCTCAATGCGGCGACGTATCGCGTCCGGGCTGCTCGGTACGGCGGCCCTCGTGCTCACCGGGATCACCGGTGCTGGAGCAACCGGGGCGCAGGTGGCCCCGACGAGTGGCGGCCCCGCCTCGCCGGCACACGGGTGCGGCGACCAGGCCGCCGCGGCGCGCATCGGGCACGGCGCGAATGCATCCGATCCGGACGCGATCTCGCCGGCCAAGCAGGCCGCGATGGAGGCGGACTTCCACTCCAAGAAGCGTCAGGAGAGCGCGAGCCCGACGGCGCGCAAGACCGACGCGGCAGCGGCGGTCACCGTCGACGTCTACGTACACGTCATCACCAACGGGTCCGAGGGCAAGCTGAGCGACTCCGAGATCGCCAAGCAGATTGACGTGCTGAACAAGTCGTACGCCGGCGACACCGGCGGGGCGTCGACACGGTTCAACTTCTCGCTGGCGGGCACGGACCGCACGGACAAGGCGAGCTGGTTCAACCTGGCCGAGGGCAGCAACGCCGAGACGAAGATGAAGAAGGAGCTGCGCAAGGGCGACGCCGGCGACCTGAACCTCTACACCGCGAACCTGACCGGCGGGCTGCTCGGCTGGTCGACGTTCCCCGCCTGGTACGAGGGCAACCCGACCGATGACGGCGTCGTCGTGCTCTACTCCTCGCTGCCCGGCGGATCGGCGACCAACTACGACAAGGGCGACACCGCGACGCACGAGATCGGCCACTGGCTCGGGCTGTACCACACCTTCCAGGGCGGATGCGCCGGAAGCGGCGACGAGGTGAAGGACACCCCGGCCGAGGCCTCGCCCGCGTACGAGTGCCCCGAGGGCCGGGACAGCTGCGCGGACAAGGCCGGCGACGACCCCGTGCACAATTTCATGGACTACACGTACGACGCGTGCATGCACAAGTTCACCGCAGGGCAGGCGACCCGCATGTCCGGACAGTGGGACGCCTATCGGGGGTAACCGCCACCAATAGATCGACCGGAACACTCCCGCCGACCGCAACCGTCGTGTGGTCGTGGTGGGCAAGCGTCCTAGCGGTCGGGACGGTATGCGGTTAAATCGATGGTGGGTTTGCCGCGGACGAGGTCGGCGGCCACGCTGCCCATGCACGGGCCGAAGGTGAGCCCGTTGGCACCGAGGCCGGTCGCCACGACCAGGCCCTCGACCCCTTCCGCGTGCCCGAGTACCGGCAGGCCGTCCGCGCTCACGGGGCGGAACCCGACGCGCACCTCCACCAGGGTGCCGTCGGCCAGCCCCGGCGCGATGTCCAGCACGTCGGTCAGCAGGTGGTGCGCACCGGCGACGGTGATGCGACAGTCGAACCCCGCGTCCGGCTCGTGGGTGGAGCCGCTGACCACACGGCCCCCGGGGAAGCCCAGCAGGTAGTGCGCGTCACCCGCGCGGATCACCGGCCAAGCGGCGGTGTCCTCGCCGGGCACGTCCATGTGCAGTAACTGGCCGCGTACGGGCGCGACCGGAACGTCGAGACCCAACGGCGCGCACAGTGCCGGAGTCCACGCGCCCGCCGCGGCGATGACGGCGTCCGCCTCGACCAGCTCGTCGCCGATGTCGACTCCCGTGACCCGGGTGCCGTCCGTGCGCAGGGACGCAGCGCCGGTCTGTACGGTGGCGCCGTCGTTCCGCGCGGCCTCGACGAGCGCGCTGGTGAGCGCCCTGCCGTCCACCCGGCCGGGCCCGGGCACGGCGACGCCCCCGAGATCGTCGCGAAGCACGCGGAAGCGTTCGGCGGGCTTGCCTGCTGCGAGCAGCTCCATCTCGCCGAGGCCCTCGTAGCCCGGCTTTCCCGGCAGCTCCCGCAGCATCTGGTACATCTGCTCGAGTCGCTCACCCTCCGGGCTGACCGTGATGGTGCCCACCTGGGCGATGCCCGGGTCGGGCATGCCGGGCGCCGAGAGCGCCTCGATCAGCCGCGGCCAGTGCGCGACGGTCGCGGCAGCGAGCGGTTGCCATTCCGGCGGGCCGCCGGGCAGCTGCCACGGGAACACCACGCCTGCGCCGGCGGCGGTCGCCTGCCCCGGGTGGGACCCGTCGACGAGTACGACCTCGGTGCCCGCGACGGCGAGGTGGTACGCCGCGCTCGCGCCGACGATGCCGGCGCCCACGACCACGACACGCATGAACCCACTATGCCTTAGAACGTGCTTGGAAAGGTCAGCTCGAGGCCTACCCTCTGTGGTCCTGGCCGAGCTGAGCCTTGTTCATGGTGCCGCCATCGGCCAGCTCTCTCCTGGATGGTTAGTTTCCAAACACGTTCTTACCGGGGCTCGCCCGCATCTGCGGTTGCTGGCAGACTCCCCCGGATGAATGACGAGCTGCCGGGCTTTCCAGCGGACTTCCTATGGGGTGCGGCGACGGCCGCGTACCAGATCGAGGGCGCTGTGGACGAGGACGGGCGCGGGCCGTCGATCTGGGACACCTTCAGCCACACGCCGGGCGCGATCGCGGGCGGTGACACAGGCGATGTCGCGTGCGACCACTACCACCGCTACGCCGAGGACGTACGCCTCGCCGCCGATCTCGGTCTCGGTGCGTACCGGTACTCGATCGCCTGGCCCCGCGTGCTGCCCACCGGAATCGGCGAGGTCAACCAGGCCGGACTCGACTTCTACAAGCGGCTCACCGACGACCTGCTGGCGCACGGCATCACCCCATGCGTGACGCTGTACCACTGGGACCTGCCGCAGCTGCTCGAGGACAAGGGCGGCTGGGCGGCGCGGGACATCGTGGAGTGGTTCGGCGAGTACGTCGGGGTCGTCGCGGCGGCGCTCGGCGACCGGGTGCCGATGTGGGTCACGCTGAACGAGCCGTGGGTCGCCGCGTTCATGGGGTACGGCTCCGGCCAGCACGCCCCTGGTCGCACCGAAAGGCTGGAGACGCTGCGGGTCGTGCACCACTTCGCGCTGGCGCACGAGCGCGCGGTCTCGGTGCTGCGCGAGACGGTTCCGGCGACGAGCAAGGTCGGCCTGACGCTGAACGTGTCGCCCGCGTATCCGGCGTCCGACCAGCCGGACGACATCGAGGCTGCGCGCAGGTTCGATGCCTGGCTGAACTGGCTGTTCGCGGACGCCGCACTCCGCGGGCGTTATCCGGAGCTGCAGGTCGCCGACGTCATGGCACTGGGTGACTGGATGCAGGAGGGCGACCTGCGCGGCGAACCCGAACCGCTCGACTTCCTCGGCCTGAACTACTACCAGCCGATGCGGATGGCCGCCCCTTCCGACATGGCCGCGGACCTGGACGAGCTGGACGCGCTATCGGCGGCGCTCGGCTTCGTCCGCCGACCGTGGGAAGACGCGCCGCGGACCATGATGGGCTGGCCTGTCGT
Source organism: Streptosporangiales bacterium (assembly GCA_050698355.1). Lineage (GTDB taxonomy): Bacteria > Actinomycetota > Actinomycetes > Streptosporangiales > WHST01 > JBOHBN01. The sequence goes on along the minus strand of JBOHBN010000378.1, from coordinate 9,201 downwards.
GCCCGACGGCCTGCGCGAGACCCTCGTCCGGTTCCAGAGCAGGTACGGGTCCGACCTCCCGCCGGTCTACATCACCGAGAACGGCGTCGCGCTGCCGGACGCGCCGGGCCCCGGCGGCGCCGTCGAGGACCAGGAGCGGATCGCGTTCGTGGACGGTCACCTGCGGGCGCTGCGCCAGGCGATCGACGGCGGCATCGACGTCCGCGGCTACTTCTACTGGTCGCTGCTGGACAACTTCGAATGGGCGGAGGGCTACGCCACGCGCTTCGGCCTCACCCACGTCGACTTCGAGACCGGCCGGCGTACCCCGAAGGCGTCGTACGACTGGTACCGGGCGCTCATCGCCGGTTCGGTGAGCTCTTGACTCGCTCAACACTGAACAACTGACCGATTTGCCCGCTACGCACCCGGGTTGAGCGAGTCAACACGGCTGGGTGCGCTGCCGCTAGCCCCGCCGGGCGTCGGTGTGCACGGTCGGGATCACCGGGTCGCCGTGCGACAGCTGGACGGCCCTGGGCGGGAGCTCCGCGAGCGAGTCCCGCAGCCGCGTCCTGGCCTGCTCGAGCGTGCCGTCGCACACCGTCTCCCCGCGCTCGATCAGTGGTACGAGCAGGGGCCGGCCGCGTTCTGGCCGGGGGTCCGGCGGCCGCGTGGTGACCAGCTCGGTCTCGGCGACGCGGTTGCCGTCGTAGGTCCGCACGGCCCACTTCCGGCCGCCGTACGTCGGCTTGCCGGTGGAGCGCTTGGCTACGGGTACGAGCGAGCTGTCGGGGTCGGCGGTGCCCCTGGCGACCAGCTTGTAGACCAGCTCGGCCGTGGGTGCGCCGGAGCCGGTCACCAGTGAGGTGCCGACCCCGTACGCCGCCGCGGGCGTCACGCCGAGGGCAGCGATCTGGTACTCGTCCAGGTCGCCGGACACCACGATCTTCGTCTTCGTGGCGCCGAGCGAGTCGAGCTGGCCGCGTACCTGCCCCGCCAGGGTCAGCAGGTCGCCGGAGTCGATCCTGATCGCGCCGAGCGAGGTGCCGGCGATGTCGACCGCCGCGCGTACGGCCTCGCCGACGTCGTAGGTGTCGACCAGTACGGTCGTGCCCTGGCCGAGCGATTCCACCTGGGCGCGGAACGCATCCCGCTCGGTGTCGTGCAGCAGGACGAATGCGTGCGCGGTGGTACCGGTCGCCGGGACGCCGTACCTGCGGCTGGCCTCGAGGTTCGAGGTGGACGCGAAACCGCCGAGATAAGCCGCGCGGGCCGACGCGATCGCCGCCTCCTCGTGCGTACGTCGCGAGCCCATCTCGATCACCGGCCGGTCGCCCGCGGCGTTCGCCATCCGCGACGCCGCCGCGGCGATCGCCGAGTCGTGGTTGAGCACGCTCAGCACGATGGTCTCGAGCAGCACGGCCTCGGCGAACGTGCCCTCGACCACCATGAGCGGCGAGCCCGGGAAGAACACCTCGCCCTCCGGGTATCCCCAGACATCGCCTGCGAACCGGTACGACTCCAGCCACTCCCGGGTCGGCTTGTCGACGATGCGGTGGTCGGTGAGAAAGCGCATGGTCTCGTCGTCGAACGAGAACCGGCGCAGGAGTCCGAGCAGCCGCTCGGTGCCCGCGACCACGCCGTACCGGCGCCCGGGCGGTAACCGGCGCGCGAACAGCTCGAACGCGGCCCTACGGTCGCCCGTGCCGTCGTGCAACGCCGACTGCAGCATCGTCAGCTCGTACATGTCGATGTACAGCGCCGTGCTCGGTAGCTCCACGCGAGGCAGACTAGCCAGTCGCTCGTCCCCAGGTTCGCGCGGCGCTCAATGGCGCACATACGCACGTGCAACCATGGTGTCGTGAGCGTCTCGCCCGTGGAAGTCGAGCAGCCGTCGGCAGGGGCCGACGTGCGGCTGGACGTGCCATGGGTGACGATCGTGTGGAACGACCCGGTCAACCTCATGTCGTACGTGACATATGTGTTCCAGTCGTACTTCGGCTATTCGCGGGAAGTCGCAGAGAAGCTGATGCTCGACGTGCACCACAAGGGCAAGGCGGTCGTCTCGTCCGGCACCCGGGAGGAGATGGAGCGCGACGTGACGGGTATGCACGGGTACGGCCTGTGGGCGACGCTTGAGCGGCAGTCGTGAGATGAGCAGCGGCTTTCATCGCTCGCGCAAGGGCGCGTCGGTCCGGCTCGACGCCGACGAGGCCGCGGTCCTGCACGGCCTGTTCGGGCAGCTGGTCGAGCTGCTTGGCGGCGGCGCCGAGGACCACTCGGGCAGCGACGACCCGTTCCGCTCGCTGCTCGCCGGCATGGAACCACGCGAGCGCCCGGACGATCCCGCGCTCGCCCGGCTGCTGCCGGACGCGTACGCCGACGACGCGGAGGCGACGAACGACTTCCGCCGCTACACCGAGGGCGACCTCAGGCAGGGCAAGGTGGATGCCGCGACGACCGCCCAGCGGTCGCTCGGTAACGGCGGGCGCGTCGACCTTTCCGAGGAGCAGGCGCGGGCGTGGCTGCGGGCGCTGAACGACGTACGCCTCACGCTCGGCACCCGGCTCGAGGTCACCGAGGACCACGAGCGGGTCTTCGGCGCCCTCGACGACGACGACCCCCGCAAGGCGCTGTGGTACGTGTACGACTGGCTGAGCTTCCTGCAGCAGACCCTCGTCGAGGCCCTGATGCCCGAGTGAGCCGGTCCACTGCTTCCCGGTGATCATGAAGGATGTTCGTAGCCATTGCTACAACAACCTTTCATGATCACGCGAGTACGGTCGATCGGCCGGATAGCCTCGGACCGTGCTCACCATCGACAAGGCCGTCTACGACGCGATCGTCGCGCACGCGCGCAGGGACCACCCCGACGAGGCGTGCGGCATCGTGGCGGGGCCCGCGGGGTCGGACCGTCCGGAGCGCCCCGTGCCCATGGTCAACGCCGAACGCTCGCCGACGTTCTTCCGGTTCGAAACCACCGAGCAGCTGCACGTGTGGCGGGAGCTGGACGACCGCGACGAGGACCCGGTCGTCATCTACCACTCGCACACCGCGACCGAGGCGTACCCGTCGCGTACGGACATCTCCCTGGCGGCAGAACCGGGCGCGCACTACGTGCTGGTCTCGACCCGGGACGCGGACACCGAGGAGTTCCGCTCGTACCGGATCGTCGACGGCGAGGTCACCGAGGAGGAGGTACGGGTCGTCCCCACGGTAGAAGCGGGGTGAACGCGGAATGAACCGCGCATCCCGCGCCGTTGGGCTGGGAAGGAAGCCCACGACGACCGACCGCTGGAGAACGAGCTGATGGCCATCGACGTACGCATCCCGACGATCCTGCGCCCCCAGACGGGCGGGGAGAAGTCGGTCAACGGTTCCGGCGACACCCTCGCCGCGTTGCTCGACGATCTGGAGAGCCGCCACCCCGGGCTGCGTGAGCGGCTGGTCGACGACGGGGGACTGCGCCGGTTCGTGAACATCTACCGGGGCGACGAGGACGTGCGGTTCATCGGCGGTCTCCAGACACCGCTCAGCGACGGTGACACGATCGTCGTGCTGCCCGCCGTGGCCGGCGGCGCGCGCTGACGATGCTCGCGCACTCGCTGCTCGAGGCCGTCGGGAACACGCCGCTGGTGGAGCTCGGCCGGCTCTCGCCGAGCCCCGACGTACGGCTCTGGGCGAAGCTCGAGGACCGCAACCCCACCGGTTCCGTGAAGGACCGGGTCGCCCTGGCAATGGTCGAGGCGGCGGAGCGGGACGGAACGCTGCGCCGCGGGTCGACCGTGCTGGAGCCCACGTCGGGCAACACCGGCATCGGCCTGGCGATGGTCTGCCGGCTGCGCGGCTACCGCCTGGTGTGCGTGCTGCCGGAGAACACCTCGGCCGAGCGGCGCCAGTTGCTCACCATGTGGGGCGCGGAGATCGTGTCCTCGCCGGCGGCCGGCGGCTCCAACGAGGCCGTACGCGTCGCGAAGGGGCTCGCGCGCGAGCATCCCGAGTGGGTGATGCTCTACCAGTACGGCAACCCCGCCAACACCCGCGCCCACTACGAGGGCACCGGACCGGAGATACTCGCCGACCTGCCCGCCATCACCCACTTCGTCGCGGGCCTCGGCACGACCGGCACGCTGATGGGTGTCGGCGGCTACTTGCGCGAGAAGGTGCCCGACGTACAGGTCATCGCTGCTGAGCCGCGGTACGGCGAGCTGGTGTACGGCCTGCGCAACCTCGACGAGGGGTTCGTGCCCGAGCTGTACGACGAGACCGTGCTGACCGGCAAGCACGCGGTCGGACCGTACGACGCGCTGCAGCGTACCCGCGAGCTGGTGTCCGAGGAGGGCATCTTCGCCGGTATCTCCAGCGGCGCGGCGCTACACGTGGCGCTGCGGGTCGCGGACCGGCTCGTGGAGGCCGGCGAGCCGGGGCAGATCGCGTTCGTCGTCGCCGACGGCGGCTGGAAGTACCTGTCCACGGGCGCGTACGCCGACACCCTCGAGGAGGCCGCCGAGGCGCTCGAGGGCCAGCTCTGGGCGTGACCCTCGCTACCCTGTCAGAACCTCAGGAGGCTGGAGCCCGCGCGCGATCTGACAACGTCTCCTCGGCCTGTTGCAGGATGCGCTGGATCGCGACTCCGCGGTGCACGTCGCATTCCGGCCCGGCGCCCCCGCCCTCGATCGCCTCTACGAGCTGATCCAGCAGGTCAGCGTAGGCGGTGCGGGCATCCGTCCGATCGGCGCTGAACGTCAGCGTCCCCCCATCACCGAACAGGGTCACCACGCCCAGGGATGGGTTGGCAGGTACGCGGAGGCTGGCTGTGATCTCACTGAGCCGCCCGTTCTCGTGGTCGACGATCAGCTGCACCAGGCCGTGCGAGGTCCGTGCCGCGGCCCGCACGGCGGTCACCGGACCCAGCGCGGCGTCGAGTAGCTCGACCGCATGGGGGACCACGTCCCAGAGCGCGCCTCGCTCGTGTCGCCACGGCGAGCTGGCGAATGGGCCGTCGAGCAGCGCACCGGACACCCAGACCGCGTGCGCACCGTGCCAGTCGGTCCGGTCTCGTGCGGCGGCGAGGAACTCGCGGCCCTGGTCGGAGTACCGGCCGGTGAAGAACACCGCGGTCCGTACGCCCGCGGCGGTGACAGCTGCGGCCAGCCGCTCCGCCGACCCGAAGTCGGCCGCGATCGGTTTCTCCAAGACGAGGTGCGTGCCGTGCGCCGCGGCTCGAGTCGCGATCTCGGCCTGCACCTCCGGCGGCACCGAGAACGTGACCGCGTCGACATCGGCGAGCAGTGATTCCACTGAGTCGTACGGCTGCCCGCCGTGCTCCGCGCAGATTGCCTTGGCCGCCTCGGCGCGGCGGGCCCACACCCCGACGAGCTCCGTTCGCTCCGAGTCCGCCACACCGGCTGCGTGTACCTGCCGGGCCCACGGGCCGGCGCCGATCAGTCCCATCCGTACCGTCACGCAGCGAAGCGTACCGATCAGGCATAGCGACCGGATCTCGTCCGGGCGGGCCGTATCGTTCAGCGTCGTGGAAGCAGGCGCGATCGAGCGGGCGCACAAGGAGCACTGGGCGCGCCTGCTGGCGCTGCTGACCCGCGAGCTCGCCAGCATCGACATCGCCGAGGACGCGCTGCAGGATGCCTTCGCCGCGGCCGTACGCACCTGGCCGCGTGACGGCACGCCCCGCAACCCCGCGGGCTGGCTGCTCACCAGCGCGCGGCGCCGCGCGCTGGACCGGCTGCGCCGGGACGCGACGCTCGGGCGCAAGCTGCCGTTGCTCATCAGCGACACCGAACGGACCGAACCCGGCGCCGACGCGGAGGCGTACGAACCGGGCGCGATCCCGGACGAGCGGCTGCGGCTGCTGTTCACCTGCTGCCACCCGGCGCTCGCCGCCGAGGCGCGCGTCGCGCTCACCCTGCGGCTGGTCGGCGGCCTCACCACGGCCGAGGTCGCGCGGATGTTCCTCGTGTCCGAGCCGACGATGGCCGCGCGGATCACCCGCGCGAAGAAGAAGATCGCCGCCGCCGGCATCCCGTACCGCGTGCCCACCGACGCCGACCTGCCCGACCGGTTGGCCGGCGTGCTCGCCGTGCTGTACCTGATCTTCACCGAGGGGTACGCGGCGACCGCCGGTGGCCGGCTGATCCGCGACGAGGTGGCCGGTGAGGCGATCCGCCTGGCACGCGTTCTGGTATCCCTCGCACCCGACGAGCCGGAACCGCTCGGCCTGCTCGCCCTGATGCTCCTGCAGCACTCCCGGCGCGACGCCCGGCTCGACGAGCGCGGGGCACTGGTGCTGCTCACCGACCAGGACCGCTCCCGCTGGCGGGGCGACGAGGTCGCCGAGGGCCTGCGGCTCGCCGAGGGAGCCCTGCGCATGGTGCGCACGGCCGGCCCGTACGCCCTGCAAGCCGCGATCGCCGCCGAGCACGCCTCCGCAGCGCGGGCCGCGGACACCGACTGGCGGGCGATCAGCGCGCTGTACGCCCTGCTCGAGGAGCGCACCGGGTCGCCGGTCGTACGCCTCAACCGCGCCGTCGCGGTCGCCGAGTCCGACGGCGCGTCGGCCGGGCTCGCGCTTCTCGACGGGCTCGATGACAGCCTCGGCCGCCATCACGCGCTGTACTCCACCCGGGGCGAGCTGCTGCGGCGGCTCGGTAGGACCGGCGAGGCCGTCGCGCAGTACGACCGCGCGCTCGAGCTCGTCGGCACCGACGCCGAGCGGCAGTTCCTGCGCGGGCGGCGAGCCGAGGTCGCGCCGGTCGCCCCGGAATGATCACGTTCATCCGAAGAAGGCATCCAGGTGGATTGTGGCGGTCGACACCACGGCACGGTGATCATGAAGACCTCTCCGTGCTAGGACACGGGCCATCTTTCATGATCACCTAAGGGCGGTCGTGCGGGCGGGCAGGTGCCGCTCAGTCGCCGCAGGGGCCCGTCGTCTCGATGCGCTGGCGGGCCTCGTTGACGTCGCCGGACTCGGCGCCCTTCACGTACGTCACCGGACGGACGCCCGCGTAGTTCTCGCCGACGACGAGCACGAGCGAGCGGGACTTGTGGTCCAGCCGCTTCAACTGCGACCCGGGGATCGCCGCCTGCAGCGCTTTCGCCTTCGCGGTGCGCTTGGCGTCGTGGTAGATCAGCGTGATCGGCGCGTCTTGCTTGGCGTTGGACGGCTTGGCGGTCACGTGGAAGCCGATCCCGGCGAGGTCCTTGCTCACCTTGCTCGCCAGCCGGGAGACGCCGGTGCCGTTCCTGACCCGCACGCCGGTGTCACGCGGCCGCACCGAGACCTGCGTGGGCGTGAACAGCAGCGGCGCGATCTCCTTGTCCTTGTGCAGCTGGTCGAACAGGTACGTCGCCAGCCGGTCGTTCCACCGGGTGCCGGTGCCGTGCTTGGTCTTCTGGCGTGCCGCTACGGGCACCGACACGATCGTCGCGGGCATCGCGTACGGGTCGCGGAGCGCCAGCGCCAGCCGCCGCGTCGCGGCCGTGTCGAACCCGCGGTCGACGCGCAGCGCGTGCACGCCGACGTCCAGCAGCTGGTGGGTGGCGAACGGGGAGAACACCGCGCCCGTGCCGAGCAGGGTGGAGTCGACGGCGCCGGCGAGCAGCTGGAGCCGCCGCACCTGGGCGAGGTCGCCGCCCGGAGCCGCCCGCACCAGCGCCGCCGCCTGCGCTCCGGAGAGCTCGTGCTCGCCGGCGTCCAGGTCGATCTCCTTGCCGTGCACCGCGGTCGGCAGGCACACGTCAAGGTCGGTGATCGCGTCCGCCAGGGCGGGTACGGAGACCTCCACGTACCTGTCGATGTGGATGCTGGTCGCCTGCTCGAGTGTCTGCACGAGCAGGCGGGCACCGCCCTGCTCGTACGTGGAGGACAGTGGCCGGCGGGCCTCGCCGTCCTTGCCCTCCTCGCCGTCGGACGCGTCGTGGCCTGGAACGCGCAGCAGCGAATCGGTGGGCAGGTGGACGAGCACCGTGGTGGCGTGCCGTCTGGACAGGTGCACGAGCACGACGCGCAGCAGCGCGCTCTTCGGCCCCTGCCCCTGGTCGGTGGCGACGAACAGCACATCGACGGATCCGTTGGCCGACGACGGCGGCCGCTCGTCGCCGAACACGGCGATCCGCTCGACCTCGTCGGCGTACCCCGCCGCGCTGCTCCACAGCACCGCACCGGCGGCCAGGACCACCGCCGAGACAGCGGCGATCACAAGCGCGACGATCCTGGCTGCCGTCTCGCGACCTGTCGGGTAGCCCACCACGTCCGGCACGGTAGCGGGCACTACCCTGACCACGCTACGTACCGTTACCAACCTGGTGTGCGAGGGACGCATGAAGAGAGCCGGCAACGCGCGGGAGACCGCGCGGACGCAAGCGGCGGCCCAGCCGGCGCTGTGGCCCGGCGTGTCGGTCGTGATGCCGGTGCTGAACGAGGAGCGGCACCTGTGCGCGGCGGTCGACGGCATCCTCGGCCAGGACTACACGGGCGAGATCGAGGTCGTGCTCGCGATCGGGCCGTCCCGGGACCGCACCGACGAGGTGGCGCAGGAGCTCGCCGCCGACCCGCGCGTGCGGGTGATCGACAACCCCGATGGGCACACCCCGCACGGGCTCAACGCGGCTGTACGGGAGGCGAAGCACGACATCCTCGTACGCGTCGACGGCCACTCCGTGCTGCCCGCCGACTACGTGCGTACGGCCGTGAGCGTGCTGGAGGACACCGGCGCGGACAACGTCGGCGGCTTGATGGCCGCCGAGGGCACGACCGGCCTGGAGCGCGCGGTGGCCTGTGCGATGAGCTCGCGGCTCGGCGTGGGCTCCGCGCGGTTCCACACCGGGGGAGACGCGGGACCGGCCGAGACGGTGTACCTGGGTGTCTTCCGCAGGTCGGCGCTGGACCGGGTCGGCGGGTACGACGAGACCTTCCACCGCGCGCAGGACTGGGAGATGAACCACCGCATCCGCGAGACCGGAGGCGTCGTGTGGTTCACCCCGCAGCTGCGCGTGGCCTACCGGCCCAGGTCGAGCTTCGCCGCGCTCGCCAGGCAGTACTGCAGCACCGGCTCGTGGCGCTGGCGGGTGATGATGCTGCACCCGGAGACCGTGTCGGCGCGCTACCTCGCACCGCCGGCGGCGGTCGTCGGCACCGCGGCGGCCGTCCTGCTGGCGGCCGGTGGCCGGCCTCGCGCGCTCGCGGTGCCCGCGGTGTACGCG
>JBOHBN010000377.1:0-1866 GCA_050698355.1 Streptosporangiales bacterium | reverse complement strand
CTCGCTTGCGCCACTATCCGGCCCATCCGGTAGTGGCGTGTTGAACTGCAGCAGCGAGCGCTGGTCGTCGCTTATGCGGATCTCGGTGAGCGCGCAGTTGCGCACGAGCGGGAACAGCGATCGGTACGCGGCGAGTGGTAGGCCCAGCAGCGAGCAGAGGACCAACCTGAGCAGGGTGGTGTGGGTGACCATGAGTACCCGCCCGTCCGGCAGGGCGGCGCAGATCTCGTCCAGGCACTCGCGGGCCCGCTCGACCGCGAGTGAGCGGCGCAGCGAAGGAGCCCCATTCCCAAATGATCACGTTAAGTAGGTTCGCCCTGACCTCGAGAGGCCTGCAACCATCCCTAACTCCGGCTTCGCCTAGCGAAGTATGCATCCGTGGAGGCGGTCGCGTGTGAGTGAGGTTGTGCACAACCGCATCGCCATGCTGCGGGCAGAGCGGGGCATCTCGCGGCGCCAGCTCGCCGACGCGCTGGGTGTCCATTACCAGACGGTGGGTTACCTGGAGCGCGGCGAGTATAGCCCCAGCCTCTACCTGGCGCTGCGCATCGCGGAGTACTTCGAGGTAACGGTGGAGGTCATCTTCTCCACCACACCGTTCCCGCGCATCGGCAGCCAGAAGCACACAGCGTAGCGCCGGGAGAGGCGTAGCGCCGGCCGAGCCGATCAGTCAGTTGGACGGCCCCGGGGATCTTGGAGGCTCGGACCTTTGGGAAGGTAGGGCCTCATGGCATCTGCGAGGAAGCATCCCGCTGAGCTGCGGGAACGGGCCGTGACGATGGTGTTGGACTGGCGCAGGGAGCATCCTGGCCAGCGTGGCGCGATCAAGAGGGTGGCCGACCGGCTGGGGTTGAATCCAGAGACGCTGCGCAATTGGGTGTCCCAGGCGGAGGTGGACTCGGGTCAGCGTCCGGGTGTTTCCAGTGAGGCGGAGCAGCGGATTAAGGAGCTGGAGAAGGAGAATCGTGAGCTGCGCCGGGCGAATGAGATTCTGAAGGCGGCCAGCGCGTTTTTTGCGAAGGAACTCGATCCGAAACTGCCGCGCTAGTCGAGTTCATCGATACTCACCGGGAACGGTTCGGTGTGGAACCTATCTGCGCGGCCTTGAATGAGCCGGCTTCGACGTATTACGCGGCGAAGAAGCGGGAGCGGGACCCATCGGACCGGTCCCGGCGGGATGACTGGTTGAAAGGAGAAATCTTACGAGTATATACAGACCAAAACAAAGGTCGAGGAATCTACGGGGCGGAGAAAGTCTGGCACCAGTTGGTCCGAGAACAGATCGTGGTGGCCCGCTGCACGGTGGAGCGGCTGATGCGCCAGATCGGCCTGGTTGGGCTGCGTGGCAGGCAGAAGCGGCCGCGGACGACCACGCCCGGCCCAGGCGGGCAGGAGCGTCCGGCTGACCTGCTGGAGCGGGACTTCACCGCCGAGGCGCCCAACCGGCGGTGGGTGTCTGATATCACTTACGTCGACACGACCGCGGGGTGGGTCTACACCGCGTTCATTACCGATTTGTTCGCTCGAGCGATTGTGGGTTGGCAGGTATCTGAAAGTTTGCATGCCGATCTGGTTCTGGATGCTTTGGAGATGGCGATCTGGGCGCGTGGCGGCGTATTCGACGGCCAGCTGATCCATCACGGTGATCGCGGATCACAATACACCTCAATCGCCTATACCGAGCGCCTCGACGATGTGGGCGCTGTACGCTCTGTCGGGAGTAAAGGAGATTCGTATGATAACGCGGCAGCCGAATCTGTCAACAGCCTGTATAAAAAAGAACTTATCGACAAAGACGGGCCATGGCAAGGAGTCAAGGATGTGACCTTCGCGACCATGGAGTACGTGTTCTGGTACAACAATAAT
>JBOHBN010000376.1:0-34893 GCA_050698355.1 Streptosporangiales bacterium | reverse complement strand
GCCTCCGGCGTCGCGGTCGAGCTGCCGGCCGAACGCGGCCGCCGCGACGGATCGGGCACCGCACTCGCCAGCCCCGTCGCCGCGCTCGGCGGTCCGGCCGCGCACGCCTGAACGTGCCGCGCACATCTCACCGGAGGCTTGTCAGTACCTGAACCCGCTATAGCGAGCTGAGGTACTGACCGGAAGCCGGCGGTCGCCCTTGGGTAACACCAATAGCGCCCTGGCGAGGGCGGCCTCAACCCCATCTTCAAGCCTGCGAGACGTCCCTGCAAGGGCCAGAATGACTGACAAGCCTCGTCGACATGCGCAGTATCGTTCCGGTTGATCACGTTCATCCGAAAATCGGGTGGCCTGTGGTCCGGATATCGGCCGCCACGCGTTTTCCGGACAGTTGAGTTATGGTTATTCATGCCGCGAGCTGCCGTTCAGGTACTCGGTGCGGACCTCGTGCAATGTGCGGTGCCCGAGTCTTGAGCGGATTCGCCGACAATTGCAGAACATCTCGATGTAGCGTCCAATACACTCCTCCGCTTGTTTAGATGTCGGGTACACGGTGCGATACACACGCTCGACCTTCAGCATTCCATCGAATGACTCAACAAGAGCGATATCTAGCATATTCCGGTTTCCAGCCGAAGGATTGTCGCAACTCGAGTCCAGCGTCCTTAACACAGAACTCCGCAGTATGTGTTCACCGTCAAGGCGAACCAGCTCTGCTTGTTCGCCTCGTGGCAGCGGGCACTGTTGGGTCCAGTCGGCAACTTCGGCGCCGAGCACGTGGCGCAGGACAGCGGCCGTCGCCCACAGAGCAGCGCACCAGCCGCGTCAAGACCCGCACCGAGACCGACGGCATCGATTTCCCCATGCAGCTCAGGTATTCCGGGTTCGCCGCGACACCGGTCGGACGGACAGCGCGCCCGCAAGGAGATTGCCTACTGCATCACCAGTCTCACTGCCGGACCAAACCGAACCTGCCACCTGGACGCGCTACTGCGCGGCCGCTGGTAGATCGAGAACCGTGTGCACTGGGTCCGCGACGTCACCTTCGAGGAGGACCACTCCCAGGTCCGCACCGGCACCGCGCCCCAGGTGATGGCTACTCTGCGCAACCTTGTCATCAGCGCCTTCCGGCTGGCCAGTCACACCAACATCGCAGCCGGCGTGCGTTGGGCAGCCAGAGACCGCAGGACACTCAAGATTCTCCGCCTCACACGACTTTGCCGTGATCTGGATTCGCTTCCATCGAGGCGCGTACAGTGGCTCCTACACTGACGAGATGCGCGAGATCGTCGAGGCTCAGCCGGAGGAGCGGCGAGCGAGGCAATCGGCCTAGCCGCTCGAGGAGCCTTGGACATGGCTGGGAGAGGGGTAGCAGGATGAGCGACAATGAGCGCGAAATAATGGGGCGGTTTCCCGCAGGCGATGTGAGCAGGCGTCAGATGATGGGTTTTACCGGGGCGGCTGGCTTGGGGGCCGTGGCGGGATCTCGTGCATACTTCGCGCCTAATGCTGATAACGGAAACACCCGCCGCCAGGAAGATGTTCCCGGTACTTCGCAAAAGAAGAGAGCTAGGGATAGTGCCCCGAAAAGAGACGCGTTGCAGTGGATCGAACGCAATAAGAGACAGATAATCGAACTTGCCAACGATATCTGGAAGTACGCCGAGACATCGATGCAAGAATGGCACTCCCAGCTTGCCTTGGCCAAGCTCCTGGAGCGTAACCGCTTCCGCGTCGAATGGGGTATCGGTGGCATGCCGACCTTCTTCGTCGCGACATATAAGCACCGAACCGGGGGGCCGGTTCTCGGGTTCAACTCCGAAAGTGACGGGCTGCCGGGCCTGTCGCAAAAGGCGGGTGCGACTACACATGAGCCCATCCGGTTTGTCGATGACCCGTATCGCCCGTACTACGGTCCCGGCCACGGCGACGCGCACAACACCCTGGGCGCGGGTGGGGTGGCGGCCGCGATCGCCACGGCCAGGTCGATGACTCGGCACGGGCTGCCGGGCACGGTGAAGGTCTTCGGCGCGGCCGGCGAAGAGCAACTGGTCGGCAAGACCTACGCCGTACGTGCCGGCGCCTATGACGGGTTGGACACCTTCATCGGCTGGCATCCCTCGTCGGTCACCTCGACGGGATGGGGCTCCAGCCTGGCGCTGATCTCGGGCGTTTTCACCTTTCTCGGCATCGGAGGACACGGGGGGAGCCCACTGGGAAGCAAGAGCGCCCTGGACGGCGTGTCGGAACTGGCGGCCATGATGGAGTTCCTGCGGGAGGAAAATGTTTCCTGCAGCGGACGGATCCACTACGCCGTGGTGTACGGCGGCGAAGCCCCCAACGTCATCCCCGACCTCGCCCACGTGTGGGTCTACGCCCGCGAGGCCTCCCCCGACCGGGTACAAGTGCTGTTCGACAAGATCGCCGCTGCCGCCGAGGCTGCCGCGCACGCGACGCAGACCACGGTAGTGAAAACAGTGCACGCGGCCGTGTGGAACAAACTGGGCAACAAGGTCGGCGCCGAGTTGCTCCACGAGAATATGACCACCATCGGGCCCCCGCGGCATTCCCACGCCGACCAGGCGCTGGCCAAAGAACTCCAGAAAAGCCTGGGCGTGTCTTCCCAAGGACTGTCGACAGACATTATCCCGCTGCGGCCGCCCGACCTGGGCGGTGCCTCCTTCTCCACCGACGTGGCGGAGGTCAGCTGGCAGACCCCCACCCTGGGATGCATAGCGACGACGAAACCCCTGGGCACGCCGAACCACCAGTGGAACGTGGTATCCACCGCCGCGACCCACGTCGCCCACGCTGGGATGATCAGCGCGGCGAAATACCTGGCGGCAACGATGATCGACCTCGCGACCCAACCCGACATCTTGAGGGAAATCCAGGACGAGTTCAAGAAGCGTTCCGGCAGCATCAAATGGGAAAGTCTGCTTCCCCCCGACCAGCAGCCTCCGGTCTACGAGCCTCCGGACTGGTTCCTTCACAAGACGCAGCAAAGCTGGCCACTTCCGGGAATCCAGTGGCCACCCGAGCGTTTCATCTCGCGAGAAGACTATGGAACGGTCGGGCCTCCACTCCCGCCCCCGGGATACGGCTCATAGCCCGGTCCCTACGCAGGGACTGCGCACCGAACTGGAATCCGTGTGGGAAACGACGCTTCGACGTCGACGCAAGCGCAAATGGTGTCGGCCTGGCAGGACGGTTTCGGCGCGGCGGAGATCGCTGGGAGGTTATTCATAAGTGCTGAAGAAGGATAGCCCGGTGACAGCTTTTGAGCCTGCTGGTCTATTAGTATAGGTGTGGCTGGTAGGGCCGCCTCCTTGGCTGAGCATGCGCCAGGCCTTCAGATGCGTAATGGCGTGTTCGACGGCGGCGCGGATTGTCGATAGCTGTGTGTTGAAGTCGGTCTGGGTGAGGTGGAGTTCGCCGCCGGGGGGTACGGATCGGGGCGAGGTCGAGGCCGTCGACTCCTGTGTAGCCGAGGTCGGTGAGGGTGTGGGTGCCGGCCGGCGCCGCGGCGACCACCGCAGTGTGCACGCCCTCGAAACAGACATTTGCTCCTGGGTCAGGGCCTGGAACGACGACCCGAAGCCGTTCGTGTGGACCTAGACCACCGAGCGGACCCTCGCCCCCCTCGACAGATTTCTACAACGAACTCTAGGCGGAGGACGCTGGGGTCTCTTGGCACTGATGAGCACAGGTCGGCAGCCGATCCAACCTGGTCGTTGGCTGCCTGCACATCGAGTCGCGACAGGTTTCCGGCGACCCGCAACGTGTCACCATTTGACCACTCGGCACGGCGACCGCAGTCTCCGGCAGCCGAGCCAGACTCCGGTCACCTTCCTCACGCTTTCCCGCCAGCCCGGTCAGCTACCGGGGCGGTAACAGACCGGAGTCCGCGCCGGCCGTGCTCTTTCACCTGGGTGGGATGGCCCGCTGTGGGCCCAGAGTGGTTAACGTGATCAACCGGGACTTCACACGGGTTACAGCACGTGGGAAGTACCGGTCCATCACGTGAAGTACGCGATGGGACGACCCCCGATCATCTGAGCGGGCTCTTGACAGCGGGGCCTGGCAGGTCCAGAGTCCTGCTTTGATGACAACGTTGTCGGACGGTCGGCCAACGAGCCACGGGCGTGCCACGATGGCGGACGTGGCGCGCGCCGCCGACGTGTCGGTCAAGACCGTCTCGCGGGTCGTCAACGACGAGCCTGGCGTACACCACGACACGCTCGTGCGGGTGCGCGAGGCGATCTGTCTGCTGCACTACCGGCGCAACGACGGTGCCAGCCTGCTGCGCCGGGGCGCCGCCACCGCCAGCATCGGGCTGATGGTCGAGGACCTCGCGGACCCGTTCTACTCGAGCATCGCCGCCGCCGTCGAGCAGACAGCCAGGCTCCGCGGACACCTGCTGCTCACCGGGTCCGGCGAGTCCGATCCCGTACGCGCCAAGCAGATCGCCACGGCGTTCTGCGCTCGCCAGGTGGACGGCCTGGTCATCGTACCGGCCTGCGACGACTACAGCTGGCTGCAGCCCGACGTGGACAGTGGAACGCCGGTGGTGTTCGCCGACCGACCGGCGACCGGCTGCACGGGCGACGAGGTCATCGTCGACAACGCCGGAGGGATCCGCGCCGCCGTCGCCCACCTGGTCAGCCACGGCCACACCCGAATCGCTTTCATCGGCGACGACCCCGAGGTCTGGACGGCGCGTGAGCGGCGAGACGGATTCCGCAAGGCGATGGCGGCGCGACGGCTGTCGGTTCGCGGCCTGGTCGCCATGGGGCCCCAGGAGCACTTCGCCCTCGTCGAGCGGTTGCGCCACTGGCTCGACGCCGAGGCACCGGTCACGGCCGTCATCACCGGCAACAACCGGATAAGCATGCTGATGCTGCGCGTCCTGGCGAGCCTCGACCACCGGGACCTCGCGATGGTCGGGTTCGACGATTTCGAGCTTGCCGACCTGCTCCAGCCTGCGGTGACGGTCGTCGCGCAGGATCCGCACCGGGTCGGGCAGGAGGCGGCGACGGCGCTGTTCGCCCGCATCGACGACGCCCGAAGGCCCCCGCGGCGGTTGGTCCTGCCGACCAGGCTCATACCGCGCGGCTCCGGTGAGCTACCGCCCTGGACGGGGTGAGACGACCCGAAGCACAACCACACACCACCCCGTGACGGGGACCGAAGGGAAGGAACCATGGCTATACCGAAGGCACGCGGCAAGGTACTGGCTGCCGCCCTCGCGGCCGGCTGTGCGGTCGCGTTGAGCGCCTGCGGCGCGACGCAGAGCGGCACCGAGGCCGGCAAGACCAAGGAACGGCAGGCCAAGGACTCCGGCACGATCGCCCTGCTCCTGCCGGAGAACAAGACCGCGAGGTACGAGGCGGCCGACCGGCCGTACTTCACCAAGAAGGTCAAGGAACTGTGCCCCGACTGCAAGGTCGACTACAAGAACGCCACCCAGGACGCGACCCTGCAACAGCAGCAGGCGGACGCCGCGTTGACCAACGGCGCCGACGTGCTCGCGATCGACCCGGTCGACAGCAAGGCCGCGGCACGGATCGTCAAAAAGGCCAAGGCCAGCAACGTGCCGGTGCTCTCGTACGAGCGGTTGATCCTCAACTCCAAGCCGGACTGGTACATCTCGTTCGACAACGTCAAGGTGGGCAAGGAGCAGGCCAAGTCGCTGCTGGGGCGGCTGAACGAACTCGGCACTACGCACAAGGGCAAGGTCGTCGTCATCAACGGCTCACCGACCGACAACAACGCCAAGCTCTTCAAGCAGGGCATGCACTCCGTGCTCGACGGCAAGGTCAAGATCGGCAAGGAGTACGACACACCCGAGTGGAGCCCCGACAACGCGCAGCGGGAGATGGACCAGGCCATCACCGCCCTCGGTAAGAAGAACATCGTCGGTGTCTACTGCGCCAACGACGGCACCGCGGGTGGCGCGATCGCCGCGATGAAGAAGGCGGGCATGGACCTGTCGCGCGTACCGGTGACCGGCCAGGACGCTGAGGACGCGGGCCTGCAGCGCATCGTCGCGGGTGAGCAGTACATGACGATCTACAAGCCGATCAAGAACGAGGCCGAACAGGCCGCGAAGATCGCCTACCAGCTGCTGCAGAAGAAGACGCCGACCAAGGAGGGCGTCACCGACAACGGCGGCGGCAAGATCCCCTCGACGTTCCTCGATGTCGAGCCGGTGACGGTCGACAACCTGAAGAGCACGGTCATCAAGGACAACTGGATCGAGCCGAAGGTGCTGTGCAAGGGCCAGTACGCCGACGACTGCAAGAAGGCCGGCATCAGCGCCTCGTAAGAAGAAGGGCAGAGCATGGACCAGCCCGTCCTGCATCTTGCCGGTATCGGCAAGCGGTTCGGTGCCGTCGAGGCGCTCTCCGGCGTCGACCTCAGCGTCGACGCCGGAGAGGTCGTCGCCCTCGTCGGCGACAACGGTGCCGGCAAGTCGACCCTTGTGAAGACGATCGCCGGGGTGCAGCAGCCGGATGGCGGCCAGGTGTACCTGGCCGGCGAGCAGGTGCACATCGCCAGCCCGCAGCAGGCGGGCGCGCTCGGCATCGCGACCGTGTACCAGGACCTCGCGCTGTGCGACAACCTGGACGTCGTCGCGAACCTGTTCCTCGGTCAGGAACCGCTTCGTGCCGGCCGGATCGACGAGATAGCGATGGAGAAGCGAGCGCACGGGTTGCTCGCCGAACTGTCCGTGCGGATCCCCTCCGTACGCACCAAGGTCGCATCACTGTCCGGTGGACAGCGCCAGTCGGTGGCGATCGCACGGTCGCTGCTCGGCAGGCCCCGGGTGGTCTTGCTGGACGAGCCGACCGCCGCGCTCGGCGTAGCGCAGACCGCGCAGGTGCTCCAGCTCGTGCGCCGGCTGCGCGAGCAGGGCCACGGCATCGTGCTCGTCAGCCACAACCTCGCGGACGTGTTCGCCGTGTCGGACCGCATCGAGGTCCTCCGGCTCGGCCGCAACGGCGGGTCGTTCCGTACGGCCGAGGCGCGCGACGAGGACGTGGTCGCGGCCATTACAGGAGCGACCCAGGAACGGTTCGGCCAGGCGCTCGCCGAGGCCGAGGCCGCGCACCCGGAGGAGAACATCCAATGACGCTCCAGCAGGAACCGCAGGTCGCGCCGCCGGTGGCGGCACCACCCGGGTACGTGGAGCGGGCGCGCAGGCGCATCGTCCGCGGCGACCTCGGTCCGCTTCCGGTCATCGTGGGCCTGCTCATCACCTGGGTGGTCTTCACGATCCTCAACGACCGGTTCCTGTCACCGCAGAACATCACCAACCTGATGCTGCAGATCGCGGCGACGGGAACCATCGCCGTCGGCGTGGTCTTCGTCCTCCTGCTCGGCGAGATCGACCTCTCGCTCGGCTCGGTCAGCGGCGCGACGTCGGCGATCCTCGCCGTGTCGATCACCAGGGCCGGGCTGAGCGACGGGCTGGCGATCCTGTTCGCCGTACTGACCGGCGTGGCGATGGGCGCGGTGCACGGCACGCTGTTCACCAAGCTGCGCATGCCCGCGTTCGTGGTGACACTTGCGGGGTTGATCGGCTGGCAGGGCCTGCAGCTGTACGTGCTCGGCCAGGGCGGCTCGATCAACCTGCCGAGCGGCCTGGTCACCACACTCACCAGCCGGTTCTTCGTCCCCGCGTACGGTTGGGGGCTCGCCGCCCTGTGCGTGGTCGGGTTCGCGGCCGTGCAGTTCATGCGGCGGCAGTCGCGGACGCGCGCCGGCCTGCCCACCGTGTCCCTCGCCGTGCCTGTCTTGCAGGTCATCGCCGTCGCTGTCGTGCTCGGTGCAGCGGTCTACGTGCTGAACACCGACCGCGGCGTACCGATGGTGATGCTCTTCTACCTGGTCATTATCGTCATCTGCGCGTTCGTCATCAGGCGCACCACGTACGGCCGGCACCTACTCGCGGTCGGCGGCAACATCGAGGCTGCGCGGCGCGCCGGGATCCGGGTCGACGCCGTGCGGATCGGCGCGTTCACGATCTGCTCGACGCTCGCGGCGGTCGGCGGCGTCCTCGCGGCCAGTAGGCTGACCGCGGTTACCCAGTCGAGCGGGTCGGGCGACACCCTGCTCAACGCCATCGCCGCGGCGGTGATCGGCGGGGTCAGCCTGTTCGGAGGCCGGGGCAGCGTCTGGTCCGCGTTGCTGGGCATCCTCGTCATCGGGTCGATCAGCAACGGCCTGGACCTGCTCAGCGTGAGCACGGCGGTGAAGTTCATGGTGACCGGCGCGGTGCTGGTCGTCGCCGTCCTGCTCGACTCGCTCTCCCGCCGCGGCCAGCCCCGCGGCCGCTAGCTCGTACGTCCGGACCAGCGCGGCTGCGGCGGCTGGTACGTGCCGAAGCGGTCGAGCAGCCGTTCCGGGTCGGAGTCGAAGAGCACCATGTCCCGGTACTGCGGGCGTAGAAACCCTTCGGCCACCATGTGGTCAGCCATGGCCCGCAACGGCCGGTAGTAGCCGGCGACGTCGAGCAACCCGACCGGCTTCTCGTGCAGCCCGAGCTGCGCCCAGGTCCACACCTCGAACAGCTCCTCCAGCGTGCCCGCCCCGCCGGGCAGCGCGAGGAACCCGTCGCACAGCGCCGCCATCCGCGCCTTGCGCTGGTGCATGTCGGCGACGACGTGCAGCTCCGACAAGCCCGGGTGGGCGATTTCCCGGTCGACCAGGTGCTGCGGGATCACGCCGACGACCTCGGCGCCCGCGTCGAGCGCTGCATCGGCCAGCTCCCCCATCGTACCGACACTCGCACCGCCGTACACCAGGCCGATGCCGCGCTTGCCGAGCAAGCGCCCCAGCACGCGCGCGTGCTCGATGTAGGTGTCGAGGCGGCCGGCAGACGAGCCACAGAAGACGCAGATTCGCACCGGCCAATCCTAGGGGTAGTCCAGGAACCGATGCCTGGACAGCCCTTTTCCAAATGACCACGTTATGTGGGGTTACCCCGCCTTCTCGATGCCTGCAGACCCCGAGAACCCCGACTACGCATCCAACAGTGCTTGCCTTCCCCAGAAGGGGCCCCGGTGGTCATCTGGGACTCGCCGGATAGCCTGGAGCTATACGTCGATGCGGGCGCGGTCGAGGTCGTACGCCCCGGCCACGATGAATTCCCGGCGCGGCGCGACCTCGCCGCCCATGAGCAGGTTGAAGACCTGCTCGGCCGCGTCGATGTCTTCCATCTGTACGCGGCGTAGCAGCCGGTGCCGCGGGTCCATCGTGGTTTCCGCCAGCTGCCCGGCATCCATCTCGCCGAGGCCCTTGTAGCGCTGCACCGGCTCCTTCCAGCGGCGGTTCTTCTTCGCCAGCTCGGCGAGCTTGCGCTGCAGCTCCGCGTCGGAGTACGTGTAGCTGTACCGGTCCTCGCCCTTCTTCGGGTTGGTCAACTCGATCCGGTGCAGCGGCGGGACGGCCGCGAAGACGCGGCCGGCCTCGACCAGCGGGCGCATGTAGCGGTGGAAGAGCGTGAGCAGCAGCGTGCGGATGTGCGACCCGTCGACATCGGCGTCGCTCATCATGATGACCCGGCCGTACCGCGCGGCCTCGAGGTCGAAGGTGCGCCCCGAGCCCGCGCCGAGCACCTGGATGATCGCGGCGCACTCGGCGTTCTTCAGCATATCGGAGACGCTGGCCTTCTGGACGTTCAGGATCTTGCCGCGGATGGGCAGCAGCGCCTGGAACTCGGAATTGCGCGCGAGCTTCGCAGTGCCCAGCGCCGAGTCGCCCTCGACGATGAACAGCTCGGTGGAGTCGACATCCGTCGACCGGCAGTCGACCAGCTTCGCGGGGAGCGCGGAACTCTCCAGAGCGTTCTTGCGCCGCTGGTTCTCCCGGTGCACCCGGGCGGCGACCCGTGTGCGCGCGGCGTTCGCGACCTTGTCGAGCACCGCCTTGAGCTGGGCCTTCTGGCCGCGTTTCGGCGCGGTGAACGCCTGCCGCAGCTCCTTGCCGATGACCGCGGCCACGATCCGCGACGCGGCCGGCGTGCCGAGCACCTCCTTGGTCTGGCCCTCGAACTGCGGCTCGGGAAGCCGCACGGTCACCACGGCGGTGAGGCCCTCGACCATGTCCTCCTTGAGCACGGCGGCGTCGGACGACTTCAACACCTTCGCCGTACGCAGCTGCTCGTTGACCGTCTTGGTCAGCGCACGCTCGAAGCCCTGCACGTGCGTGCCGCCCTTCGGCGTCGCCACGATGTTGACGAACGAGCGCACGCAGCTGTCGTACCCGGTGCCCCAGCGCAGTGCCGCGTCGACGGTGACCTCGCGCTCGAGGTCCTGCGGGGCCATGTGCCCGTCGCCGTCGAGCACCGGCACCGTCTCGGTGAAGTGGCCGGAACCGGTCAGCCGCAGGGTGTCGCAGACGCGCTCGTCGGTGGCGAGGTACTCGCAGTACTCGGCGATGCCGCCGTCGTGCCGGTACGACTCGCAGGCCGACTCCTCACCGCGCTCGTCACGCAGGTTGAGGGTGAGCCCGGGCACCATGTACGAGGTCTGCCGCAGCCGGTTGGAGAGCTCGCCGACGGCGACCTCGGCGTCCGCGGTGAACACCTGCCTGTCCAGCCACCACCGCACCCGGGTGCCCGTCGTCTTGCGCGTGACCTTGCCGGCCGCGCGCAGCCCCGACTTCGGCGCGAAGCCCGCGTCCGGCCCGGGACCGTCGAACACGCCCGGCACCCCGTAACGGAAGCTCAACGCCTGGGTCTTGCCGTCGCGATCGACCTCGACATCCAGCCGGGAGGCCAGCGCGTTGACCACCGAGGCCCCCACGCCGTGCAGCCCGCCGGTCGCGGTGTACGACCCGCCGCCGAACTTGCCGCCGGCGTGCAACCGGGTGAACACCAGCTCCACGCCCGGGAGCTTCGTCCGTGGTTCGATGTCGACCGGGATGCCACGCCCGTTGTCGCGCACCTCGATGGAGTGGTCGGCGCGCAGCAACACGTCGATCTGCGTGCAGACACCGGCCAGGGCCTCGTCCACCCCGTTGTCCAGGATCTCCCAGAGGCAGTGCATCAACCCGCGGCCATCGGTCGAGCCGATGTACATGCCCGGCCGCTTGCGTACGGCCTCCAGACCCTCGAGCACGGACAGGTGCCGCGCCGTGTAGCCGGGAGCGGACTCCTGCGGCAAGGCACTCACGTTCGCTGACCACTTCCTCACGACGGTTCTGGCAACCGCAGGGTAACGCCTCCGGAGCACCAACCGTTGCTGCCTCGCCGCCTTTACCAAGGAGGAACCGATCGCGTGCCAGATCAGTCACATCACCCACACGGTTTGTCCCACCGGGAACGAACAGGCCGGATAGCCTGTTGTCATGGATGTGACAGCCAAGACGTGCGAAGCCGACAAGGACTGGGGGATCAGGTGAACGGTACCCTCGCCCAAGAATCGCTCACTGCGGCGGACCGCTGCGACCGGTGCGGAGCGCAGGCATACGTTCGCATTCTGCTCGAAGGCGGCGAGCTGCTCTTCTGCGGGCACCACGCCAAGCAGTACGACGAGGCGCTCCGGCAGGTAGCGGTGGACATCCAGGACGAGACGGCCAAGATCAACGACTAGTAGGCCCTGCAGACGTCAAAAGCGGCGGGTGCCCCGAACGGGAGCATCCGCCGCTTCGTCGTGTTCGCCAGGAGCGAAGCGACCCCGTCAAACGACCAATAAACTGCAAGAGTCGATCACGGTAAGTATGCCCAGCCGTACTTCCCACCACCGGCAGGGTGGAGGGAAGTACGCGCCAGGGTACTTACCGTGATCGACGAAGCCAGCCCAGACGGTCGCGCGGAGACTGGTGACGGCCCTCAGTCGAGGTAGTCGCGCAGCACCTGCGAGCGTGACGGGTGGCGCAGCTTCGACATGGTCTTCGACTCGATCTGCCGGATACGCTCCCGGGTCACCCCGTAGACCTTGCCGATCTCGTCGAGCGTCTTCGGCTGGCCATCGGTGAGCCCAAAGCGCATCGAGACCACGCCGGCCTCGCGCTCGGACAGCGTGTCGAGCACGGAGTGTAGTTGCTCCTGCAGCAGCGTGTGACTGACCGCGTCGGAGGGCTGCACCGCCTCCGAATCCTCGATCAGGTCACCGAACTCGCTGTCGCCGTCCTCGCCAAGCGGCGTGGCCAGGGAGATCGGCTCGCGGCCGTACTTCTGCACCTCGACGACCTTGTCGGGGCTCATGTCGAGCTCGATCGCGAGCTCCTCGGGGGAGGGCTCGCGGCCGAGGTCCTGGAGCATCTGCCGCTGCACCCGCGCCAGCTTGTTGATCACCTCGACCATGTGGACCGGGATGCGGATGGTGCGGGCCTGGTCGGCCATCGCCCGCGTGATCGCCTGCCGGATCCACCAGGTGGCGTACGTGGAGAACTTGTAGCCCTTGGTGTAGTCGAACTTCTCGACCGCCCGGATCAGACCGAGGTTGCCCTCCTGGATCAGGTCCAGGAACAGCATGCCGCGACCCGTATAGCGCTTCGCCAGCGAGACGACGAGCCGGAGGTTCGCCTCGAGCAGATGGCGCTTGGCGCGATGGCCGTCGTCGGCGATCCACTCCATCTCCCGCCGACCGCGGGCGGCCATGCGGCTGTCGGTAGTGGCCTTCTCCTCGGCGAAGAGGCCGGCCTCGATCCGCTTGGCCAGCTCGACCTCCTGCTCGGCGTTGAGCAGGGACACCTTGCCGATCTGCTTGAGGTAGTCCTTGACCGGGTCGGCGGTGGCGCCGGCAACCACGACCTGCGCGGCCGGGGAGTCGTCGTCTGAGTCGGAGAGGACGAAGGAGTCCTCCCCCGTCGGCGGCGTCGGGGCGCCGGAGCGGCCCTTCACGACCTCGACTACCACGGTAACGTCATCACGACCGGGCACCGGTGCCTCGGCGCCGGCTTCCTCCCTCGCGTCCCCAGCGTCCGCCGGGTCGCCGGCGTCCTCGTCGATCTCGCCGCCCTCGCCTAGCGCCTCGTCTTCGCCCTCGACCACATCAGTAGGGTCTGCCGGCGCGGCAGCATCGGCGTCGTCGCCCGCGGCCTTGGTGGAGCCCTTCGACCGCGGGTTCTTCACCTTGCTCTGCGACCGGCCGTTGGTGGTGCTGCCATTGGGGTTGGCGGCGTCCTGCTGAGCCGGCTTCTTCGCTGACTTGCCCGCAGGCTTGGTCTTCGCTGCCTGCTTCGGCGCCGTGGGCGTTTGTCGGGCCGTGGACCCGGCGGCGCTTGGCATAACGGTCACTTCCTCCTCGTCGGCGGCGTGGGACGCCCTGCGGGGGAACCCCGCACGGGTGACGATCGCCCAGTCGCCCTGGGCACGGCAGACCTCTTCGAGGCAAGGGCAGGCCACGGTCGGGCTCTGCGCACAAGTGCCTATTCTGTCACGCGATCCCGGCAACTGGGGGTAGCCGGGTAGCGCGGATCCGTACGACCCGCGGAACTCGTGCCCTCACCCCGCGGCTGTCGCCTTACCCTTCGCCGCTTTCGCCGCGTCCTTTTGCTGTTGTTTGTACTCGCGGACCTCCGCGAGCGTGGTGTCGTCGCGGATGTCCGCGACGGAACGGCGCGCGCCATCCTCCCCGTACGGGCCGGCAGCCGCCCGCCAGCCCTCCGGGCGGACGCCCAGCTGCTTGCCCAGCAGGGCGAGGAAGATCTGCGCCTTGTTCTTGCCGAATCCCGGCAAGGCGGTCAGCCGGCGCATGAGCTCGGCTCCCGACCCCGCATCACGCCACACCGCCGTCGCGTCACCGTCGTACTCTTGTACGAGATGCGCACACAACTGCTGCACCCGCTTCGCCATGGAACCCGGGTACCGATGGATCGCCGGCTTTCGTGCTGCGAGTTCGGCGAACGCCTCCGGCTCGAAGTCCGCGATCGCCGCGGCATCGAGTCGATCCGCACCCAGGCGGTCGGCAAGCACCTTGGGTGCACCGAACGCCCACTCCATCGGCACCTGCTGGTCGAGCAGCATGCCGATGAGGAGGGCGAGCGGGTCACCGGTGATCAGGGCGTCAGCGGCGGCGTCCTGGGCGAGGTGCAGGTCGGTCGTCCGGCTGGCCATGGTCCTAGCTTCCCACGCCACCAGGGAAGTGACGAAACCCCTACGGGTCGTGAACGACTTCCGTTTCGTCGGGAAGCGAGGTCGAATGGGAGAGATGGGTAATTTGGGCGACCGGGGCTCGCCGGTCGGACGGCGCGTCGTGCTCGGCATGGCCGGGCTCGGGGCGCTGGGCGTCGTGTTCGGCGGCGCCGCGAGCGACACGATCGCGCGGGCGCTGTCGGCCGGAGGTGGCGGCGCGGGCGGCATCATCCCGGCCACCGGCGGCTTCCGCTACTACTCGGTGACCAGCAGCGAGCCGGAGCGGACCGAGAAGACCTACCGGCTGGAGGTCGGCGGCCTGGTACGCCGCAAGCGCACGTTTCGCTTCGCCGACCTGCAGAAGCTGCCGTCCACGGGCCTGAGCCTGGACTTCCAGTGCGTCACCGGCTGGCGGGTGCCGCACGTACCGTGGTCAGGCGTCCGCCTCTCCGACCTGCTCGACCGGGTCGGCGTGCAGCCCGGCGCGAAAGCGGTGCTCTTCCACTCGTTCGACGGCGAGTACACCGAGTCGCTGACCCTCGCCCAGGCCATGCGCCCGGACGTGCTCGTGGCGACGTCGATGTACGGCAAGACGGTCACACAGTCCCACGGCGGCCCCGTACGCCTCTACGTCGCGCCGATGTACGGGTACAAGTCGCTTAAGTGGCTCGGCCGGATCGAGGTCAGCGACAAGGTCGTTCCCGGCTTCTGGGAGCGCCGCGGGTACGACGTCGACGCCTGGGTAGGCCGGTCGAACGGCCGTACGGACAAGGCAACGAGCCCGTGACGGCTCAGCCGGACGCCCGACCGGCCTCTGTGCCGGCCGACGACCTCGTCCGGTTCGGCGGCGCGACACGCGCGGTGCACTGGGCGACCGCCGTCCTCTTCGGTGTCTGCGCGCTCACCGCGGTCGCGCTGTACGTCGGGCCGGTCGCGGTGTTCGTCGGCCGGCGGGCCCTGGTCGCGACGATCCACATCTACGCCGGCCTCGCGCTGCCCGTCCCCGCGATCGCGGGCGTCGTCGCCCGCTCCGTGCGCGACGACGCCAGGTCGCTCGAACGGTTCGGCCCGTACGACTGGCAATGGCTGCGCAGGCCGGACCGCCGCACCGGCTCTCTGCCCATCGGCAAGTTCAACGCCGGCCAGAAGCTCAACGCGGCGTTCACCTGCGGCGCGATCCTGGTAATGCTCGGCACGGGCATCGTGCTCTGGCAGCCCGGCCCGTGGCCGGACGACTACCGGACGGGGGCGACGTTCGTGCACGACTGGCTCGCGCTCGCCTTCATCGTCGTCGTGCTCGGCCACCTGCGGTTCGCATTCCGCGACCCGGAGGCGCGCCGCGGCATGCGCTCCGGCCGGGTCAGGCGCTCCTGGGCGCACCGCGAGCACCCGGGCTGGGAGCGCTCCCAAAACCAGTGATCATGAAACATTTTCGTAGCTAAACGACAACGAACTTTCATGATCACCGGGGTAGGGGGCGGCGTCTGCCGGTGGCCGCCAGCGGACGACAGCGCCGCCGGCCTTGACGACGAGACCGGACGGTACGAGCCGCACGAGCGCGTTGCGTACGGACTGCCGCCAGCCGCCCGGGACACCCGCACCGTAACGATCCATCAGGGCCGACTGCCGGGTGATCTGCCGGCAACGCGGCCTGCGGGCACGATCGAAGCCGGTCAGCGCCGTCGCGAGCGCACCGCCTGCGGTGACGGGTGCGGCAACCAGGTGGCCCACACAGACGCCGTCCTCCACGGCACTCGCCGCGCCCTGCCCCATCGTCGGAGCGGCGGCGTGCGCGGCGTCCCCGACCATCACGACCCGGCCGCGCACGTGAGCGGGCAGGCCCGCCGGTAGGTGGTACACATCGTGGCGTATGAGCTGGTCGGCGGTGGTCGCCGCCACGATGCCGGTTACCCGTGCGGGCCAGCCGGCGAACCGGTCGCGTGCCGCGTCCAGCTCGTCGGCGAAACGAGCACCCACCGGGTGCCGGAAGTAGCCGTACCAGTACACCTCCGTGTCGCTGACCCGCAATGCGCCGAACTCGCTGCCGGGCCCCCAGAACGCGACGAACCGGTCGTCGACCACGTTCCGCGTGACGGCCACCGCCCGCCAGCTCGTGGCACCGGTGTACTCGAGATGGGCGCGGGGGAACAGCTGGCTGCGCACGGTGCTCCGGATACCGTCGGCCGCCACCACAAGGTCGGAGTCACAGGTGCGCTCACCTGCCGGGGTTCGCCACGCCACCGTGGCCGGCCGACCTTCCGGTTCCCCTGGCTCGACCCACACGACTTCGGCGCCGCCCACCAGCTCGGCGTCGCAGGCGGCGTCGAGCAACGCGGCGTGTAGCCGCTGCCGGTGGACCGCACAGAGCCAGCTCGTCGCATCCCGCTCCGGTGCGACGTACGGCAGGCGCAGCAGCCAGCGTCCGTGGCAGTCCTTGAAACCCGCGGTACGCACCCGGTAGCCCGCCGCGCGGACGGCCTCCCCGGCACCGAGTGCGTCCAGGGCGGCCATACCGTTGCGCGTGACGGCCAGACCCGCACCGACTTCACCGAACGCGGGCGCACGCTCCAGTACCGTGACCTGCCAACCGTGCCGTGCCAGCGACGCGGCCGAGGCGAGACCGGCGATCCCACCGCCGATCACCGTCGCCGCGGGCCGTCTCGCCATGCGCAGCCTCCTCCCAGGGCGAGGCTAACCACCGCCACGCTGCGACGCAGCGGGCGCCTCAGCGAGTACGTACGCTCGTGCCATGCCGCGACGCAACGCCGAGGTCGCTGACCTCTTCTTCGAGTACGCCGACCTCATGGCGATCACCGGCGGCAGCGCCCACCGGGTGCGCGCATACGAGCGTGCGGCCCGGTCCATCGCCGGCTACCACGACGACGTCGGCACGCTGGACGCCAAGGGGCTCAAGCAGGTGCCGAACGTGGGTGCGTCCATCGCCGAGAAGATCCTGGCGTACCTGCACACCGGGCACGTCGAGGTGATCGAGGAGCTGCGCGCGCAGATCCCGGCCGGGGTACGGCAGCTCACCGCGGTCCCGACGCTCGGTCCGAAGAAGGCGATGGCGCTGTACGAGCAGCTGAGCGTCTCCTCGGTCGACGAGCTCGTCCAGGCGATCAACGCCGGACGGCTCGCGGAACTGAAGGGGTTCGGGGAAAAGACGGCCGACAACATCCTGCACGGCATCTCGCTGCTGCGTCAGGCCGGCGAGCGGGTACACCTCGACGTCGCCACCGGTGTCGCCGACGAGATCGTCGCCGCACTCAGCGCAGTCACCGGCTGCCAGCGCTGCACGTACGCCGGCTCGTTGCGGCGCATGCGCGAGACGATCGGCGACATCGATGTGCTCGCGGTCGCCACGAAAGCGCGGCCGCTCATGAACGCGCTCGCCGGGTTGCCGCAGGTACGCGAAGTTATCGCCAGCGGCGAGACGAAGACCTCGGTGCGCACGACCGCCGGGCTGCAGGTCGACCTTCGCGTCGTACCGCCGGCGGCGTGGGGCGCCGCGCTGCAGTACTTCACCGGGTCGAAGGCGCACAACATCCGCGTCCGCGAGATCGCCGTCCGCGCCGGGCAGAAACTCTCCGAGTACGGGCTCTTCGACGCCGAGACCGACGAGATCCTGGTGTCGGAAACCGAGGAGGACCTCTACGGCCGACTCGGCCTGCCGTGGATACCGCCGCCGCTACGCGAGGATCGCGGCGAGATCAAGGCTGCCCTGCACGGTGAGCTGCCGGCGCTCGTCGCCGAGACCGACATCCGCGGCGACCTGCACACCCACACCGACCTCACCGACGGCGTATCCAGCCTGGAGCAGATGCTGGAAGCCGCGGCCGGGCGGGGTTACGAGTACTACGCGATCACCGACCACGCACCCGATCTCGCCATGCAACAGATGACCAACGCCAAGATGCTCGCGCAGCGAGAGCGCGTACGGGCGCTCGACGGCAGGTACGCCGGGCTGCGCCTGCTGCACGGTACGGAGCTCAACATCGGCCCGGACGGCGAGGTCGACTGGCCCGCGGACTTCCTCGCGGGCTTCGATGTCTGCGTCGCCTCCGTGCACTCGCACTTCACCCAGTCGCGCGACGCGATGACCAGCCGGCTCGTGCGCGTTTGCGAGAACCCGCACGTCCACATCATCGGGCACCCGACCGCCCGCATCCTCGGGAAGCGGGCGGCCATCGACGCCGACCTGGACGCGGTGTTCGCGGCATGCGCACGTACGGGCACCGCGCTCGAGATCGACGCCTACCCCGACCGCTTGGACCTGTCCGACGAGCACGTCCTGCGCGCGAAGCGGTACGGGGTGCGCTTCGCCATCGACAGCGACGCCCACTCGACCGGCCACCTGGGGTTCATGCGCTTCGGTATTGGCACCGCGCAGCGCGGCTGGCTCACCGGTGACGACGTCATCAACACCTGGCGGCTCGACCGGCTCCAAGCCTTCCTCCGCAAGGAAGGCTGAGCCGCTCGGCCAGGAACTCCTCCCACGTTCGCCCGCCCACGGCCCGGTCCGGGGCGAGGTTGGCGCCGGCCCGGAGCGCGCGGGCTGCGCTGCCCGGTTGCGGTACTGGCACGATCGGCCGGCGCTTGCCCGCCGCCCGCAGGTAGCTGCGGAACAGCTCGGCGGTGTCATACACCCGTGGGCCCGCGATGTCGGGGACGAGGCCGGACGGCGAGCCGAGGGCGAGCTCCGCGAGCCGCGCCGCCACGTCACCGGCGTCGACCGGCTGGAAGTGCATACCGGCAGGGACCGGAACCACGGGCAGCTTCGCGAGCCCCCGCGCCACCATCAGCAGCAGGTCGTGGAACTGCGTGGCGCGCAGCGTTGTCCACGGCAGTCCGGAGTCCTCCACCACGCGTTCGGCGGCCCGCTTGGCGGCGAAGTATCCGAACATGACACGGTCGATGCCGCTGACGACCGGTACGCGCTCGGCGCCGACGACGGAGATGTACACCAGGTGCGGGGCGCCGGCCGTGGCCGCCGCGCGTACGAGGGTCCGCGCCTTCTCCTCGTCGCCCTTCGCGCTGCCCGCGAGGTGCACGATCGTCTCCGCACCCGTCACCGCCTCGTCGATGCCCGCACCCGTGGCCAGGTCTCCGGTCACGAACTCGATACCGTCACCCGGTTCGTGCGGGCGCCGGCTCAACACCCGTACCTTGCAGCCGGCTTCTCGCAGCAGCGGTGTGACCAGGCGCCCGAGCGTTCCGGTCCCGCCGGTCAGCAGAATGGGTGAGGTCATGGCTTCTCCAAACTCATGTAGTCCGTGTCTTATCGGTCTACTGCTATGACACGCCGCGAGGGAGGAACGTGACCGACGACCACGAGTCGCTGGTCGAGCGTTTCGAGGATCACCGGCCCCGCCTTCGGGCGGTGGGCTACCGTATGCTCGGCTCGCTCGCCGAAGCCGACGACGCCGTGCAGGAAACCTGGCTGCGGCTCAGCCGGGTAGATGCGCGCAGCGTGGACAACCTCGGTGGTTGGCTGACCACCGTGGTAGCACGCGTGTGCCTGAACATGCTGCGCTCGCGTGACCAGCGTCGCGAGGAGCCGCTCGACGTGTACGTGCCCGACCCGGTCGTCAGCCCGCCGGGCGGGGTCGACCCGGAGCAAGTGGCGCTGCTGGCCGACTCGGTCGGGCTGGCGCTGCTGGTGGTGCTCGGGCAGCTGGCACCGGCCGAACGGCTCGCGTTCGTACTGCACGACATGTTCGCCGTGCCGTTCGAGGAGATCGGCCCGATCGTCGACCGGTCCCCCGCCGCGGCGCGACAGCTCGCCAGCCGCGCACGCCGCCGGGTGCAGGGGCAGGTGCCGGCGCCCGACCCCGATCCCGGCCGTCAACGTGAGGTCGTCGACGCCTTCTTCGCGGCCGCCCGGGACGGCGACTTCGACGCGCTCGTCGCCGTGCTGGACCCCGACGTGGTGCTGCGGTCCGACGGCGGGCGCGTGCGGGCACGCCAGACAGCCCTTATCACCGGGGCACTGGACGTCGCCGGGCAGGCGGTCACCTTCGGACGGCTGTTCGCGTTCATGCGGCCGGCGCTGGTGAACGGAGCCGCAGGCGCCGTTGTCGCCGCGCACGGACGGCCGCTGTCGGTCATGGCGTTCACCGTGACCGGCGGGAAGATCGTCGCCATCGACGTGCTGGCCGACCCCGACCGGCTGCGCCGGCTGGAGCTGAGGTTGTCAGGAGAGTCCTAGAGGCCGAGGGCATGGCGCAGTTGCGGCGCGTGCCGGCGGGAGACCGGCACGGTCTCGCGGGTGCGGGTGTCAGTGGCGAGGAACAGCGTTCCCTTGAAGCCCTGCTCCACCTCTCGTATCCGGCCGAGGTTGACCAGGAATCGGCGGTGCACACGAAGAAACCCCTTGCCCTCCAGCTGCTGTTCGAGACGGTCGAGGCCACGCGTCGCGGCCAGGAGCCGACCTTGGTCGCTCGTCAGCCAAACGCTGTTGCGGTCGGCCTCGGCGAACCGGATCTCATGTGGATCGAGGAGGACCCACCGGTCTTCGCGCAGCGCGATCACCCGGCCCGGCAACGGGCTGGGACGGGCGGGATCGGGTAGCTGCTCGACCGAGGACGGTCCGAAAGGTGGCTGCCCGTCAGAGGACCCGAATGCGGTCAGCACGCCGATGATCTGCGTTCCGGTGAAGACCGGGTGGACCGCGACCGAGATGGCCGTGCCCAGGAAGGGTACGAAGATCTGCGTCGATCCACCCCACTGCGGGTCCCGCCGTGCACGGTCGACCGCGCGGCGGACCAGCTGCGGCAGTGTCGGGAGCTGGGGAGGCCAGCGATGGGCGGGAGCGTAGGCCGGGGTGTCGGCCGGGATACCCAACAAGACGGCGGCCTCGCTATTGGCGAGCACGACGTTTCCGGCCAGGTCCAGCGCGGCGAGCGGCGTCGCCGGCGCTACTCGAGCGTCGGCGAAGGCGGCGGTCAGGAGGGTGCCGCTGTGGTGCGCCCGCTGCCGCAGCTTGGCTTCGGTGGCCGCGGCGACCTTACGGAGCCAGGGCAGCACGGTGTCGGACAGCGACGTGTTCCAGCACGAGATGTTCAGTACGGCCAACGGGTCGTGGGTGACGCCGTCCCGGATGGCGACGCCGGCGCAGGTCCACGCATGGAAGCCTCGACACCAATGCTCTGGTCCCCTGACCAGTACGGGTCGGTGGCTTTCCAGCGCGGTCCCCATCCCGTTGGTGCCGCTCGCCCACTCCGACCATGTGGACCAGGGCGCCAGGTTGCTGTCCGCCGCGAGGTGCAGGATCCGGCGGCTACCCCACGATGCCAGGACCCGTCCGTCGGGATCGGCCACGGTGACGATGCCGTCGAGACCGTCGACCTCCGCGGCGGCCGAGCCGGCGAGGCCACCGAGCTCCGCGAACACCACATCGTGATCGAGCGAGTGCATGCTCACCTCGGCCGCAGCCGGCGCCCGGTCGAGGCAGGGGTCGACTCCGTACTCCTCTCGGCACCTGTACCACGACATGAGGACCTCGGACCGGACGCCCTGGACGGAATCGGCTCCAGCGGCGAAGCGCTCCCAGGCGGCGGTGGTGCTCTTGAGCTCGTCACCCACCAGCGCGATCCCACTCGTTGCGGGTGAGCGGCCGCTCGTCTGATCTCTTGCGCCGTTCATCCCATCCCCCTTGGACAAAAGGGAGGAGCGTTCCAGGATCGTGGCTACTGGACGCACCAACGACGTGACGGAGCCGCCGCGCCTTGGCCAGTTACCAGAGTAGCCGTCAGGCAACGGCGCTCCAAGGGGTCGAGACGCGACGGCCGGAATGGGGTGATCGCGCATGCGTGCGGTGGTGTACAGAAAGCCTTTCGAGGTCGCGGTCGACGACGCACCTGACCCGCGTATCGAGCAGCCGAACGATGTCATCGTCCGGATCACCTCGAGCTGCATCTGCGGATCCGACCTGCACATGTACGAGGGCCGAACGGCGGCGGAACCGGGCATCGTGTTCGGCCACGAAAACCTCGGGATCATCGAGGAAGTCGGTAGCGGCGTCACCAGCCTGGAGCGAGGTGACCGCGTCGTGATGCCGTTCAACGTGGCGTGTGGTTTCTGCAAGAACTGCCTCGGCGGCTACACGGGATTCTGTTTGACGGTCAACCCGTCGGGCTTCGCCGGCGGGGCGTACGGCTACGTCGCGATGGGGCCGTACCCCGGTGGGCAGGCGGAGTACCTGCGCGTGCCCTACGCGGACTTCAACTGCCTG
The DNA here is from genome assembly GCA_050698355.1 of Streptosporangiales bacterium. Lineage (GTDB taxonomy): Bacteria > Actinomycetota > Actinomycetes > Streptosporangiales > WHST01 > JBOHBN01. The sequence goes on along the minus strand of JBOHBN010000376.1, from coordinate 12,574 downwards.
CGGCTGCCGCCGGGAACCGCACACGAGGCGGATTACGCGTTATTGGCGGACATATTCCCCACCGGGTACCACGGCTGCGAGTTGGCCGGGGTCTCGCCTGGGGAGACGGTTGCGGTGTACGGCGCGGGCCCGGTCGGCCTGATGGCCGCCTACTCCGCCCTGCTCCGCGGCGCGTCTCGCGTCTTCTCGGTGGACCGGGTGCCGGAACGACTCGACAAGGCGCGTCAGATCGGCGCGATTCCGATCGACTTCTCCGCGGGCGATCCGGTTCAGCAGATCAAGGACCAGACGGGCGGCGAGGGCACCGACAAGGGCGTCGACGCGGTCGGTTACCAGGCGACCGCCGAGTCCGGTGACCGGGAGGAACCGGCGACCGTGCTCAACCAGCTGGTGCACACGGTGCGCCCCACGGGCGCGCTCGGTGTGCCCGGCCTGTACGTGCCCTCCGACCCGGGCGGCGTCGACGAGCACGCCAAGCAGGGCATGCTGCTGGTCGCGATCGGGAAGCTGTTCGAGAAGGGCCTACGCATGGGCACTGGGCAGGCGAACGTCAAGCGGTACAACCGTCAGCTGCGCGACATGATCACCGAGGGTCGCGCCGAGCCGAGCTTCGTGGTCTCGCACGAGCTGCGGCTCGACGAGGCACCCAGCGCGTACCAGAAGTTCGACCAGCGCATCGAAGGCTACACGAAGGTCATCCTCAAACCCGGCGGCGTGTGATCGTCGCGCGGGTGCCGGTCCGCCAACCCGGCAAGAACCGATGTTCGGAAAACCCACGCCAAGGGGAGTTGATCAGGAGGTGAAGCCGATGGCGGCCACGAGCGAGCTACCCGAGGCGGTGAGCGAGCTGGGGTTGGACAGGCAGAACAAGGCAGTGCTGGGACGCCTGCTGTTGCACGGAAATCTCGCGCGCGCCGAGGAGGGGCCCGACGGGCGCATGCGCGCGCGAGTGCGCATCCCGGTCGACGAACTGGTTTGGGACCCCACGATCCTCGTGCTTGCGCACGCGGGCGACCTCGAGCTCGAGCTCGTCAACGACGATCTCAATACGCACTGCGCGCTCCTGCCGAACAACGGTGACCAGCAGTTCATCTGGCTGCCGAACCACTCACGCGGGACCGCGAGCCTGAACCTCGACGGTCCCGGCTACTACTGGTTCAGCTCACCCATCGGCAACGACGAGGGTCGCGGCCTGACGGGGGTCATCGTCGTCCTCGGCGACGTTCCGGCCGAAGCGCGACTCGATCGGCCAGACCAGCCACGACCGTAGAAAGGGGAAGCTGATGACAGAAGAGTATGTGGATGCTGGGCAGGCGGTCGATCAGGCGGCCCTGAGCGGCGTGGTCGGGAATGCGCCGCCGGTGGTCCGCGACGTCACGTACGAACGCATCCTCGATGCTCGCTCCGAACCACAGAACTGGCTGACGTACTACGGCGCCTACGACGGGCAGCGGTTCAGCCCGTTGGACCAGATCAACACCGAGAACGTCAAGCGGCTTGCGCCCGCATGGGTCTACCAGGCGGGCTCCGCCGGGATCCATGCGGGACCGTCGACCTACTCGTTCGAGGCCGCTCCGATCGTCGTCGACGGCGTCATGTTCGTCTCCGGCTGGGACGGCTGGGTCTGGGCGCTCAACGCGGCGACCGGCCAGGAGTTGTGGCGGTACAAGCACGCGATCCCGTACGACACCTCGCTGTGCTGCGGCAACGTCAACCGCGGAGTCGCGGTGGCGAACGGCAAGGTGTTCGTCGTCACGCTGAACGCGCACCTGCTGGCGCTCGACGCCACCACGGGCAAGCGGGTCTGGGACAGCGCCTACGGCGACGTCCGGGCCGGCGAGAGCGCAACCGTTGCTCCGCTCGTGGTGAAGGACAAGGTCGTCGTCGGCAGCTCCGGCGGGGAGTTCGGAGTGCGGGGCCACCTCGACGCCTTCGACCTCGAAACGGGCCAGCACGTGTGGCGCTGCTACACGGTGCCGAAGCCTGGCGAGCCGGGGTCGGAGACCTGGCCGGACGGGCCGGCCTGGGCGCGCGGAGGTGCGAACCCCTGGGTCACCGGAACCTACGACCCGGAGCTGAACCTCATGTACTGGGGTACGGGCAACCCCGCGCCGGACTTCGACGGTGCCGTCCGGGAGGGCGACAACCTGTACACCGACTCGGTCATCGCCGTCGACCCGGACAACGGCGAGATCCGCTGGCACTACCAGTACAACCCGCACGACCTGTGGGACTACGACTCCACGATGGAGAACATCCTGTTCGAGCAGGACGGGCGCAAGCTGCTCTGCCACTTCGACAAGAACGGGTACTTCTTCGTCCTTGACCGCACCAACGGTGAGCTGGTGCGGGTGGCGCCCTTCGTCGACCGCATCACCTGGGGCGAGATCGAGCCCAACGGCACGGTTACGCCCAAGGTGTTCCCGGACAAGGAAGGAGAACCGGTCCACTTCTGGCCGGGTCCCGCGGGCGGGAAGGAATGGACGCACGCGGCGTACAGCCCGAGAACCGGACTGTTCTACGTTCCCGTGCAGGACGTCGGAGCCCAGGTCACCCGCCGGCGCCGGGAGTTCAAGGAGAGCATTCCCTATTGGGGTGCGGCGGTCACCGTGGACAGTACGGACATGACCGGCTCGGTGAGCGCCTTCGACCCGTCCACAGGCGAGGAGAAGTGGCGCTGGCGCAACGACGTGCCGATGTGCGCGTCCGTGCTGGCCACGGCGGGCGACGTGGTGTTCGCCGGCGAACCCACCGGCGAGTTCAACGCGCTCGACGCACGCACCGGCGAACATCTCTGGCAGTTCCAGACCGGGTGCGGCCACCACAGCAGCCCGACGACCTACAGCGTCGACGGAAGGCAGTACATCGCCGTTCCCGTCGGCTGGGGCGCGTGGGTCGAAGGGTTCCTACCCGGGATGCTCGGTTCGCCGCACGGAGATGCTCTCTTCGTATTCGCGCTGCCGGAATCGGGGTAGTGGCACGGTGACAGGTTTGCGGCACAGATCCGCGCGATCCGTCCCGCATGAGACCGACAGGAAGGAGGTGTCCAGCCATGGACCGGGAAGGTTTCATGTCTCGTTCCCGCAGGAATGAGTGGGAGACCCCGGCTTTCGAGGAGATCGGGGTGTCGGCCGAGGCGAGCGCGTACATGGGTGTCTGGGAGTTCGACCTGGACTAGATCGTTGGGAAGGGCGCCGGGCCGATCGCCCGGCGCTCTTCCCTGCCGCGGGTCGCAGGAAGGGCGCCGACGATTGGAGGTGCAGGTCCGATGCTCATGGAGACCGAGCCCGACACCGAGGAGTTCGTCGCGGCGCTGCGGGCGCAGTCTCGGCGCTACCACGACAGCCATCCGTTCCATCAACGGATGAACCAGGGGCTGTTGAGCCGTCGGCAGATCCAGGGCTGGGTGGCCAACCGCTACTACTACCAGCAGGCCATTCCGCGAAAGGACGCCGCGATCCTGGCCAACTGCCCGGATCGTGAAGTGCGGCGGCACTGGATCACGCGGATTCTCGACCACGACGGCACCCAAGGCACGGAGGGCGGGATCGAGGCGTGGTTTCGCCTGGGCGAGGCGGTCGGGCTGACCCGGGACGAGGTGCGCGACGAGCGGCACGTCGTTCCGGGCGTGCGGTTCGCGGTCGACGCGTACGTGACCTTCGCGCGCACGCGGCCCTGGGTGGAGGCGGTGGCCTCGTCGTTGACCGAGCTGTTCGCACCGGACCTGATGGCCGAGCGGCTCGTCGCGTTCGAGCGCTCCTACACCTGGATCGACCGTGCCGGCCTCGCGTACTTCCGGGCCCGGCTCACCCAGGCACCACGCGACTCCGAACTCGCGCTGCAGGTGGTCACGGAATGCTGCCGCACCGCGCAGGAGCAGGAACACGCGGTGGCGGCGCTGTCGTTCAAGTGCGACGTGCTGTGGAGCATCATGGACGGCATAGACCGGGCGTATGCGGATCAGTAGCGACGATCGACCCCGCCTCTCGCCGCACGTCCGGCTCGAACTCGACGCGGCGCGCGAGGGACACGTGCTGCTGGGGCCGGAGACCGTCTCGGTGCTGAACGGCACGGGTGCGACCATCCTGGGCTTGTGCGACGGGGACCGCACGGTGGCCGAGATCGTGACGGAACTCCACGGGCGCTACGACCACGTGGACGGTGACGAGGTGCGCTCGTTCCTCGACCGCCTCTCCGCCAAGCGGTGCGTGGAGGTCAACCATGGATAGGCCGTACGGCCTGCTCGCCGAGCTCACCTACGCCTGCCCCCTGCACTGCCCGTACTGCTCCAACCCGCTCGACCTCGACGACTACAGGGAGGAACTACCGACCGCCGCGTGGCAACGCGTGCTGGCCGAGGCCAGGCAGCTGGGTGTTCTGCAGCTGCACCTCTCCGGTGGTGAACCGCTCCAGCGTCGCGACATCGTCGAGATCGTGAGCAGCGCGACCGGGCACGGCTTCTACACCAACCTGATCACGAGCGCGCTCGGCCTCTCGCGCCGTCGCGCCGAGCAGCTACTCGCCGCAGGGCTCGATCACGTCCAGATCAGCATCCAGGCCGACGAACCGGACGTCTCGGACCGCATCGCCGGCACGCGGTCGTTCGAGCGGAAGCTCGCAGCGTGCCGGCTGGTGAAGGAGCTGGGCTGGCCGCTCACGTTGAACGTCGTCCTGCATCGCCACAACATCGACCGCGTCGGCGGCATCCTCGCCCTGGCCGAGGAGCTCGAGGCCGACCGGATCGAGCTGGCGAACACGCAGTACTACGGCTGGGCCTGGCGCAATCGGCAGGCGCTCCTGCCCACACGTACTCAGCTCCAGCACGCGGAAACCACGGTACGAGCGGCGCGTGACCGGCTCGCCGGACGCATGGAGGTCATCTACGTCATCCCCGACTACTACAGCCGCTATCCCAAACCATGCATGGGCGGCTGGGCGCGGCGGCAGCTCACCGTGACGCCGGGCGGCGACGCCCTGCCCTGCCCGACCGCGCACACGCTTCCCCTCCCGCGTGCCAACGTCCGCGAACACTCGCTGGCGTGGATCTGGGAGCAGTCAGCCCTCTTCAACAGCTTCCGCGGGACCGGCTGGATGCCGGAACCGTGCCAAAGCTGCGCGCGCCGCGACACCGACTTCGGTGGATGCCGGTGCCAGGCGTTCCAGCTCACCGGTGACGCCGCTCGCACCGATCCGGTGTGTCACCTCTCCCCCGACCACGAGCTCGTGGCGGAGGCGGTCCGGGCCGCGAACGATGAAGAGGGACGTGACGGCGCGGCACTCGTTCCCCGCCCGCACCCGGCTCGGGCGGGCCGAAGGTGACGGTCGCAACCCGGAGGGGAGGTAGGACCTAGCGCCGGTCCCGCGCCGCCATGACCTCGATATTCGTCTTCATCTCCGGCGCGGCGCTGTTGATATACAGCGCCGAGAAGCTGATCGGTTACCTCGTCGGAGTGGCGAGCGGCCTGCGAATCTCCATCTTCCTGCTCGCCATCGTCTTCACCGGTATCGAGTTCGACGACATCACGCTTGGCGTCGCCCTCAACCTGGAGGATCTCGGCAACGTGGCGCTGGGCATCGTCTTCGGCACAGCGATCGCGTTCACCGGCATTGTCCTCGCGCTCGCCGCGATCCTCACGCCGGTCACGGTAAGGATTCCGCGCGACTACCTCATAATCTTCGCTGCCGCACCGCTGGTGATGGTCGTGTTCACACTGATTGCGCCGCTCACCACCGTCGACGGGATCGTACTTCTCGGGTTGTTCGGGCTCTTCCTCACGTACGTGGCCGTACGCGAGTGCAGCGGCAACGTACCCGTCTTCCGTGACGCGGAAATGTACGAGACCTATGCCCTCGCCAGAGCGACACGGGCCGAGACGGCGGTATCCGAAAGCCGCAGGGCGACGGGAGTCGCCGAACCCGCGGCGACAGGGCCCGGCGGGGAGGGGACGCAGGAGTTCTCCGCGGATATGCCGTTCGCGCGGGCGCGGGAGCGTTCCGGGTGGACCGGTCTGGGGCTCGCCGTTCTGGCGCTCGCCGGTCTCCTCATCGGCGGCGCGACCACAGGCATCGGGACAGAAGGCATACTGCACGCCTACGGGCTTGAGGGCACCGTCTTCGGGGCGACCATCGCGACCCTCGTGTTGACCATCGAGGACGTCTTCTTGACCGTCGAGCCCACCCGCAAGGGAGCACCCGAGGTCGGCGTCGGCAACGTCATCGGGAGCCTCGTCTTCTCGGTCACCGGGAAGCTGGGTGTCACCCTGCTCGCGGGCGGCATCGTGGTCGGCCCGGACGTCCTCACGTGGCACCTGCCCGCGCTCATCGTGCTTACCGGACTCGCCGCGTACTTCCTGTCCACCGGACGGCTGCGGCGGTGGCACGGCTTCACGCTGCTGGGGCTCTACGTCGTCTACTGGGCCGTCACGTTCGTCGTGTTCGGCGTCGCTCCGGTCGACCTGTGAGTCGCCTCCTGCCCAACGAACCCGGTGATCATGAAGCATCGTCGTAGCTATAGCTACGACGATGCTTCATGATCACCGGACAGGGGCCAGCGAAAAAGCCGAAGCTCAGCTGGCCGCGCGGGCGGTGTCGCCGTCGGCGTACCGGACGGTCGGGTGTGCGCGCGCCCGGTCCGCGACGGCAGCCTCCGGCAGGTACCGGGCGAGGTACCGATAACGGTCCGGAACGCCGCCGCGGGCGAACCACTCGCCGATCTCGTGCCAGCACGGCGCACCCAGCGATCCGCTGAACTGCCGTACCGACAGCGCCGCGCACAGGTTCGCGAACCGGACCCGCTCCGCGAGCGGCCAACCCGACAGCGTCGCGAGCACGAAGCCGGCGTCGAACACGTCGCCCGCACCCGTCGGGTCGATCGCCTCGACCGGGACGACGGGTTCGTGCACCTCCTCGCCGGTGGAACCGTCCACGGCGTACGCGCCGTCCTCACCGCTCTTCACCACCACGGTGGGGACGTACCCGCTGAGCTTCCGCGCGGCCTCGGCGGGCGACGAGGTACGGGTGTAACCCATCGCCTCGACGGCGTTGGGCAAGAACGCGTCGACCACCGCGAGCCGTTCGAGCAGCGCGGGTGACCACTCCCCCGTCGGGTCCCAGCCCACGTCGCCGAAGATGAGCGAGCCGCGGCGGCGCGCCTGCGGCACCCAGTCGGGTGGCTCGGCGTCCAGATCCACCACGCACGCCCGGCACACCGGCGCCGAGGCGACCAGCTGGCGCTCGGCGAACGGCAGCGGCTCGCCGTACGTCACCATGCTGCGGTCCTCGGCGTACGACATCGAGACCGTCACCGGCGTGGGCCAGCCCTTCACCCGGCGCGACGCGCACAGGCACACCTGCTCCTGCTCGGAGAGCGTGCGCCACAGGTAGGCCCCGAACATGTCGTCGCCGAGCGCGGCAGCGAGCCCCACCTTCAGCCCGAGCCGGCTCATCGCGACCGCGAGGTTGGCGATGCCACCCGGCGCTGAGCCGAGACCGGAGGTCCATAGCTCGGTGCCCGGCCGTGGCGGGCCGGCCATGCCGGTGAAGATCATGTCGAGGAAAACGGTGCCGACGAGGAACACGTCGTACGGCTCGCCGTGGGTGCCGACCGCGCGCTCGCCGATCTCGTGCCGCTCCTCGCACGGGTCCTCGAGCGGCGCCTCGTACGGATCCGCCTGGTCGGGGTGGTCGTCGTGCCACCGCGACCCGTCGCGTTCAAGCGGGTGATTCATCCGGCGCCGCCTCCTCGAACCGGCACGCGAGCTGAGAATCCAACGATTCGTACGCTTCGAGGATACGCACGGCGGCGTCGATCGAGCCGACCAACGGGTGGGTGCCGAGCGCCCGCAACGCGAGCGCCCGATCCCCGCAGAGCGCCGCGGACACGGTGTCGCGTTCCACCGACTTCAGCGCCTGCACGAGGCCGGCCGCGTGCCCGGGTACGGAACCGACCGTCAGCGGGCGGGCGCCCGACCCGTCAACGAGGCACGGCACCTCGACGACCGCGTCGTCGTCGAGGCACGCCAGGGCGCCGCGGTTGCGTACGTCCAGGATGAGCTCGGCCGGCCGGTCCGCGGTGAGCGCCGTGAGCAACCGCACCGCGACGCCCTCGTATCCCCCGGCGGAGAGGTCGGCCTCGTCGCGGTCCTCGCCCTCCGGCCGGTGCTCGGCGAAGTACGTCTCCTCCCGCTCACGCCGCGTCGCCTCCCACAGCGCGAGCGCCTCGCCAGGAGCGGCCGCCGCGTCGGCGTAGAAGCGCTCCTGCTGGTCGCGCAGCTGCTCCCCGCGGGTACGCGTCGCGGCATGCAGCGCCCGTACGCTCTCGTCGGCGCGGTAGAAGTACACCAGGTACTCGTTCGGGACCATGCCGAGCGCGCGCAGCCACCGCGCGCCGAACAGCCGGCCCTCCTCGAACGACTCCAGGCGCTCCTCGTCGGCCAGCAGGTCCGGCAGCCGGTCGCGGCCGTCGACCCGCAGCGCGTGCAGCCAGCCGAGGTGGTTCAGGCCGAAGTACTCCGCCGACGCGCGGGCCGGGTCGACGCCGAGCGCGTGCACGACACGGCGCACCAGCCCGGCCGGCGAGTCGCACACACCGATGACCCGGTCGCCCAGCGTGCGGCTCATCGCCTCGGTCACCATGCCGGCCGGGTTGGTGAAGTTCACCACCCAGGCGTCCGGGCAGACCACGGCGATGCGCTCGGCGATACCGGCCATGACGGGGACCGTGCGCAGCCCGTAACAGATCCCGCCCGGGCCGGTGGTCTCCTGCCCGATCGCGCCTTCCGCGAGCGGCACGCGCTCGTCGAACGTGCGCCCGGTGAGCCCACCCACCCGGATGGCGGCGAACACGAACCGCGCGCCGGAGAGGGCGTCGTCGAGGTCCGTGGTGACGCGCACGCGCGGCGCCCCGGGACGGCCGTCGGTGAGCTGGGCCAGCACGTGCTCGATCACGCCGAGCCGCGCGGCGTCGATGTCGTACAGCGCGACCTCGTCGATGCCGATGTCGGGTGCGACGCCGAGCAGCGCCCGGTACACCAGCGGTACCCGGAAACCCCCGCCACCCAGCAGGGCAAGACGCGTCACTCAGAGCACCCGGCAATAGGGAAGTTGCCTGACTCGCGGGCCCCGCATCCACGCTCGCTACGTTGTCCTCGTCGCCCGATGGGCCGCATCGCTCTCCTCCTCCGCCTTGCGAGCGCGGCGCGGATGACCCGCTCGCTTAACCGGCACCCCTACTGCCGGGCGCTCTTAGAGGCCGACCCGGCCGCGGACCATCCGCCCGTACGCGGACGGCCCGGTCTGGGGCTTGAACGCCCTGGCCGCCGCGGTGATCGCCTCGTACTCGTCCTCGGTCAGCGAGATGTCGGCGGCGGCCACGTTGGACTCCAGCTGCTCGACCGTGCGCGCTCCGGGGATGGCCACCACCGGCGGGTGGTGGAGCAGCCAGGCGAGGGCGGTCTGCGCCGCCGTCGCACCGTGCGAGGAGCCGACCTCGCGCAACGTGCGCAGGAGCGGCTCGGCGCGGCGCAGGTTCTCCGGCAGGAACAGCGGGTTGGTCGCACGCAGGTCGCTCGGCCGGTTGTTCTCGTCGTACCGGCCGCCGAGCAGGCCCTGGTCGAGCGGACTGTACGCGATGATCGCCCGGCGGTTGTCCTCCGCCCACGGCACGAGCTCCCACAGCGGGCGCAGCTGGGCGAGCGAGAAGTGCACCTGGTTCGACGACACTGGGCGGCCGAGCGCGCGCTCGGCCGTCATCCAGCGCCGCAGCGAGTAGTTGGAGACGCCGACGGCGTTCACCAAGCCCTGGTCGAGCATCTGCTTGGGCCCCTGCATGACCACCGACTCGGGGACCACCGGGTTCGGCCAGTGCACCTGGTACAGCGGGATGCGGCTCATGCCCAGCCGCTTCGCGCTCGCCCGCGCGGCACGGCGGACGAGTCCCGGGGCCGGCGCGACGGGGAAGACCTTCGTGGCGACCGTGACAGACGTCCGCTCCGACCCGAGGGCCTTGCCGAGGATCCGCTCGCTCTTGCCGAAGCCGTAGATCTCGGCGGTGTCGAACAGCGTCACGCCCAGGTCGAGCGCACGGCGGACGATCGCGCTGGCCTCCCCGTTCGCGTACTGCTCGCCGTATCCCCATTCGCGGGAGCCGAACTGCCAGGTGCCCAGCCCGATCTTGCTGACGGTGCCCAGGCCTTCCACCTCGAAAGAGCGCATGGGACCAGTCTGCCCGGTACGTCACGGTGGGGGCCGCGCCGGGTTGGGTACGGTGTTGATCGCTACCAAGTGCACTCGAACGTAGCTGTCTTTGCAGGTCTGAAGGCTGTACTAGTCCAGCTACCTTCGACCGCATTGGTAGAAATGGACGCGTGCAACGTACTCGTGTCGTGGTGTCCGGACGCGTGCAAGGCGTGTTCTTCCGGGACAGCTGCCGGCGGGAGGCTGCCGGCCGGGGCGTAACCGGCTGGGTGCGTAACCGGCCGGACGGCGCAGTCGAGGCCTGCTTCGAGGGCGAGCCCGATGGCGTGCAGACCATGGTGGACTGGTGTCGGCACGGCCCGCGCGGCGCCCACGTCACCGAGGTCGAGGCGGTGGACGAGCAGCCCGAGGGACTCGCCGGCTTCACCGTGTCCTGACGCCCAGCGCAGACCGTCACTTGGTCGTCCCGCCTCATCGCCGTAGCAAGGCCCCCGTGAAGTACGCGCTAGTGCATCGGGGAAGATGCCGTGGTGCGCCTCGATCACCTCTCGTACGCGGTCGATCACGAAGGATTCGTGGCCACCGCGCAGTACCTCGGAGCGCGCCTGGGCGTCACCTTCGTGGACGGCGGTGTACATCCCCGGTTCGGCACCCGCAACCTGGTGCTGCCGCTCGCGGGCGGCACCTACATCGACGTGGTCACGCCGCTGGACCACCCGGCCGCGGACCACGCCGCCTTCGGGCAGGCGGTGCGGCGGCGCGCGTGCTCCGGTGGGGGGTGGCTCTCCTGGGTGCTCGCCGTCGACGACATCGACCACGTCGCCGAACGGCTCGGGCAGAGCCCGGCCGACGGCCGGCGTACCCGTCCCGACGGCGTTCCGCTGCGCTGGCGCCACATCGGCGTGCTCGACGGCATCGTCAACCCACCGCTGCCGTTCTTCGTGCAGTGGCTGTCGGTCAACGGGGGCAAGCCGTTCCCCGGCGGCCGCGACGACGTCTGGGTGGACCGGCTGGAGCTCGCCGGGGACAACAGGTCCGTACAGGCGTGGCTCGGCGCCGCCGAGGGTGAGCGTCCCGGCCCCGTCGACGTCACCTGGGTGTACGCCGACGAGCCCGGCCTCGTGGCCGCGCACTTCGCCACGCCGAACGGCACCGTCCGTATCGACTGAGCCGGCCTTCGGCCGCGCTCAGACCTCGACGATGACCGGCATGATCATCGGGCGCCTGCGGTACGTGTCGTGCACCCAGCGGCCCACCGTACGGCGCACCTGCTGGGTGAGTTGGTGGGAGTCGGAGACACCGTTCTCCGCGGCCGAACGCAGGGTGTCCTCGATCCGCGGGACGACCTCGTCGAACGCCTCGTCCTCGATCCCGGAACCGCGTGCCTGCACGTACGGGCCGCCCACGACCTTGCCGCTCGCCGCCTCGACGACCACGACGATGGACACGAACCCCTCGTCGCCGAGGATCCGGCGGTCCTTTAGCGACGACTCGGTGAGGTCGCCGACCGAGGCGCCGTCGACGTAGACGTACCCGACGGGCACCGCACCGGCGACGCTGAGCTGGCCGTCGACCAGGTCGACGACCACGCCGTCCTCGGCGATCACGATGTTCTCGCTCGGCACCCCCGTCGCCTCGGCCAGCGTGCTGTGCGCGCGCAGGTGCCGCCACTCCCCGTGCACCGGCATGAAATGGCTGGGGCGGACGACGTTGAGCACGTACAGCAGCTCCCCGGCCGGAGCGTGGCCGGAGACGTGTACGCGCGCGTTGCCCTTGTGCACGACGCGAGCGCCCCATCGGGTCAGCCCGTTCACGACCCGGTACACGTCGTTCTCGTTGCCCGGGATCAGCGAGCTCGCCAGCACCACGGTGTCGTCGGGCTCGATCTGGATCGCGTGATCCCTGTTCGCCATGCGGGAGAGCGCGGACATCGGCTCGCCCTGGGAGCCGGTACAGAGCAGCACGACCTGGTCGGGCGGGAGCTTGTCGACGTCGCTGCGCGCGTCGACAAGCACGTCGGCGGGCACCTTGAGGTAGCCGAGGTCGCGGGCGACGCCCATGTTGCGCACCATCGACCGGCCCACCAGGGCGACCTTTCGGCCGTGCTCGGCCGCCGCGTCGAGCACCTGCTGCACGCGATGTACGTGGCTGGCGAAGCAGGCGACGATGATGCGCTTGCCCGCCGCGTCGAAGACCTGACGCAGTACCGGCGCGATCTCCTTCTCGCTCGTGACGACGCCGGGAATCTCGGCATTCGTCGAGTCGGAGAGGAGCAGGTCGACGCCCTCGGCGCCGAGCCGCGCGAAGCCGCCGAGGTCGGTGAGCCTGCCGTCGAGCGGCAGCTGGTCCATCTTGAAGTCGCCGGTGTGCAGCACGGTGC
>JBOHBN010000375.1:0-4901 GCA_050698355.1 Streptosporangiales bacterium | reverse complement strand
CCCCCCCCCCACAACCACAACCTGCCGGACGCGGTGTGGGAAGCGCTCGCGGCGATGCCGGCGCTCGCACGCACGGCGCTGGTGTTGCGTGCGTACGAGGGGATCGACGCGGTGGCTGTCGCCAGCCTGCTGCGGCGTGACCGTGACCAGGTTGCCGACGCGTACGCAGCCGGGTTGGCCACGCTGGCCTCTGTCCTGCCGGGCCGCGGTGCCGACGCCAGGCTCGACGATCTCGGGCAGCTGCTCGCCGACCGTGCCGCCGCGGACGTGCCGCTGGAGCCCGCGCCTTACGAGCAGGTCGCACCGCTGCTGGCCGCCCGACGCAAGCGGCGGCTGGTCACCAGCGTCGCCGCCGTAGTCGTCCTCGCACTGCTCGCCGGCGGATACGCGGTGGTCACGACCTACTGGCGTCCCACCGAGGCGCAGGCCGGCGGCAGCGTGCTGAGCTGGCCGACGCGCGGCTCGTTGGCCGACGACCGGGCCTTCCTGGACGCGGTCGAGCGCCGCGCCGCAGGCGACGCCCGGGTGCTGTACGCGAGCGACCTGCGCCGCCGGCGTGTCGCCCTCGTGCTGCGCACGTATCCGGAGAGTGCCGTCTCGCTGCTCGCGCTGGAGGGGCCGCGCGGCAGTCCCGTGGACGACCTGTCCGCGTCGCTGCCCGACGCTTCCGACCTGTCCGGGTCGTCGCGCATCGTGGCGTGGGCAGACCCGCAGGCACCCGGCAGCCCCCTCGTCGTGCTCGCGACCGCGCGGTCCACCGTCGTGGGCGTCTCCACCCGGCCGCGGGTACGGGCCGGGCGCGTCGATCGCTCGTACGAGCCGCACCGGATGCATCACGGGGTGTACGCAGGGACCGCGCCGGCGCCGTCGGTACAGATGATGCGGGTGGCCGTCTCGGGCCACACCGGGCCGCAGTACGACGGCCCCGTCGCGGGCATCGACCGGCATCCCTTCTACCCGGGTACGGATCCGCCGCGACCGCAGACCTCGTACGGCTCGCCGGTCAACGTCACGACGTGGCACGGCGCGGTGGCGGAGATCGCGGCGACGTACCGCGTGCCGTACTCCGACCTCGACGTGCTGTGGCGGTGGGCCCGCAAGGTGTCGCGACGCACGGTGTGGATCGCCGCGGTGTACCGGCTCCCGGGCGGGGCGGCGGTACTGCAGGTGCGGTGGTCGAGCCGTGACCTCGGAGGCGGGCTCGCGGTCAACCACTACGTCCGGGGCAGGCCGGTCGCGGACCCCGGCGCTCCCGTGGCGTGGCGGGCCGGGGACCGCATCGGCGTGGTCTCCCCGGGCCACCCTGGCCGGATGGTGACCCTGCACGCCGGGCCCGGCTCGCAGCAGGCCACCACCGGCCCGACCGGCTACGCGAGCCTGGCGGTGCCACGGCGCAGCGACTACACGCTCACGGTCGAGACCGACAGCGGAGTGCACGTCCCGGTACAGCCTGAGACGCCGTACGACGACGACCCGCTCGACGTGCGCAGCCGTTGACCGTCGCCGCGTCTCACATGTTGGGCGAGCCGTCCCAACAGCTTGACATCCGGTGGTCGGGTCGGGGAACGTACCAGTCGTGACCAGTGAGCGGTTTTCGATTCTCGTACTCGGGCAGCGCGCAGGCTGACCGAGTTCTCCGCTTGCGCGCAACCCCTCCCGGCCTCGGCCAGAGGGGTTTTTTCATTGTTGGGGACGGGAGACAGCGATATGAGTGACGGGAGAGGCGACCAGGCATGACCGAGCGCCAGCGAGGGAACGGCGAGCACAGCGAGGAGCAGATGACGGGGGCACAGGCACTCATCAGGTCGCTGGAGCACGCCGGGGTCGACGTTGTATTCGGCATTCCGGGCGGTGCCATCCTCCCCGCGTACGACCCGCTGCTCGACTCAGCCGCCGTCCGGCACGTGCTCGTCCGGCACGAGCAGGGTGCCGGGCACGCGGCGGAGGGGTACGCGCAGGCGACCGGCAGGGTCGGCGTCTGCATGGCCACGAGCGGGCCCGGGGCGACGAACCTGGTGACCGCCCTCGCGGACGCGAACATGGACTCGGTGCCCATGGTCGCGATCACGGGGCAGGTCGCCACCGGGCTGATCGGCACCGACGGCTTCCAGGAGGCCGACATCCGCGGCATCACCATGCCGATCACCAAGCACAGCTACCTGGTCACCAGGGCCGAGGACATCCCGCGGGTGGTCGCGGAGGCGTTCCACATCGCCGGCACAGGCCGCCCCGGTCCGGTGCTCGTCGACGTCGCCAAGGACGCCATGCAGGCGACCGGCTCGTTCAGCTGGCCCGCGCAGATGGACCTGCCCGGGTACCGGCCGGTGCCCAAGCCGAACGCCAAGCGCGTGCGGGAGGCGGCGCGGCTGATCAGCGAGGCGAGCCGTCCGGTGCTGTACGTGGGCGGCGGCGTGCTGAAGTCCGGCGCGACTGCCGAGCTTCGCGAGCTCGCCGATCTCACCGGTATCCCGGTGACGACCACCCTGATGGCCCGCGGGGCGTTCCCGGACTCGCACAGCCAGCACCTGGGCATGCCCGGCATGCACGGCACCGTGGCGGCGGTGGGGGCGCTGCAGCGTTCGGATCTCCTCATCGCCCTCGGCACCAGGTTCGACGACCGGGTCACCGGTCAGCTGTCGTCGTTCGCGCCCGAGGCGAGCGTGGTGCACGTCGACATCGACCCGGCGGAGATCTCGAAGAACCGTACGGCCGACGTGCCGATCGTGGGCGACTGCAAGGAGACGCTGCGGGCGTTGGTCGCGGGGGTACGAGCGGAGCGCGACGGCGGAAACCGCGCCGACCTGTCCGCGTGGTGGCGGCAGCTCGACGGGTGGCGGCGGCTCTACCCGGTCGGCTACGACACGCCGGAGGACGGCTCGCTCGCCCCGCAGTACGTCATCGAGCGCATCGGGGCACATGCCGGGCCCGAAGCGATCTATGTGGCCGGCGTCGGCCAGCACCAGATGTGGGCGGCGCACTTCGTCGACTACGAGAACCCCGGCACCTGGCTGAACTCCGGGGGGCTCGGCACCATGGGCTACGGGGTGCCCGCCGCGATGGGCGCCCAGGTAGGCCGCCCGGACAGCACCGTCTGGGCCATCGACGGTGACGGGTGCTTCCAGATGACCAACCAGGAGCTGGTCACCTGCGCGCTCGAGGGCATCCCGGTGAAGATCGCGATCATCAACAACTCGAGCCTCGGCATGGTGCGGCAGTGGCAGACGCTCTTCTACGACGCGCGGTACTCCAACACCGACCTGCATTCAAACCGCGTACCGGACTTCGTCAAGCTCGCGGAGTCGATGGGCTGCGTGGGGCTGCGGTGCGAGACAGCGGACCAGGTCGACAGCACGATCGAGAAGGCCATGAGCGTGACCGATTCGCCGGTGGTGGTGGACTTCGTGGTGCACAAGGACGCGATGGTCTGGCCGATGGTGGCCGCCGGCACGAGCAACGACGCGATCAAGGTGGCCAAGGACATGGCCCCGGACTGGGAGAGCGACGAGCTATGAGCTCAGGGAGTACGCACACGCTGTCCGTCCTCGTCGAGGACAAGCCCGGGGTGCTGGCTCGCATCTCGAGCCTGTTCTCGCGCCGGGGCTTCAACATCGACTCGCTCGCCGTCGGCCCGACCGAGCACCCGCGGGTGTCGCGCATCACCCTCGTCGTCGACGTCGCCGAGCAGCCGCTCGAGCAGGTCACCAAGCAGCTGAACAAGCTGATCAACGTGATCAAGGTCGTCGAACTCGAGCCCGGCGCGAGCGTGCAGCGCGAGCTGCTGCTCGTCAAGGTGACCGTCGACGCGGCCACCCGCGGGCAGGTACTCGAGACCGTCCAGCTGTTCCGCGCCCGTACGGTCGACGTGTCCCCCGAAGCGGTGACGATCGAGGCGACCGGCTCGCCGGACAAGCTGGACGCGATGCTGCGCGTGCTGGAGCCGTTCGGCATCAGCGAGCTCGTCCAGTCCGGTGCGATCGCGCTCGGCCGCGGTGAGCGTTCCATCACCGACCGCGCGCTACGTGCCGTCGAGAAGGCCTCTTGACGGTCGACAACCAGTTCACTCAACACCCCGAAAGGAAGGCACCCGCTGTGGCGGACATCTACTACGACGACGACGCCGATCTCTCTGTCATCCAGCAGAAGAACGTCGCCGTGCTCGGTTACGGGAGCCAGGGCCACGCACACGCGCTCTCGTTGCGTGACTCCGGCGTCGACGTACGCGTCGGCCTCCCGGAGGGCTCGAAGAGCCGGGCCAACGCCGAGTCCGAGGGGCTGCGGGTGACGACGCCGTACGAGGCGTGCGAGGAAGCCGACCTGATCATGGTGCTCGCGCCGGACACGGTGCAGCGCCACCTGTTCGCGGAGGCGATCGAGCCGAACCTCGTCGACGGTGACGCGCTGTTCTTCAGCCACGGCTTCAACATCCGCTACGACTTCATCAAGCCGCCGGCGGGCATCGACGTCTGCATGGTCGCCCCGAAGGGCCCCGGCCACCTGGTGCGCCGGGAGTACGCGGAGGGCAAGGGCGTGCCTGTGCTCGTCGCGGTCGAGCAGGACGCGACCGGTCGGGCGTGGGATGTGACCAAGGCGTACGCGAAGGCGATCGGCGGCACCCGCGCGGGCGCGATCAAGACGACGTTCACCGAGGAGACGGAGACCGACCTGTTCGGCGAGCAGACCGTGCTCTGCGGCGGCATCTCGCACCTGTCGCAGACGGCGTTCGAGACGCTGACCGAGGCCGGGTACCAGCCGGAGATCGCGTACTTCGAGGTGTTGCACGAGATCAAGCTGATCGTGGACCTGATGTACGAGGGCGGCATCGCGCGGATGCGGTACTCGGTCTCCGACACCGCCGAGTACGGCGACTACAGCCGCGGCCCGCGCATCGCCGACGACCACGT
>JBOHBN010000374.1:0-1473 GCA_050698355.1 Streptosporangiales bacterium | reverse complement strand
TTGGGGCGGCGGCTGTTGCCGCGGCCGGGACGGTGGTCGGGGTTGACGGCCCAGCCAGCGTCGATGAGCTGGTCGTAGCGGGCTTGGTAGGTGGCCAGCAGGGGCTCGGCCAGGGCTGTGTAGCCGGCGTCGCGGGCACGCTGGCAGGTTCGGTTGATCTCGGCCAGCAGCCGGTCCATCCCCTCAGCCCAGTCGGCCTGGCCGTCGACCTCGGCCGCGGCGGCCAGCTCCCGGCCGAGGTGCGCGCCACAGACCGCGTGGGTAACGTCGAAGTTCCAGTACGGGGCCCAGAAGTCGGTGACCAGCACGGTGTCCGGTGACAGGTTGGGTAGCACCCCGGCGGCGTGCATCGCTTCGGCGCCGCGTTTGCCCGAAACGGTGTAGCAGGTGAGCTCCTCGGTGCGGGCGACATGCAGCCATGCCAGGTCGCCGTCGACGCGGATTCCGGTCTCGTCCGCGGCGACCACCGCCGCGGCGACCAGCTGCTCGCGTACCGCGTCGCAGAACGGATCCAAGCCGGCTGCGGCGGCCGCATACCAGGACGCTAGCGACCCCTGACTGACCGGTGCGTGCAGCACCTCGCCGAGCAGTTCAGCGGTGCGGGCCAGCGGCAAGTGCTGACCGGCGAGCAGGTAGGTGCCCAGCCCCCGTACTCCAGGCCCGTACTGGGCAGGCGCGGCCACCCCAGCCGGGGCGGCCGCCATGGTCGTGCACCCACAGGCACAGCGGCGGTGCTCAAGCACATGCTCGGTCACCCGAAGCGCGATCTGTGGTAGGTCGAACACTTGCCGCGCCTCGGCAGACACCACCGGCGCCTCGGTCAGCGACCCGCCACACTCCGGGCACGCCACCGGAGTGTGAGCCACTCGCTCGTCTGGGGTGTGCACCTGCGCCAGCGTGGTGCCCTCATGCCCGGGCTGCCCACCAGGGTCTCGATCGGTGCGCTCTCGCCGCGACCTGGGTTTCGGCTTGGCATACCCGTCACTCGACGGCGGCCTGTGACTGTTCTGCGAACTCTGCCCAAGCCGGCGCTCCAACTCGGTGACTCGCTCCACCAGCGCGGTCACCTGCGCAGTCAACTCCTGGTTCTTGTCCCGCAGCGCCGCCTCGCTCGCACGAACCGCGGCGATCTCATCGCGCTGCAACGCGATAACCCGGTCCCGCTCGGCCAGCTGCGCGCGCACCTCACCCAGCTCAGCGCGCAACCCGCGCGCATCACCAGCACCACTCGCCATCTGGACCGCCAAAGGGGGAAGGCCACGGTCATCGACACCCCCTCCCCTGGCGATCACAATCCGAAGATCAAGCAGCCACGCCGATCACACAGCCAGAACCAGCTGAGTAGTTACTCATACCGCAGCCCTGGTCAGGGCTCTCGCCGCCGCCGACACGCGGTCGTTCGTGGACCGGAGAGTTGTGAACTTGGCGACACGGCGTACACCCCCGCGCAAGGCGCTGGTGCTGTATGTTCAC
>JBOHBN010000373.1:0-1006 GCA_050698355.1 Streptosporangiales bacterium | reverse complement strand
CCTATACGTTTCGTGCAGATTGGATTGGCCAAAAAGCAAAAAACAGACTTCTTGGTGACGAAAAAAGAAGGGAAATGGATCAGAAAATACCGGCGGAAAAAAATTCACGAGAAGTTATTTTGAGTTTAGACCCCAAAGGTTTTTGAAACCTTTGGGGTCTTTTTTGATTGATTGGGATTGATTGGGGTTCATCCGCATAATTCGTACTTCATCTGATGCATTGAAAGGATTTTAAGTTTAAAAAACTCTTTGTCCCTGTAGCCGTAGGCTTTTCTTTTGAGCACCTTTATTTTATTGTTGAGGCCTTCAAGAGGGCCGGTTGATATTGGATAGCTGTACCAAGCGAAAATGCCCGTTCTGTGGGCGAGCAGGCTGTTTGCCATTTTGCTCAGGATGGGCACCCTTGCGGCATATGCCCTGGCTGCCCATTTTCCAAGGAAGGCCCTGGCCGCTTCGACGGAATCCTGTTTCCACAGCAGTTGCAGCTCTTCCTTGAGGTAGTAGGCCGCGGCCAATGGTCTGTTGGCCTCCAAGGCTTGCTCCAGCCTTAAATGTTCATCTTTTGATTCATCGAGTTTGCTCTGGCCTTTCAACAAGAGCCACCGCACTCCTTTGATCACTGGACGTTTGTTGAGCTTTGCCTCGTCCCTGTAAAGTGCCCTGCGCAGCTCGGAGAGTCTGTCATTGACCATTTTGGTAATATGGAAACGGTCGAATACCAGTTTGGCATTGGGCAGGTTCTCCCGCACGGCCCCGATGAAGGCCGGGCTCATATCGGTGGCCACGGCCTTTACCTTTGCACCGGAACAGCGCAGGCTTTTCCAAAACGGTGCGAGCGCCCCGGCACCTTTGCCTTCGCCCACGAACAGGACACGGGAGCTGTCCAGGTCATAGACCACGGTCATATATTTGTGCCCTTTTTGAACGGAAAACTCATCGATGGCTATATTGACGGCATCTTTTAGGCGGGGCTTCCCATAATGCCGGGCCAGGTAAGAATGTTCAA
>JBOHBN010000372.1:0-1965 GCA_050698355.1 Streptosporangiales bacterium | reverse complement strand
GCTATGTGGTTCGGATTAGTCCCAAGGCAGTGCGGGGTTGAACAGGCTCCTCCGCGAGGGGTTGCTGGCGCCGCCGCCGAATTCATCACCACAGTCCTGACTCAGAACCCCTGATGTCCTGACATAGGTCGGGAGTGATCCTTCTGATTTCCTTGTCACGCTGGCGTTTTCGCAGCGTGTTGGTTCACTATTGAAGGCGTCCTTCTGAGATAATCACTGTAATGAATATTTCAGGATACGGAGGTGGCAGAGTGAATCGAGTGAGTCAGCCCGTGCTGCCGCTGCTGCCGGCCGACGCGATACCGATCGGCCCGCTCGCGGGACTGGTGCAGGACGCGGAGGGTTGCGTGGTGTTCGTCGCCGGGCAGGCATCATTCGCGTTCACCGCGGGCGACGAGGTCGCCCGCCGGCTGGCGGCGGTGCAGCTGGTGACCACGAAGATCGCCTCCCAGGCGGCGGTAGCCGCCGCGTTCGGGGTGAGGGCGGTGACGATCTGGCGGTGGCAGGCCGCGTTTACCGCCGACGGTGTCGCGGGTCTGCTCCCGGTCAGGCCGGGCCCGAAGGGGCCCAGCAAGCTCACGACCGGCCTGGCCGCCCGGATCCGCGACCTGGACGAGCAGGGGATGACCCTGGCCACGATCGCCAGCAAGACCGGGGTGTCGACCGCGACCGTCCGGGTCGCCCTGGGTCGGGTCGAAGACACCAGCGGACACGATGATGCCGGCTCCGACGTGGCCGAGGACCGAGTCGCCGGTGACGTCGACGAGCTGCTCGAGGAAGATGAGGACGGCGGCGAGGACAACGACGACCAGGAAGAGGATGAGGGCGTGGTCTTGCCGGTGCTGCCGGCGCCGACGCCGCGCACCGGTGAGCGGGAGCTGGCGCGAGCCGGGCTGCTGGATGAGGCACCCGTCGTCTTTACGCAGGGTGCGCACTTGCCCCTGGCCGGGCTGCTGCTGGCGCTGCCCGCGCTGGTACCGACTGGTCTGCTCGCCGCGTTTGAATCGGTGTACGGGCGACTGCGTCACGGGTTCTACGGGCTACGCTCGATCGTGCTGATGATGTTGTTCCTGGCGCTGCTGCGCGATCCTCGCGCGGAGGGCGCCACCCGCATCAACCCGGCCGACCTGGGCCGCCTGCTCGGCCTGGACCGGGCCCCGGAGGTCAAGACCATCCGCCGGAAGCTGGCCGAGCTCGCCGGCCACCGCCGTGGCGCCGAGGTGCAGGCCGCCCTCGCGGCGGCGCACGCGGTCGCCCGGCCAGAAGCACTCGGGTTCTTGCACATTGATGGGCACACCCGGGTATACACGGGCACCCGGGACCTGCCCAAGACCCATGTGGGCCGGCTACACCTGGCCACCCACGCCACCTGTGAGACGTGGGTCGCTGATGCCGACGCGGACCCGGTCCTGGTGATCACCGGGACGCCCGCAGCCTCACTGGCCGCCGAGCTGATCCGGTCGATCCCGAACCTGCGCGCCGTGGTCGGCGCCCGCCGTCGCGCGACGGTGATCTTCGACCGCGGCGGCTGGTCACCGGCCTGCTTCCAGGCGCTGACCGATGCTGGGCTGCACGTGCTGACCTACCGCAAGGCCCCGTATGAGCAGCTACCCAGCTCGGCGTTTCGCACGATCACCTGGACCGATCCCGAGGGTCTCCGGCGGCGTTACCGGCTCGCCGATCACGTCGTGGACCTGCCCGTCGATGGTGGCGGCACGCTGCGGTTGCGGCAGGTCACCCGGCAGGCCGCCGACGGGACCCAGATCCCGATCATCACCTCCAACACGCGCCTGGCCGCGTGCGCGGTCTGCTGGCGGATGGCCGGCCGGTGGCGGCAGGAGAACTACTTCAAGTACGCACGCACCCATTTCGCCCTCGACGGGCTCGACTCCTACGCCGACCAACCAGACGACCTGGACCGGCTGGTGCCGAACCCGGCCAAGAAGACCGCCCGCAACACCGTTG
>JBOHBN010000371.1:0-27956 GCA_050698355.1 Streptosporangiales bacterium | reverse complement strand
ACGCGGCCCGGCGCGGTCGCCGAGGCAGCCGCGGCCAGGACCCGCCGGCCGCTGCTCGACGAGTCCGGGCGGCTGATGATCGTCGCCGCCGACCATCCCGCGCGCGGCGCGCTGGGCGTCGAGCGCGACGCCAGGGCGATGGCCAACCGAGCCGACCTGCTGGAGCGGCTGTGCATTGCCCTGGCCCGGCCGGGGGTGGACGGCGTGCTCGGCACCCCGGACGTCCTCGAAGACCTGCTGCTGCTCGGCGTGCTCGACGGCAAGGTCGCGATCGGGTCGATGAACCGCGGCGGGCTCGCCGGCGCGGCGTTCGAGCTCGACGACCGGTTCACCGCGTACCGCGCCCGCGACCTCGACCGGTTGCGGTTCGACGGCGGCAAGCTGCTGCTGCGCATTGATTACGACGACCCGGGTTCGCTGAACACCCTGCAGGCGGCCGCGACCGCGGTGAACGAACTGGCCGCGTACGGTCTCACCGCGATGTTGGAACCCTTCATCGTGCGCCGGGTCGACGGCAAGGTGCGGGGCGATCTCTCCGCCGAGGCGATCAGCCGCTCGATGGCGATTGCGTCGGGCGTCGGTGGCACATCCGCGTACACCTGGTTGAAGGTGCCCGTGCCGGACGACGTCGACGACCTGCGGCCGGTGATGGAGACGACCACCCTGCCCACGGTGCTGCTCGGCGGCGACACGGCCGTCGATGCCGGTGCCATGTACGAGCGCTGGCGCAAGGCACTGTCGCTGCCGAACGTGTACGGGCTGATGGCGGGCCGGGCGCTGCTGTACCCGGCGGACGGTGATGTGGCCGCGGCGGTGGACGCTGCGGTGGAGCTGCTGTGAGGGGATCTGTGGTGAGCAACGGCCTGCACCTGCCCGCGGGCACGGCTGCCCGCGGGCCGTACGAGGTGTACGTGGACCCCGAGACGGCCGGCTGGGAGTACTCGTCCCTGCGGGTCCTGGAGCTCGGGCCGGGTACGGAACACGAGTGGGACACCGGTGAGTCCGAGTGGATCGTGCTGCCGCTGTCCGGCAGCTGCACCGTGCGCTGTGCCGGCGAGAATGTCGAGCTGACCGGGCGCGAGGGGGTATTCGCGGGCGTCACCGACTTCGCGTATGTGCCCCGCGATACGGCGGTGCGGGTGAGTACCCGAGACGGTGGGCGCTTCGCGCTCGCCGGCGCTCGGTGCGCGCGCCGGCTACCCGTGCGGTACGGCGCCGCGTCGCAGGTGCCGGTCGAGCTGCGCGGCGCGGGCCAGATGAGCAGGCAGGTCAACAACTTCGCGGCAGCCGACGTGTTCGACGCGGACAAGCTCATCGCGGTCGAGGTGCTGACGCCGTCCGGGAACTGGTCGTCGTTCCCGCCGCACAAGCACGACGCCGAACAGCCGGGGGAGGAGACGAGACTCGAGGAGGTGTACTACTTCGAGATCGCCGCCGCGCACGGCACCGACGGCGCCGGGTACCAGCGCGTGTACCCGTCCGACGCGGGCACCAGCGACGTGCTCGCCGAGGTCGGGGGCGGCGACGTCGTGCTCGTGCCGGACGGCTGGCACGGGCCGTCGATGGCGGTGCCGGGCCACCACATGTACTACCTCAACGTCATGGCGGGTCCGTCCGCCGAGCGGGCGTGGCTGATCCGCGACGACCCGGCGTTCGCGTGGATACGGGAGACGTGGCAGGACACGCCGGTCGACGCGCGCCTGCCGCTCTACGAGGCGCCGGGTAGCTGACCGCTCTTCAGAACGTGTTTAGAAAGGTGAGGCCGAGATCGACTCCTTGTGGCCCGGACCTCAGACAGCACCGACGTGTCGGGCAATCCCGGCCAACCCCGCTCCACAAGGTTGGTTTCCAAACACGTTCTTACGACAGGATCTTGCTCAGGAACGCGCGGGTGCGCTCCTCCCGCGGGTTGTCGAAGATGTCGCTCGGCGCGCCCTCCTCGACGATGAGTCCCTCGTCCATGAAGAGCACCCGGTCGGCCACCTCACGCGCGAACCCCATCTCGTGGGTCACCACGACCATGGTCATCCCTTCCATGGCCAGGTTCTTCATGACGCTCAGCACCTCTCCGATCGTCTCGGGGTCGAGCGCAGAGGTGGGTTCGTCGAACAGCATGACCTTGGGTTGCATCGCGAGGGCGCGCGCGATCGCGACGCGTTGCTGCTGACCGCCGGACAGCTTGCTGGGATAGACGTCGGACTTCTCGACGAGACCGACCTTGGAAAGCAGCGCTTCAGCGCGGTCGCGAGCCTCCCGCTTGCCGAGCTTCGCGACCTTCATAGGGGCGAGCATGACGTTGTCGATGACCTTCTTGTGCGGGAACACGTTGAAGGCCTGGAACACCATGCCGACGTCCTGGCGTACGAGGTTGAGGTCGGTACGTGTGCCGTGCAGGTCGTGCCCGCAGATCGTCACGTGACCCTTGTCGAACTTCTCCAGGCGGTTCAGGCAGCGCAGGAAGGTGCTCTTACCGGATCCGGACGGGCCGACCACGCAGACGACCTCGCGCTCGGTGACTTCGCTGTCGATACCCCTCAGCACCTCGAGCGAGCCGAAGCGCTTGTGCAGGCCCTCCACCGAGATCATCGGCACGTCCGTACGAGGCGTGGGAATCGCGTCGTCGGGTGCTTCGCTCATGTGCTTGCCTCGCGTTCGCTTCCTCGCTCGCCTTCGACAGGTGCCGCGCGTGGGTCGTCACCGCGCTGCTTTGGTTTCGCGGCCCCTACCTCCGGCTCGCTCCTCAGCTCCTTGCTCACACGAGCCTCCGTTCGTACCACCGACCGAGCAGCGAGATCGGGTAGGAGATGATGAAGTACAGCACCGCCACGATGATGAACGTCGTGAGCGGTTCCTGATTCCTCGTCGATGCGATCTTTCCCGCGTAGGTCAGGTCGACGTAACCGATGATCGATACCAGCGACGATGCTTTCACCAAGGAGATGAGGAAGCCGATCCCGGGTGGCACCGCGATCTTCATCGCCTGGGGCAGGATGACGTGGCGCATCTTCTGCACGTAGCTCATGCCGAGTGCCTCGGCCGCCTCGGACTGCCCGGCGGGGATGGCTTCGATGCTTCCGCGAAATATCTCGGCCATGTACGCACCGGTGTAGATGGAGAGCCCGGCCACCGCGACGTACGACCGGTCGAGCGCCAGCGCTGGGAAGAGCAGGGGGAGCGCGAAGTAGATGAAGAAGAGCAGGACGAGTACGGGAATGCCGCGGATGAAGTTCGGGTAGATGGCGCTGATGAAGCGGACGGGCAATAGCGGCGACGACCGGCCGACACCGAACACCAGCCCGATGATCGTCCCGATGCTTCCGGACACCGCGCAGAGGATGATCGTGAGGATCGCCCCGCGGATCAACGCGGGTAGGTAGTTGCCCAGGTCACCCATCGCTCACCACCGGAACAGCAGCCGCTCGGCGAGGCCGGAGGCACGCGCGATGATCGTCGACGCGAGGTAGTACATGACGCCTCCGATCGTGAACACCTCCAGCACCCGGTTCGTCTGGGACGTGAGCTGTTCCATCAGGTTGGTCAGCTCGTTCAGCGAGATGACGGAACCGACCGACGAGAACAGGAACAGCACGATGAACTGGTTGGTCAGTGCGGGCAGGACGTTGCGGATGGCGGGTTTCAACACGACGTGCAGGAAGATCTGATGGAATCGCAGGCCCAGGGCGCTGCCGGCCTCCCGCAGCCCGTCGGGTACGGCATCGATACCGCTGCGGAAGATCTCGGCGGTGTAGGCGCTGTTGTTGAGCGTCATCCCGATCAGCGTGGCCCACAACGGGTTGAAGTTCAGGCCGATCTCCGGGAGCCCGAAGTAGATCAGGTAGAGCTGCACGAGCAGCGGCGTGTTCCGGAAGATCTCGATGTAGCCCACCGTGACGACGCGAAGGGCGCCCACCCTGCTCGTCCTGCCGAAGTAGATGAAGATACCGAGAACGGCCCCGATGAAGAAGCTCAGTACCGTGATGAAGACGCTCGTGCCCAGCGCCCTCAACAATGCCCCCAGGTAGGGGTAGAGGATGTCGCCGAAGTAGAACGTCATAGCGGCCGCTCGGTCCGGGGAACCTGGCTACTTCTGCTGCGCGGGCGGCAGGCCGTAGACGACCTTCGGCAGCTCGTTGGGGAACCACTTCTGGTACAGCTTCTGATCCTCGCCCGAGGCGATCAGGTTGCGGATGAAGTTGTTCAGGTAGTTCAACCACACCGGATCGCCGGGCAGGATGCCCATCGAGACCAGTTGCGGCTTCAGCGGCGGCGCGTCGATGGCGGCCAGCTCCGGGTTCTTCTTCGCCGCCTTCTGCACGGTGACGTACGCCTCGACCGCGGCGTCGACCTTGTCGGCCTTCACCGCTGCGATCGCATCGGCGATGGTGTCGAACCGCACGACCTCGGTCTTCGGAAAGTCGTTGGTCATGATGGTGTCGTTGGTGCTGCCGCGTGCCACCGAGACCTTCTTGCCGGCGAGGTCGGAGTAGCTCTTGATCGGGCTGCTCTTGGGGAACAGCAGGCTCGCTCCGTGCGCGACGTACGGGATCGTGAAGGAGACCGACTTCGCCCGCTCGTTGGTCGCCGTGTACGAGGAGATGTTGACGTCGACGCGCTGGGACTTCATCAGCGGCAGCCGGTTGTCGCCGTTGGAGCTCACGAGCTTGAGCTTGACGCCGAGTGCCTTGGCGAGCTCTCTCGCGATGTCGGGCTCGAAGCCCTCGAACTTCCCGTTCGCCTTCTGCGAGCTCGACGGCGGGAAGTCGGGGAGCACCGCGACGCGCAGCGTGCCGCGATCGAGTACCGTCTGCAGCGTGCTCTGCCCAGAGCTTGCGGTGCCTCCGGAGTCCTCTGAACCACCGGAGGTGCACCCGGCGAGGGCGAGCGCGAGCGCCAGGAAGGGCAGCAACAACAGCTTCAGGGTCTTCTTCGGCATCCGGACCATCCCCACGGCACCATCGGTGCAACTGCCGTCATACAGGAGTCACTCTTGCTATGCGGGAACTATTCTCTTCTGGCGTCTGGTTGTCAACAGAGGCTCTTGGCACGGGTCGTCGCAAGTACTACCGTTATGCGGGAGTTACTATCACAAGACGGGAGACCCGTGCCGGCTACATCATCTCGGGACATGGTGGGCAAGGCGCTCGCCCTGCTCACCGAGCTCGGCGAATACCCGCACGGTGCGGCGGCGACCGAGCTCTCCCGCGGGCTTGGACTCCCGTTGAGCACCGCACACCGGTTGCTCGGCGCGCTGGTCCGTGACGGCTACGCCGGCTTCGACGAGAGCACGAAGCGCTACACGGTCGGCCTGCGCGTCTTCTCCCTCGCGCAGGGCATCATGCGCGCGCACGGGCTGACGGCACTAGCCCGGCCGATCCTCGAGCGGGTCTCACTCAGCACGCGGGAAGCGACGTTGCTCGCCGTACGCGACGGGAACCGCCAGCTCTACATGCTGTCAATGTCCGGGCCGCAGCAGGTGCAGGTGGTCGGTGAGCCCGGAAGGCACGGTCCGCTCCACGTCACCTCGCAGGGAAAGGTCCTGATCGGGTTCGCACCGGACTCGGCGCGTGAACGGTTGCTCAAGGATATCCCGCTGGACAGGTTCGGGCCCAAGAGCATCACCAACCGGCGCAAGTTCCGGCAGGAGATCGAGCGCGTGCGCTCGCTCGGGTACGCGGTGGCCGACGAGGAGCACGAGGAGGGCATCCGCGCTATCAGCGTCCCCGTCTTCGACAGCGACGTCGTCGTCGCCGCGTTGTCCTCTGCGGCGCCCGCGTACCGGCGGACCGTCGCGGAGCTGGTCACCATGTTGCCGACGCTGCGCGACGCCGCGGATTCGCTGTCGGCGCTGGTGACCCTGCAGCAGGAAACGCGCCCGACTGCGCGCTAGGTTCTAGTGATCATGAAGGTTCGTCGTAGCCATGACTACGACGAACCTTCATGATCACTCAAGGGTGGCGGCCGAAGCCGCGCAGGGCGGTGTGCATCAGCGACACGTCGTACCGCCCGAACTGCGACATGGTGAAGTAGATGTCGCGCCCGTTGTTCCACCGCGGGGTGAGGTACGGCGCGTACAGCGACGGGTAGTCCTTCGCGGTTACCACGACGCGCGGGTCGCTCCAGGACCCGGTCAGCTTGTCCGCGGTACGCACGACGACCTTGCCGTCCGGGTCGTCCAGGTACATCATCAGCCAGGTGTGGTAATGGGAGTTCCACCGCACGGAGAGCTCGCCGACGGGTGCGGGGATGACCGTGGTGGCCGCCGAACTGTCGTGCATCCAGGCGGAACCGTCCCAGTACCGGTAGGCGCCCGGGTCGAGGATGTGGGTGCGCGGCACACGCGCGAGCTGCACGCCGCCGTACCGCCCGCCGGGGATGCCGAAGAGGTAGACGTACGGCCCGCGCTTCACGAACGCGACCTGCCCGAAGTTGCTGTCGCCTGGCCACTTGACGGGCGTGTCCTTGACCCAGGTGTGCCCGCCGTCGTCGGAGTAGGCGAGGCCCGAGTAGTTGAGCGTCCAGCGTCCGGGCTCGCCGAACCGCTTGACCGACATGTAGTGCAGGAACATCCGGTCGCCGACGGCGACGCCGTATGTCGGGATCACGGTCTGCTCGACGCCGGGATTCTTGAGCGAAGGAAGCAACTCCTTCGCGTGCCCTGGCCGGTCGGTGATCATGCCGTCGAACGTCAGGCCGTCGCTCGGGTCCCGATCAGAGCTGTACGCCATCGTGTTGCTGCGCCAGTCGCTGTGCGGCTTGGAGAAGAAGGGATTGGCCGCGGGCGGCCCGAACGTGTCGCCGAACGTCATGTACGTACGGCCGTGGTAGGTGAACATGTGGCCGAGATCGGTGCCGTAGATGTTCCACCGGCTGCCGGTGTGGTTGATCGAGCTCTCACCGGTCTCGTGGGCGATGCGGTACGTCGCCTGGTGGTCGACCGACCACGTCGACGTCGAGGCCGGTGCGCCCGCCGTCGTGACGGCACACGCGCCGGCGATGCAGGCGACGGCGAGCAGGCTGCACGAACGGGTGGTACGGCGCATGGTCACGAACCCTGCCCCGATGAGGCATTGAGCGCCGCGTGCAGCCGGTCGGCGTACGCGGTGTCGTGCGGCTTGGTGCTGACGCCCATCCGCCAGGTGCCGCCCGCGTAGGTGCCAGGCGACCAGGCGTACCCGACGCCGGACTGGATCGACTGCCAGGCCACCTCACCGACGTACGGGTTGAACCACCGGCTGTACTCCTGCCACGCGGAGTCCTTCTTGTAGGCAGCGACGAGGCTGACCGAGTCGTCGGTCGCCAGTGTCCACCGGGGAAAGCCGAACACGTTGCCGGTCCCGCGGTCGAGCTTCGCGTCGTCGCCGACCTGGCGCAGCGTCGTGTCGAGGTTCCACGCCGCCTCGTACACAGGCGCGTCTGGTTGCGCCTGCACATGCCAGTGCACGGTCATGTCGAACCACTTCTCGGCAAAGCGCAGGTCCCAGTCCACGGTGATGGGTTGGTGGCCGAGCGGTACGCCACGCAGCGACACGGTCCCGCGCCCGCGATTGACGTGCACGGCGCGAGCCTCGCCCGGCCGTGCCGTGTCACCGAAGCCGCCGACGCCGACGTACGGCGTCGTGCCGCGAAAGGCGGTGCCGAGCAGGTTGCGGCCCTTCTCGTCACCGGTGCGGCGAAGCATGGTCAGCTCGGTGACCGGTGAGGTGAGCAGTTCTGCTTCGTACGTATGGGTGCGTACCCGTACGCCGCTCTCGTGCCGTGGCTCGTTCCAGTCGAGCGTTGCGAGGTGTACGCCGCCCTGGCCCCATCCGGCGTGGGTGACGTACCAGTCGCCGCTCTCGTCCTGCACCACCTCGGCAGCGTGCGAGGCGATGCGCCCGACGCGGTTATCGTGAGCGAAGTGGAATGGATCGTTGCTCGCGTAGATGTCGGTGCAGATATAGGTGTTCTGGCCGCCCGCGTACGATCCGCAGGGCCCGATGAACAGGTAGTACATTCCGTCGTGCTGCACGATGAACGGTGACTCGGTGTTGCCCCCGCCTGTGCCGGTATCGGGACTGGTGTAGGCGATGTGCCGTTCGCTCCAGTGCGCCAGGTCCTTGCTGGTGCGGTACGCGACGACGTGGTGGCCGCCGGCCGGATCGTCGGTTGCGCAGTAGTACATGACCCACTTGTCGCGGATGCGCAGCACCATGGGGTCGCGGGCTTCGAAACCGTCGCGGAACAGGGTGCCGCCTGCATGGCGGGTCCAGTGGAACAGGTCGGTCGAGGTGGCGAGGTTGATCTGCGTGCGGGTGTGGTCGTCTCCACCGCCGGCATAGAACATGTAGTAGGTGCCATCGGAACGGATCACGTGCGGTGCCCACAGGTGTGTCTCGCCGTAGTCCTTGTCGACCCGCAGTGCCGGTCGTCGCTTGGTCCACGGACCGTGCAGGTCGGGCGCGGTGGCGTGCGCGAACGTCACCTCGTGCGGGGCGTCCGCGGGCTCGGCGTGGGTGATGCCGAACAGATGCCACGTGCCGTCCTCTGCGCGGATCACACAGTGATCGTTGATGTACCAGGGTTGGGACTCGCCCACGCTCGGGTCGTAGATTTTCGCGAACTCGCCACTCGCCACCACGCGTGTCGTGCGGTGGAACCGTTCTACGCCGAACTCGGCGTGCCCCTCGGCTTCGGGTGCAGCGGCGGCCAGGGGTGTGGCGCGAGACGCGGCTGCGCCCACCGCCGTGGCCGCGGCGAGTCGGCTACCGTTCGCCAGGACCTGCCGGCGGGTCAGCACCGAGCGTCCGAGCTTGCGCAACGGGGTAGACGGGTCAACCACGATTCGGACCTCCTCGACCGCCCCGGATGGACGCGTGCGAAATCGATTTCCCGCGACCATAGAGCGGCCATGCCCCTCGCGCAAGGGTTGGTTACGGAGCGACACGGTGAGCTGGCGGAACGAGGGCTCCTGCCGCACGCTCCAGCTCGCGCAGCTCCGGCAGGTCATCGGCTCGCGCAAGGCGGATCATGGCTACCGGTGTACAAGGCGTGGCCAGGAAACGCCAGTCCACAGCGGTCGCTCTGACCGCCCGAGCTGGGTCGTCGATATGTTGCACCTTCGTGACCTGGGATCGGGCGGTTCGCGCGTGGCCTTGTCGGTGCTCGAATGTATGTTCTATTTATGGATAGGGACCAGGACACCCATGGCGCACCGGCCAGTGATGAGGCGGTGTGGGAGCGGGTGCTGCGGATGCGTGAGGACGCCGCCGCGGTCGCTGCGGCTGGCGGTTTGGGGTTCTTGTCCGATGAGACCGTGGATGGGGTGCTGCTGGTGGTGGAGGAGGTGGCGCGGTTGGTTCCTGCCGTGCAGCAGCGGCTCGCGGTGGAGATCGCGGATCGTGGTTTGGATACTGCGCGCGGGTACGGTTCGACCGCGAGCTACTTGCGCGATGTGTTGCGTGTCCGGCATGGGGAGGCGGCCGGCCGGGTGCGGCACGCGGGTCTGTTGCAGCCGCGCACCGGCCTCAGCGGGGAGCCGTTGCCGCCGCTGTACCCGCACCTCGCCGCCGCACAGGCCGACGGCGCGGTGTCGCCGGCGCACGTGGCGGTGGTCACCGACCGGCTGGAGAAACTCCCCCGCGCCGTCACCGAGCAGGACCGCGCCGACGCCGAGGCGTTCCTGGCCGACCAGGCCCGGGTGTTCGACCCCACCGCGCTGGGCACGCTCGCGATGAAGGTCGCGGCGTGCCTCGACCCCGACGGCACCCTCGCCTCGGAGGAGGAGAAGACCCAGAAGCGGCAGCTGCGGCTGTCGAAGGGGCTGCACGGCATGGCAGAGCTGCGCGGATCGTTCGACCCCGAAGCGGAGGGGTGGATCCGCGCCGCGCTGGACCCACTCGCCAAACCCACACCCCAGGCCGACGGGGCCAAAGACCCCAGGAGCGCGGCGCGCCGGTACGCCGACGCGCTGGTCGAGGCCTGCAAACGCCAGTGCGCGCACCCCGACATGCCGGTCCACGGCGGCGCGAAACCCACCCTCGTCGTCACCATCGACCTGAAGGACCTCGAACAGCGGTCCGGGCTGGGCAGGCTGCCCTACGGCGACCCGATCACCGCCCGGCACGCGCTACGCCTGGCCTGCGACGCGACCCTCATCCCGGCGGTCCTCGACCACGACCGGCAACCACTATCGGTCGGCCGGTCCCAGCGCGTCATCGGCCCCGCACTGAGACGCGCACTGGAACTCAGAGACAAGGGCTGCGCCTGGCCCGGCTGCGACACCCCACCCAGCCGCTGCGAAGGCCACCACATCCAACCCTGGGCGCTAGGAGGTCCCACCGACCTCGGCAACACCGTCCTGCTCTGCGGCACCCACCACGACCACGCCGACACCGGCAACTGGCAGCTCCAACTCAACAACGGCCGGATCCGGATCAACCCGCCACCGTGGATCGACCCGAAACAAACACCCAGAGTCAACCACCTACACGACCCGCCCTGACGACGACAGCGGACGCGAGTGCGCTAGCCGAGGTAGCGGTCCCGGCCGGCGACGAGTGCGGCGATCTTGCCGTCCGCCACCGACCTGGGCAGTATCCAGAACCCGCAGTCGGGGTGCACGTAGGCGATACGGTCGGCGCCCCCCAGGTCGCCGGCCGCGTGCTCGATGCGGGTCGCGACGAGGTCGGGGCTCTCGATCTGGGTCGCCTTGACGTCGATCACACCGACGCCGAACCGTACGTTGTCCAGATCGGCGAGCGATGCCAGATCCGTCCGGTCGACCCTTACGGTCTCGAGCACTACGTGGTCGGCGCGCAGGTCGGCGAAAAACGGTCGCAAGACCTGCAGCGAGCCCGCCTGCACGCGCTGGCCGCCGTAGTTGCCGAAACAGACGTGCACCGCGGGGCGGCCCGGTACCGCGTCGAGTATGCGGTTGATGGCCTTGGCGGCGAACGCCGCGTCGTCGGGGTTACCGGGGAGGTTGGCCTCGTCGAGCTGCACCACCTCGGCCGCGATGTCGCGCACCTGCAAGGCGAGCACGTCCGCGATCGCCATGGTGAGCGCCTGGATGTCGCCGTAATGGTCGTCCAGGAGCGTACGGGCGAGCATGTACGGGCTGGTCACGGTGAACTTCACCGGCAGCCCCGTCAATTCTTGCGCGCTTCGAGCGGCACTCGGCAGGTCGAGCGTACCCTCGCCGAGCTCGCCGGCGACCACTCCGGCTGGGCGGCGGCGAAAGCCGAGGTGTGGTTGGGCGGCGAATCGGGCCGCGTCCGCCCTCGTGACCGCGGTACGCACGCCAGAAAGGGACTGGACGAAGTACTCGATCATCCCGTTCGTCTCGAGGTGGTTGGCGTCGAAGCGATACAGCTCCCCGTCTGTGGCCAGGTCGATGCCAGCGCGTTCCTGCAGGTGCAGCACAACGGCCATGGCGTCAGTGAGGGCCTCCAGCGACGGCGCGGCCCGTAGCCAGGACGGGAACGGGTAGCTGCCGACCAGCGTGGTCTGCATACCGGTCATGGCGAGAGCTCCTCCAACACGCGCTGCTTGGTCTCGATCCCCAGCCACGCCATCACGATGGCGCCGGCCGCGGCGACGATGCCGAACATGCAGAAAACGCTCGTGAGGCCGAGATCAGCCCCGAGCAGCCAGCCGACCAGAATGGGCGCGATTACGCTTGCTCCGCGGTTGACGCTGCTGCTTGTGGCTGTTGCCCAGGCGCGCATCCGCGTGGGGTACAGCTCGGGCGTGTACAGGTAGACGCCAGCGGTGACAGGGCTGATCCCCAGGCCCATCAGCAGGCCGGCAACGAAGAGCACCGGCCACGCGATGATGTGCAGCAGGATGGCGACGAGCCCGAAGATCCCGCCCACCAGCGCCAGGGTGAACCCGGCGACGAACCACGGCTTGCGGCCGACGCGGTCTACGGTCAGGGCGAACACGTAGATCTCGATCAGGTAGATCGCGCTGACAAGCGCGGTGAGCCACAGCGCGCTGCTCGTGGGCAGCCCGCCGATCTGCACGTACAGGGTCGGCAGCCACGCGGAGAACCCGTACAGGATGAAGTACCCGCAGAACCACGTGATCCACGACAACACCGTGCGCCGCCGGTACGACGGGCTGAACAGCTCGCGGAGACGGGTCGGCCGCACGTCGGCGGGCGCCCGCACCTCCGGCTCCGGCAGCACGGCGCCCTTCGACCGCGCCTCCTTCTCCATCTGGTCGATCAGCGCGCCGGCCTCGCGCAACCTGCCCTTTTCCGCCAGCCAGCGCGGTGACTCGGGCAGCTTGAAGTACGCGATGACCGCGACGACGAGTGGCAGGGCACCGAAGAGAAACAGCAGACGCCAGCCGAGCTGATCACCGAACAGCTGGAAGAACAACAGCCCTACGAGCGGGGCGAGCAGGATGCCCCAGCTGAAGATGCTCTCGTAGATCATGACGACCTTGCCGCGGCTGCGGCCGCGTACGTACTCGTTGAACAGCGCGCCTGCGAGCGGAACTTCGGCGCCGAGCCCGATGCCCTGCAGCAACCGCAGCACGAGCAGGCTCTCGAAGTTCCATGCCGCCGCGGTGGCGAGGCTCACCAGGCCGAACGTGCCGAGTGAGATCACGAACGCGATCCTGCGCCCGTGCCGCTCGGCGACCGCGCCCAGGACGATTGCGCCGATGAACTGCCCGACGTACGCGGCGCTGATCAGGATGCCGGCGTTGGCGAAATCCACGTGGAACGTCGTGAACACGACGGTCAGGACCGTGGCGATGATGAGCGAGTCGAACGCGTCGAAGAACGTGCCGACGCCGAGCAGCGACGCGAGCCGGAAGTGGAAGCGCCCGAACGGCAGCCGCTCGAGCCTGGCGACCGCATCGTTGGCGGTGTTGACCTCGTCCGCTGTGCTCATGCCGTCATCTCCTGTCCCGCGGCAACGTGCGCGAGGTAGCGCTGTACGACCAGGTCGAGCACTTCGGAGCTCGGCAGGCGCCAGAGCGCCTCGTCGAAGATCTCGACCTCGATCGGCCCGGTGTAACCCGCGTTCTCGACGGCCTGCCGCATTGCTTGCAGGGGGATGCAGCCGTCGCCCATCATGCCGCGGCCGGTGAGCACGCCCGCCGGTAGCGGTGTCACCCAGTCGGAGACCTGGAACGCGGCGATCCGCTCCCCTGCCCGAGCGATCGCGTCGGGGAGCCGCGGATCCCACCAGACGTGGTACGCGTCCACGATGACGCCGACGCTTGCCGCCGGATGTGCCTCCGCGATGTCGAGCGCCTGGTCGAGCGTGCTGACCACGCACCGGTCGGAGCAGTACATAGGGTGCAGCGGCTCGATGGCGAGCCGTACGCCCCGGTCGGCTGCGTACGGCGCCAGGTCGGCGATCGCCTCGGCCACACTGGCACGCGCACCGACCAGGTCTATGTCGCCGTCCGGCAGGCCGCCGGACACGAGTACGAGCACGTCCGTCCCGACGGCGACCGCCTCGTCGACGGCGCGCATGTTGTCGTCGCGCCGGCGCCGGCGTTCCGCCGGATCCGAGGCGGTGAAGAAGCCGCCGCGGCACAGCGATGTCACCGCCAGCCCGGCGTCCCTCACCACCTGCATGGCCGTGTCGGCGCCGAGTTCCGCGATGTCCTCGCGCCACAGGCCGATCCCGCCGATGCCCCGCTCCGCGCATGCGGGCACCAGCTCGCGCAACGGCCGGTGCTTCGTCGTGGCACGGTTGATGCTGAGCCTCTGGAGGTCCGTACGGTTCACGCGTCCACCCCCGCCAGGTGCAGCAACGTGCGCATCCGTCCGCCGGCAAGTTCGGGATCGGGGAAGAGCCCGGCCCGGTCGGCCAGGACGAACAGCTCCGCCAGATGCGGCAGCGACCGTGCGCTCTGCAGGCCCGCGACCATGGTGAAGTGCCGCTGGTGCCCCGCGAGCCAGGCGAGGAAGACCACGCCGGTCTTGTAGTAGTACGTGGGCTCGTGGAAGACCTGGCGGGCGAGCGGAACCGTCGGCGCGAACGCGGCCTCGTAGCCGGCGACATCACCGGCGTCCAGCTTGGCGAGCGCTGTCGACGCCACCGGAGCGATCGGGTCGAACACGCCGAGCAGTGCGTCGCTATAGCCCTCGGTGTCCCCGACGATGAGCTCGGGATAGTGAAAGTCGTCGCCGGTGTAGCAACGCACGCCCGCGGGCAGCCGGCGCCGGAACGCGACCTCGCGCTGCTCGTCGAGCAACGAGAGCTTCACACCGTCGACGCGGTCCGCGTGCTCGGTGACGATTTCCAGGAGAGTGTCGGTCGCCGCGTCGAGGTCCGTGCTGCCCCAGTAACCGGTGAGCGCGGGATCGAACATGGGCCCCAGCCAGTGCAACACCACGGGACGGCTCACCTGGCGCAGCAGCGTCCCGTACACGTGCGCGTAGTCCCCCGGCCCTGAGGCGATCGCCGCCAGCTGGCGGCTCGCCATCAGCACCGCGGACGCGCCGCTGTCCTCGACCACCTCCAGCTGTTCGGTGTACGCGCGGACGACGTCGTCGATGCCGTGCACGCCATCAGGAAGCTGGTCGGTACCCACACCGCACAGCAACGCGCCGCCCACGGCTGACGCCTCTGCCGCGCAGCGGCGGATCAGCTGCGCGGTCGCCGGCCAGTTCATTCCCATACCGCGCTGCGCGGTGTCCATGGCGTCGGCGACGCCGATCCCGCACCGCCACAGGTGATGGCGGAACGCGAGCGTCGCATCCCAGTCCAACCGCGCCGGCTGGCCCGGCGAGTTGTCGGCAAGCGGGTCGGCGACGACGTGGGTGGCCGCGTACGCGACACGCGACCTCGCCGGGGAGACCGGCGACGTCTCGACCGGTGTGCCGGTCAGCGTGTAGCTCTCCAGGCGGCCGCCCGTCGTCGGCAACATCAGTGCAGTCATGGCGTCGCCAGCTCCGGCACGTCGATCCGGCGGCCCTCGGCCGCGGCGCGCAGGCCCAGCTCGGCGAGCTGCACCCCGCGAGCACCCGCGAGGAAGTCGAACTCGAACGGATCGCCATCCACGACGTGACGCAAGAAGCGCTCCCACTGCACCTTGAAGCCGTTGTCGAACGCTTCGTTGTCCGGCACTTCGGCCCACTGCGACCGGAAGTCCTCGGTCGCCGGGATGTCGGGGTTCCACACCGGCTTTGGCGTCATCGCCCGGTGCTGCACCCGGCACCGGCGGAGCCCCGCGACCGCGCTGCCCTCGGTCCCGTCGACCTGGAACTCCACCAGTTCGTCGCGGAACACGCGCACGGTCCAGGACGAGTTGATCTGCGCCACCACTCCCCCGTCCAGCTCGAAGATGCCGTACGCGGCGTCGTCGGCGGTGGCGGCGTACGTGCTGCCCGACTCGTCCACGCGCTCGGGCACGTGCGTCGCGGCGAGCGCCTGGACGGTACGCACGCGGCCGAACAGGTTGTGCAGCACGTACTCCCAATGACAGAACATGTCCAGCGTGATGCCGCCGCCGTCCTCGACGCGGTAGTTCCAGGACGGACGCTGAGCCGCTTGCCAGTCGCCCTCGAACACCCAGTACCCGAACTCCCCGCGCACGGACAGGATCCGCCCGAAGAACCCTCCGTCGACGAGGCGTCGCAGCTTGCGCAGCCCGGGAAGGAACAGCTTGTCCTGCACGACACCGGTCTTGACGCCCGCCGCCTGCGCCGTACGGGCGAGGTCGACGGCCACGTCGAACCGCTCCGCGAGCGGCTTCTCGGCGTACACGTGCTTGCCCGCGGCGATCGCACGCTTGATGCACGCGTCGTGCAGCTGCGTCGACTGGGCGTCGAAGTAGATCTCGACGCCTGCGTCCGCGAGCGCCTCGTCCAGGTCGGTCGTGTACCGGTCGAGGCCGTGCCGCTCCGCGATCGCTTTCAGCTTCTGCTCGTTGCGGCCGACGAGAACGGGCTCCGGCCAGATGGCGCTGCCGTCCGCGGATGGGAGGCCGCCCTGCTCACGGATCGCGAGGATCGACCGGAGAAGGTGCTGGTTGTACCCCATCCGGCCGGTGACGCCGTTCATCGCGATGCCGACTGTCTGCCGTGCCATGGGCCTCCTCGCTTACCGCTCGTATTGGAAAGCGCTTACCGATAGCGCTTTCCAGTACGGTAGAAAGAAGCGGACCGCGGGTCAAGAGGCGGGAGGACATGGCAGGCGAGCGAGCCGGACACTATGTGACCCTGGCACAGGTGTCCGAGGCTGCGGAGGTCTCGCTCGCCACCGCGTCGCGCGTGCTCAACGGCAGCGGCCGTGCCGTACGCCCGGGACTCCGCGAGCGCGTGCTCGACGCCGCCCGCAGGCTGCAGTACGTTCCCAACGCGCACGCGCAGGCGCTCGCCGGCGGCACCACGGCGACGGTGGGCCTGGTGATGCACGACGTCAGCGACCCGTACTTCGCTGCGATCGCACGCGGGGCGATGCAGGTGGCAGCCGAGCAGGGCGCGTTGGTGATGCTCGCCAGCACCTTCCGATCGCCGGAACGCGAGATCGAGTACGTCTCTACGCTGCGGGCGCAGCGGGCGCGCGCGGTCCTGCTTGTCGGCAGCGGCTTCGCCGATCGCGACTACGTCCGTGCCATGCGGGCCGAGCTACGCCAACACGGAGACGCGGGCGGCCGGTACGCGTTCGTCAGCCAGCACGGCATCCCCGGTGACGCGGTGTTGCCCGACAACGAGAAGGGCGCCGCTGCGGTAGCGGAGGCGTTGGTGAGTCTCGGACATCGTCGTATAGCCGTCGCCGCCGGACCGCGCAACCTGACCACGGCCGCACGCCGATTGAACGGGTTCCTGCAGGCCCTGGAGGCACTCGGCGTTCCGCGCGCTCGGATCCACGTGTTGGAGCAGGACTTCACCGAGGAAGGCGGGCGCGCCGCGGTCGCGGAACTCGCCGCCGCAGGGTTGCCCGCGACCGCACTGTTCTGCGTCAGCGACGTCATGGCGATCGGCGCGCTCACGGCGTTGCGCGAACACGGCGTCGCCGTACCCGACGACCTGTCGTTGATCGGGTTCGACGACATCCCGATCGTGCGGCACCTCACGCCCGCCCTGTCGACCGTACGACTGGACCTCGAAGAGGCGGGACGACGGGCCATGCGGCTCGTCCTCACCCCTACGACCGGCCGACGGTCCAGGCGGGTGCGCATCCCCGCCGAGCTGGTGCTGCGCGACAGCACCGCCGAGCCCACGAGGTAGGAGGCACGCAATGCCCGTTCCGGCACGGCTCGCCCACATCGAGCGAGAGACCTGGACGCCCGACGACGAGCTGATCCGGTTGCTCGGCAAGGTCGACGGGGATCTCGTCGTGCTCGGCGCAGCCGGCAAGGTCGGTGTCAGCCTGTGCCGGATGGCGCGGGCGGCTTTCGACGCCCTTCCCGGCGAGCGTCAGGTGTTCGCTGTCTCGCGGTTCTCCGACCCGAGCGCTCGCAGCGCGCTGGACGACGCGGGCGTGCGCACGGTACGCGCCGACCTGCTGGACGAGTCCGCCGTCGACGGCCTGCCGGACGCGGTGAACGTGGTGTTCATGGTGGGCCGCAAGTTCGGCACGACGGGCTCGGAGGCGCTGACCTGGGCGGTGAACACGTACCTGCCCGGGCTCGTCGCGCGCCGCTACCCGGGCGCGCGCATGGTCGCGTTCTCCTCCGGTAACGTCTACCCGCTGGTGCCCGCGGTCACCGGCGGCTGCGACGAGGGCACACCACCCGACCCGGTCGGCGAATACGCCCAGTCCTGTCTCGGGCGGGAGCGCGTCCTCACCCACGCGTGCGAAGCCGGTGGCACACCGCTCGCGCTCATCCGGCTCAACTACGCGATCGACTGCCGGTACGGCGTGCTCACCGACATCGCCCGTGCTGTAAGGGACGGCGAGCCGGTCGCGCTCGGCAACGGCGCGGTCAACGTGGTCTGGCAGGGCGATGCGAATCGGTACGCGCTGGCGGCGCTCACCGCGGCCACGACACCGGCGTTGACGCTCAACGTCACGGGCCCGGAGACGATCGGGGCGCGCTGGCTCGCGTACCAGCTGGGGCAGCGTTTGGGCGCGACGCCGCTGTTCTCCGGCAGCGAGTCCGACACCGCGCTGCTGTCGAACGCGGCGGCGTGCTTCGGGATGTTCGGCTACCCGCGGGTGAGCCTCGCGCAGATGCTCGACTGGACGGTCGAGTGGCTCGTCGACGGAGGCGAGACGCTCGACAAGCCGACGCACTTCGCGACCAGGACGGGACGGTTCTAGCAGGTGTTGACCACGGAGAAGGCGCAACGGCTGCGCGACGGGCTGGTCATCCCCGCGCACCCGCTGGCGCTCACCGCGCAGCGGGCGATGGACACCGACCGGCAGCGCCAGCTCACCACGTACTACCTCGACTCCGGGGCGGGCGGTGTGGCCGTCGGCGTACACACGACGCAGTTCGCGATCCGCAAGCACGGGCTGTACGAGCCGGCGCTGCGCCTGGCCGCGGAGACCGCGCGTGACTGGGCGCGGTCAACCGGCGAACCGGAGCCGCTGCTGGTCGCGGGTGTTCTGGGCCCCACCGCCAACGCTGTCGCCGAGGCGCGGGTTGCCGCGGACCTCGGTTACGACCTCGCGCTCGTCGCCACACCCGGCTGGGGCGAGGCGCCCGAGCGGGACATTCTCGACGGGGTAGCCGCCGTCGGCGAGGTACTCCCGGTATTCGGCTTCTACCTGCAGCCGGCGCTGTCCGGTCGCAGGTTCGGGTACGGGTTCTGGCGGCGCTACGCGGAGATCCCGGTGGTGCGGGCGATGAAGGTCGCGCCGTTCGACCGCTACGCCACGCTCGAGGTGATCCGGGCCGTGATCGACGCCGGGCGCGCCGACGACGGCGCGGAACGCGACGTCGACCCCATCGCGCTGTATACCGGCAACGACGACAACATCGTCGTCGATCTGCTGACCCCGTACGAGTTCGGCGGCTCCACCGTGCACATCGTCGGCGGCCTGCTCGGGCAGTGGGCGGTGTGGACGCCGGCAGCCGTCCGGCTGCACCGGCGGATACGCGCGCTCGTACGCTCCGGCGGCCCCGTACCACTGGACCTGCTCGCGTACGGCGCCAGGCTCACCGACGCCAACGGTGCGGTCTTCGACGCCGCGGGGCGGTTCGGCGGCAGCATCGCCGGCGTGAGCGAGGTGCTGAGGCGCGACGGACTGCTCTCAGGAACCTGGTGCCTGTCCGACGAGGACAGGCTCGCGGCGGGCCAGGTGGACGAACTCGATCGGGTCTACGCCGCGTACGGCGACGTGATCGACGGGTTTCGGTAAGGCGATCCGGCTTCGACGACGCGCGCCCGGGTGCAGGTCAGGTCAGGCCCGCCCGCGGTGTCGGCGTTCTCCGCGCCGGAGCGTGTCGCCGATGAGCCACAAAGTGGGCGGCCACAGGCCCACGAAGATCGCGCGCCGCTCGGCGTTGCCGCGCTCGTTCTGATCAACTGTCTTGGCCCGGATCCACAGCCCCAGGCACAGGCCCACGGCTGCCATGGAGGCCATGTGCACGTGCGTTCCGCGCACCCCCACCCGGTGCAGCGCCTTGTCCAGCATGCGGCCTCCCAGTGTCGACTCCCGCAGGTTGGGTATCGGATTGCCACGCTAGTCGAAGGGGAGGCCACATGCTCGCCCAGCTGGGACGTTGGCTGCTCGGCACCGGACTGGTCAGCTGGCGCTACCTGTGGATGATCACGCCGCTGCACCGCCATGAATGCCGCGGGGACGACAACGCCGACCTGCCGCCGGCCATCCCCCGTGAGCTGCTCGATGACGACGTGCTGCTGGGCGGGTGCGGCGTCGGTCCGCTCTTCCATCGCCGGTTCACCGTCCACATCGAAGACGCGCGGTGCTCTGCGGAACGGCTCATGTCCATGGTGGCCGAGGGGTTCCATCGGTTCGTCCCACGCGAGGTGGTGGGCATCGCCCGTGACCGCGATGACTCCCTCGACGTTGGTCAGGAGTTC
This sequence comes from Streptosporangiales bacterium, assembly GCA_050698355.1. Lineage (GTDB taxonomy): Bacteria > Actinomycetota > Actinomycetes > Streptosporangiales > WHST01 > JBOHBN01. Next base: position 8,011 of record JBOHBN010000371.1, on the reverse strand, counting down.
GTCGTGCAGATGCCCGGGCCGTGGAACGGGCCGGTACGGGTGATCGACCGACAACCGTGCCTGCTGCGCCTGGCGACCTTGCAGGGCCACCTGGAAGCCGGACAGATCCAGTTCAGCGCCCGCGACGGCGAGGGCTCGCTGACGTTCCAGATAGAGGCCTGGTCGAGGTGTGCCAGCCCGTTGGTGCAGCTTCTCTACACGCACATGCGGTTGGCCAAGGAGGTTCAGCTCAACATGTGGGTACGGTTTTGCCTCTCGGCGGCCAAGCTGGCCGGGGGCCGGCCGCGCGACGGAGTGCACGTGTCCACGCGACGGGTGCCCGAGCTCGCCCTTCCTCTGCAACGTACCGTCGACGGCAAGCTCCGTATCGCTGATGGGCCGCCCGCGCCGGTACAGGTGTACCCGTTCCGGTTCGCCGAGCCGTATCGCCTCGCCGCGGCACCCTTCGGGGTCACTCCGACCACGGCGGAGGTCACTCTGGCCCCCGAGTGGCTGGAGGTGCGGTTCGGGCCGTGGCGCCTGCGTACACCGCGCTCCAACATCGCGTCGGTCCGGCTGATCGATCACCTCTTCTGGCCCAAGACCGCCGGACCGGCACGCCTGTCCCTGGCCGACCAGGGGATCACCTTCGCCACCAACGGCGACCGTGCGGTGTGCGTCACCTTCCACGAGCCCACGCCGGCCATCGAGCCCACGGGACGGGTACGGCACCCTGGGATGACCGTGACCTTGGCGGACCCGTCTGGGTTCGCGGCGGCCCTGCCCTGACGTGGCAGTCCACTAGCCAGGATGGCTGCTGCGCAAGGCGAGCCGGACTGCTGCGCGCTGCCCCGCGTCGGACGGCGCTCGTACCAGGCCGTCCACCACGACCGGCGTCGGTGCGGGCCGCACTCCGGCCAGGACGTCGCCGACAATCCGCTGTACTCGCTCACCGGTTTCCCGGTAGAAGCGCAGCTGAGTCCGGCGACCGAACGTACGCCAACCCAGCCCGACGAGCGGTCCGAGCGTCGGAGCGCCCTGTGACACGCCATGGGTGACGAACTCGACCCGCCCGCTGTCGAGGTACTTGACCACCTCGTATGTCAACCGTCCGCGTTCGAGGTGTCCCTGCAGCGTCTCGTAGCTCCATCCCCAGACCCGGGCGCGGTCCTCTCGCGTCTGGTCGATGACGTCGGTCACCCGCACGCCCATGTAGAAGTGCAAACCGTAGAAGCGCCCTTCCAGGAGCATGTCGCGTCCATGCAACGGCGCGTCCGCACGGTAGAGCCCTCTGATGAGGGACGGCACCGGCGCTTCGTACATCTCGATCAGGCGCCTGGCCTGTTCCCACGAGCCGGTTGGCGTCGGCGGTCCAGGAGCCTCGTCCGGCAGGCGGGTGCGGTGACAGTCGCGGTGCCACGCCGACTGATCCAGCTCCTCCGAGCGGTAGTTGACCTCCCGGCGGTGCAGGTCGTCCAGCGCCGCTCGGTCGTCCACGGACCCGAACCAGTTCCGGTACCCGACCCTCATGTCCGAAACTCTACGAGCGTCGAGCCCCGGTCAGCGGTGCGGCTTGGTGATGCGCTCGCGGTGCCGGTCGGTGAGTTCCCGGATGGCGTCGAGGTGATCTCGCATCTGGTCCAGCTCGGCGATGGTGAACTTCTGGAGCAGTGACTGTCCCTCTTCCACGAGGGCTCCATAAGCCTCCCATGTCCGGGCATGGCCCTCGGAAGTCATTTCCACCAGTACCTGACGGCGGTCGTTCTCGCTCCGGACCCGCTGGACGAGGCCGCGCGCCTCCAAGCGGTCGATCAGTGCGGTGGTCGCGGCCGGTCGTAGCCCGGTGGCCACGGTGAGCTGCCCTGCCGTCATCGGTCCGCCGGTGAGCCAGTCAAGGCAGCGCAGGTCAGCAGGTCCGAGGTCGAGCATGCGTCCGACGGCGTCGTCGAAAGCCTGCACGCTGCGTTGGTAGCGCTGCATCGCGCGACCCAACTCGTCGATCGCTGCTTGCCGAGACCGCCTCATGTGCTACTCTTTCGAAAAGCGAACAATCTGGTATTTGTAGGAAAGGTTATCATCATGAGAGCTCTGATCGTTGGAGGTGGCATCGCCGGTCCTGCCACCGCGATGGCACTGCAGCGGGCGGGGATGACGGCCACGGTGCTGGAGGCACGGCCGAGGCCGGCGGGCGAGGTCGGGTCGTACTTCACGATCTCGCCGAACGGCCTCTACGCGTTGGACATCCTGGGTGGACTGCACCTCGCGCAGGAAGAGGGGTTCCCCGCCCGGGTGAACACGATGGTGGGCGCCAAACGGGCGCATGCTCGGCTCGGTCCCGCTGGGGCGGCCGCTGCACGACGGCACGCCGGCGTTGACGCTCAAGCGGTCGCGGCTGGGGGCGGGGCTCCTCGACGAGGCGCGCGCGCGTGGCATCGACGTACGGTTCGACGCACGGGTCGTGTCCGTCGAATCCAAGCCCGCGGGTGCGACGGTGACGCTGGCGGACGGCGGCACCCTGGAGGCGGACCTGGTGATCGGCGCGGACGGTGTGCACTCAACGGTCCGCACCGCCATCGACCCGGATGCTCCACGCGGCCGGTATGTCGGGCTGACGAACTTCGGCGGCATCACCCGCGCCACGCCGATCGCCGCAGACCTGCCGCCGCAGACGTGGCGCTTCGTGTTCGGACACCGGGCCTTCTTCGGGGCGTCCCCCACACCGGGCGGCGATATGGTGTGGTTCGTCAACGTACCGCGTGAACCGATCACCGCCGACGAACGCGCGTCCACTTCTCGTGAGCGATGGCGCGACTGGCTGGCCGAGCTGCTCGCCGCCGACGCCGGGCCAGGGCACGCGCTCGTCAAGGCCGGCGAGCTGGAGCTCGCCGCGGACAACACACACGACCTCGGACACGTTCCGAGCTGGCACCGTGACCGCCTGGTCATCCTCGGAGATGCCGCGCACGCGCCGTCGCCGAGCTCGGGGCAGGGCGCCTCGATGGCGCTGGAGGATACGGTCGTGCTGGCCACCAGCCTGCGCGACACCGCCTCGGTTACGGAGGGCCTGGCCCGGTTCGAGGCGCTGCGCCGACACCGGGTCGAACGGATCGTCGCGATCGGGGCCCGTTCCAGCAGCGCGAAGATCCCCGGCCGCATCGGCCGGGTCTTCCAGGAGGCGGCGATGCGCGTCATCTTCCGGTACGTCGTCACTGAACGTTCTCAGGAGTGGATGACCGGGCACCGGGTCTCGTGGGACACGCCCAGGGCGGTCGCCACCCTCCGGTGATCATGAAGAGTATTCGTTGCTATGGCTACAACGATCTTTCATGATCACTAAAATCAGATGATGTTGCGCTCGGCGCGGGTGGCGCCGCTTGCGAAGCGGCGGCAGTCGAGCCCGGAAACATCCACGACCGGCGGCTGGCCGAGCACGAGGTCGCGCAGTACCTCCCCGATCGCGGGGCCCTGCAGGAAGCCGTGGCCGGAGAACCCGGTCGCGTACAGGAACCTGCTGACCGACTCCGCCTCGCCGACCACGGCGTTGTGATCGGGCGTGACCTCGTACAGGCCCGCCCAGCGGTGCGCGAGGCCGACATCGGCCAGGCGCGGGGCCCGCCGGGCGACCGCGTCGCCGAGGCGCGACAGCCAGCCGTCGCTGACGCTCTGGTCGAACCCGTACTGCTCGTCCGGGTCGGACATGCCGATCAGCAAACCGCGGCCCTCGGGATGGAAGTAGAAGCTGGTGCCGAAATCGACGGTCATCGGCATGTCGGGTGGCAGATCGGGGACGGGCTCGGTCACCACGATCTGGCGGCGCAGCGGCCGTATCGGCAGCTCGACACCGACCATCTCCCCCACCGCGGCCGACCAGGGGCCGGCGGCGCAGACGACGGTCTCCGTCGCCACGTCACCGCGCTCGGTGCGTACGCGTTCGATCTTGTCGCCTGCGACGTCGACGTCGGTCACCCCGCAGTGCCGGGCGATCGTCGCGCCCGCGGCCCGCGCGCCCTGCGCGTAGCCCTGCACGACCGCCGCCGGCGTGCAGTGGCCGTCGCGCGGGCTGAACACCGCGGCGAGCAAACCCTCCGAGGACACCAGCGGGCATAGCCGACACGCCTCGTCGACGTCGAGCATCCGGCTCGGCACGCCGAACTCGTTCTGCAGCGGCACGCTCTGCTCGTACGCCGCCACGTCCTCCGCGTCGTCGAGCAGGAACAGGTACCCGCTCTGCACCAGGTCGATCTCCGCGCCGGGGCGGGTGCCGAACCGCTCGAACGCCTCCAGGCTGCGCAAGCCGAGCGCGATGTTGACGGGGTCGGAGAACTGCGCGCGCACGCCGCCGGCCGCGCGCGACGTGCTGCCCTCCGCGAGCTCGTCGCGCTCGAGAAGCAGGACGTCGACGCCCTCCTCGGCGAGGTGGAACGCGACGCTCGTGCCCATGACGCCGCCGCCGATGACGACGACGTCCGCGCGCTCGGGTATCCGGCCGGTCGCCATCATTCCCACCCTCTCGGCGGCAGCGCGGCGACGTCATCGACGAGGGACCGTCCCGCGCAATGCTTCGCCATCGCCTCGCGCCGGGACGAGAGTGCCGCGGCATCGGTTGCCAGCTCGCGTACGGTGCTCGCCAGCTCGTCCGTGGTGTCGCAGATGTCGGCGAGGCCCGCGTCGGCCATGTACTCGGCGTTGGCCCGACCGTGCGCGGCGATCGGCTGGAACATGAGGACAGGGGTGTTGGTCGCGAGGGCCTCAAGCGCGGTCGCGCCGCCGGCGTTGGTCACGACGACGTCGGAGGCGCGCAGCCACTCGGGTATGTCGTCGAGCCACCCGGGGGCGCTCAGCCGCCCGCCCGCCTCGGGCAGCGCGCGCAGCCGCTCGCCCAGCACCTCGTTGCGACCGGTCGCGGCGATGACCCGTACCCGCTCGTCGGCGTCGAGCAGCGTACGCACCGCGCTCTCGACCGTGCCGAAGCCGAACGAGCCGCACGAGACGAACGCGACGAAACCCTCCGGGTCGAGCCCGACCGCTGCGCGGGCGGTGGTGGTGTCGCCGGGCGTGAACCGCGCGTCAACCGGCGGGGCGACCACGCGGACGCGGGCGTCAGGTGCCACGGCCCGTACGGCGGGCTCGGCCACCTCGTGCATCACGAAGTGGTGCTGGAGGTGGTGGTAGACCCAGAACGGATGCGGCGCGAAGTCGCATACCCAGACCTGGACAGGTACGTTCAGCCGACCACGCCGGCGGAGCCAGTCGAGGCCGGCGGAACCGAGCGGGTACGTGGAGATGATCAGGTCGGGCCGCGTACGCCTGATCACCCGCTCCAGTGGTGGGCCGCTCCAGGCGCCGACGACCCACTTGCTCGACTGGGCGAACCAGCGGACCCGCCAGTTCGCCTCGAAGTAGAACTGGTACAGCCGCGGCGTGTAGCGCACGTTGCCGACGTAGAAGCCGCGGAACGTCGGACCCACGCCCGGCCCCATCACGTCGAGCGTGTCGACCCACACGTCCTCGCACCCTGGCCAGCGCTGCCGCGCCGCCTCCACCACCGCGCGCCCCGCCGCGTTGTGACCGGCACCCATCTCACCGGAGACCACGAGGATGCGCGGACCGGACCCGGTCACGACAAGACCTCCCGATCAGCGCTATGCGGATTGGGCCGAAGCGGCGCACAATGGTGGTTACGGACACCATCCAGCCGGTGGGTTGGACGACTCGTGCATGGGCTCGCGGTCACGACCATGAGCCTATCTTCGTCCGCCTGCGGCGACAGCCGGCCACAAGGCTCAGGAGCGAGGTGAGTTGGGATGTCTCTCGTCTCTTCCCTCACTGAGTCCGATTACCGCGCGCTGCTCGCCTTCAGGGTGGCACTCACCAGGTTCCAGCACTGGCACGCGCAGCAGGTAAACCGGGCGGGCCTCACGTCCCAGCAGTACAACCTGCTGCTCGCCATCCGCGCTCATCCCGAGCCGGGCGGCCCCAGCATCCGCGAGCTGTCCGATTATCTGGTGCTCCGCCACCACAGCACGGTCGAGCTGGTCGACCGGGCGGTCGCCACCGGGATGGTCCGCCGGGTAACTGATCGTCGTGATCGGCGTGTCGTACGTGTGCGGTTGAGCTCCGCAGGGGAAACCTTGGTGCGTGAGCTCGAGAACCTGCACCGCGAGGAGCTGCGGCAGATCGCCCCGGCCCTCAGCATGATCTACGAGAGCCTCAGCATGGCCCCGCCCGACGAGGGCTAGATTCGGGCCGGTACTGCTTTGATAAACCCCTCGTAGTGCGATAGACCTGAGGCAAATCGGGTAGTTACTGAGTTGATCAGGGACGCACCCCCCGTCTGCTCGGAGATGATATGTCGCTTCTCGCATCGGTCACGAAACCGGCCGATCTGCGGAGCCTCACACCCGGTCAACTCAGCCAGCTGGCCGCGGAGGTCCGCGAGTCCTTGCTGGACAACGTCTGCGCGACGGGAGGACACCTTGGCCCCAACCTGGGCGTCGTGGAACTCACGCTCGCGATGCACCGGGTGTTCGACTCCCCGTACGACCCGATCGTCTTCGACACCGGACACCAGGCGTACGTGCACAAGCTCGTGACCGGACGCGCGGGACGGTTCGGCACGCTGCGCCAGCGCGACGGCATCTCCGGGTACCCCAACCGCGCGGAGTCCGTGCACGACGTGATGGGCAACTCGCTCGCGTCCACCGGACTCGCCTACGCCGATGGGCTGGCCAAGGCCTTCGAGCTCGCGGGCGAGTCCCGTCGCATCGCCGTCGCGGTGGTCGGCGACGGCGCGCTCACCGGCGGCCTGGCGTGGGAAGCGCTGAACAACCTCGCGGCGTCCCGGCGCCGCGTCGTCGTCGTGCTCAACGACAACGGGCGCTCCTACTCGCCCACCGCAGGCGCCATCGGCGGGCACCTGGCCCGTGCACGCGAGCCGCGAGACTACGAGCAGGTCGTCGAGCTGCTCGGCGCCAGCCGTACAGCACATCTGCCGGCAGACGGCGACAATGTACGCGGCGGCCACGGTGCCGCCGCGTCGACTATCTTCACCGACCTCGGGCTCACATATTTCGGTCCGGTCGACGGGCACGACCTGGGCGCGGTCGAGAGCGCCCTGCGGCGGGCGCGGGCATCGCTCGACGCGGGCAGCACCCCCGTCGTCGTGCACTGCGTGACCCGCAAGGGCCTCGGCTACGCACCGGCCGAGGACGACGACATCGACCACATGCACTCGGTCGGGACAATCGACCGCGCGACCGGTCAGCCCCCGGCGTCGGGCTCCACCAGCTGGACCAAGGTCTTCGCCGATGAGCTGTGCGCGGCCGCCGACCGGCGCAGCGACGTCGTCGGCGTGACGGCCGCGATGCTCCACCCGACCGGTCTCGCCCAGATGGCGGCACGCTTCCCCGACCGCGTCTACGACGTCGGCATCGCCGAGCAGTACGCGGTCACCAGCGCCGCCGGGCTCGCCATCGGGGGCCAACACCCCGTCGTGGCCGTGTACTCCACGTTCCTCAACCGCGCGATCGACCAGACCCTCTTCGACGTCGGCCTACAGCAGCTGCCGGTGACGTTCGCACTCGACCGTTCCGGCATCACCGGCCCCGACGGCGCGAGCCACCACGGTATGTGGGATCTCGCGATGCTGCGCGCCGTACCCGGCATGCGAGTCGCCGCGCCGCGTGACGCCACACGCCTGCGGGAGGAGCTGACCGAAGCGCTGGACGTCGACGACGGCCCCACCGCGATCCGGTTCCCGAAGGCCTCCGACACCGACGACATCCCCGCCGAGAGCCGGCTCGGGCCCGTCGACGTGCTGCGTGCCGGCGACGGCTGCGACGTGCTGCTCGTCGCGGTCGGCGCGATGGGTAGGGCCTCCCTCGCGGCCGCACGGCAGGTCGCCGCGTACGGCGTCGCGTGCACCGTCGTCGACCCGCGCTGGGTGCTGCCCGTACCCGCCGAGCTGGTCGAGCTCGCCATGCAGTACAAGGCCGTGGTCACCGTCGAGGACGGCATCCGCGAGGGCGGCGTG
>JBOHBN010000370.1:0-1413 GCA_050698355.1 Streptosporangiales bacterium | reverse complement strand
CTTCTGGCTCAGCCGGCCCGCGACGATCATCAGGTCGGACTGCCGCGGCGACGGCCGGAACACCTCCATGCCGAACCTGCCGAGGTCGTAGCGCGGCCCGCCGGAGGTCATCATCTCGATGGCGCAGCATGCGAGCCCGAACGTCGCGGGCCACAGCGACGACCTGCGGGCCCAGCCGACCGCCTTCTCCACGGTCGTCAGCAGGAATCCCGCTGGAATCTTGTCTTCTACACCCACTTCGAGGACTCCTCTACTCTTAGTCCCACTCGAGTCCGCGACGGCGCCACACGTAGGCGTACGCGACGAAGACGACGACGATGAACAAGGCCATCTCGACCAGGCCGAACAGGCCGAGACTGTCGAAGGCGACGGCCCACGGGTACAAGAAGATGATCTCGATGTCGAAGATGATGAACAACATCGCGGTCAGGTAGTACTTCACCGGGAAGCGCCCGCCGCCGGATGGCTGCGGGGTCGCCTCGATGCCGCACTCGTACCCTTCGACCTTCGCCCTGTTGTAGCGCTTGGGCCCGACGAGAGTGGTGGCCGCCACCGTGACGCCGGCGAACGCGAATGCGATGACCGCGAGTACGACGATCGGGACGTAGAGGTGCATCTTCTCCTCCCTTAGGTGTCGTACCGGTTGGTCAGTCTAGGACCGAGGTTGTTGGCTGGCGGGACGGGGATCACGCCGCGGGCGCCAGTTTCGTCATGGCGCCGATGACCCGGTCGGCGGCATCACCGCCGCGCGGGTCGGTGAGGTTGGCGAGCAGCTTCAACGTGAAGCGCATCATCATGGGGTGCGGCAGCCCGTGCTTGGTCGCGATCTGCATCAGCCGCGGGTTACTGATCATCCGTACGAAGATGCGGCCCAACGTGTAGTACCCGCCGTAGTTCGCGCGCACATTGCGCGGGTACGCGGCGAGCGCACGCTCCCGCGCTCCCGCGGTGGGCCGCGCCACTGCCTGCGCGACGGTCTCGGCGGCGATCTCGGCGGACTCCATCGCGTACGCGATGCCCTCACCGTTGAACGGGTTGACCATGCCGGCCGCGTCACCGACGAGCACGAGGCCGCGGGAGTACACCGGCGTGCGGTTCAGGCCCATCGGCAGCGCGGCGCCGCGGACCTTGCCGACCGCGTGCGGCTCGGTGAACTGCCACTCCGGCGGCATGCCGTCGAGCCAACGGCGCAGCAGGTTGCGGTAGTCCACGTGCTGGAACGCGGCGGACGCGTTCAAGATGCCGACGCCGACGTTGCTCGTACCGTCACCGACGCCGAAGACCCAGCCGTAGCCCGGCAGCAGGTTGTCGCCGTCGCGCAGCTCCAACCAGGACTCCAGCCAGTCGTCGTCGTGCCGCGGGCTCTCGTAGTACCTGCGGTACGCGACCCCCATCGGCCGGTCCTCGCGGCGC
>JBOHBN010000369.1:0-20004 GCA_050698355.1 Streptosporangiales bacterium | reverse complement strand
ATGTCGCTGTTCGGGCCCGGGGAGGCCGAACGGGTGGGGACGCTGTCGTTCGTCCTGGACGGCTGGGACAGCGGACGGCTCGCCGCGGTGCTCTCCGCCGAGTACGGGATCGGCGTCCGCGACGGCTTGTTCTGCGCGCACCTGCTCGCGACCCGCCTGCTGCGCCGTGCCGGCGTCGATCCGGAGGTCACCGGCAGTGCGGTGCGGGCGAGCCTGGGCCTGGCCACGACCGCCGAGCACGTGGACCGGCTGGTGCGCGCGCTCGACGAGGTCAGCACCCGCGGTCCGCGCTGGCACTACGCGGTCGTCGACGGTCGCTGGCAGCCCCACCCCGACCCGCGTGCGTACCCGACACTGCTCCGATGACCACCCAGTCGGCATGGACGGTCACTCTCCGCTGTCATGGAGCCCGCGCGTCCGGTGGCCGTTCGAGCGATCATGGGACGCGGGCGCTTACCGTTATCGGCAGCGGGCATGTAGCCTGCACGATCGGGCCCTTTTAGGGCCACGGGTAGCTCGACCTGACTAGTCACGGTCCGTACGGGTGCCCGGCAGCGACGGACTCGATGTGTCGGGGATTCTCATGAGTACTACGCAACAGGAAGCCCAGCCGGCGGACGGGGCCGGTTCCGGCGCTCAGCGGCGGGGGCCGCTCGGCGTCGACCCGACCGTCTTCGGCGTGTCCATGGGCCTGATCATCGTCTTCTGCGTCCTCGGTGCCATCTGGCCGGAGGCGACCGGGGGCATCGCGAACGCCGCGCTCGGTTTCGTCATCAAGGACCTCGGTTGGGTATTCATCCTCGCCGCGACCGCCTTCGTCGGCTTCGCCCTGGTGCTCGCGTTCAGCCGGTACGGGCGGATCCCGCTGTCCAAGGAGGGTGAGCGGCCGGAGTTCTCCACCCTGTCGTGGATCGCGATGATGTTCAGCGCCGGCATGGGTATCGGCCTGATGTTCTACGGCGTCTTCGAGCCGGTATCCCACCTCACCGATGTCCCACCGGGTATGGGGGCCAAACCCGGGACGCCGGAGGCGGCGCAGATCGCGTTGGGCTACACGTTCTTCCACTGGGGCCTGCACCCGTGGGCGATCTACGCGGTCGTCGGGCTCGCCCTCGCGTACTCGACGTTCCGTAAGGGGCGCGGCAACCTGATCAGCTCCCCGTTCCAGTCGTTGTTCGGCAAGGACCGCATCGAGCGCAGGGGCTGGGGCAAGCCGATCGACATCTGGGCGATCATCGCGGCCAAGTTCGGCGGCGCGACGTCGCTCGGCCTCGGCGCTCTCCAGATCGCCGGCGGCCTCTTGCTGTTCACGCGCGGCCATTACGATGAGAAGAGCGGATTCGCGGGGGGCGTCGCGCTGGTCGTGATCGCGGTGCTTGTGGCGTTCGCGATCGTCTCCGCGGTCAGCGGCGTCGCGCGCGGCATCAAGTGGTTGTCGAACACCAATATGGTGGTCGCCGGGCTGCTGGTGATCTTCGTCCTGGTCGCCGGGCCGACGGTTTACCTGCTCGACCTGGTCCCCGCGGCGTTCGGCGCGTATATCAACAACTTCATCCACATGAGCTTCAACTCCCCGGCGTTCGGCGGGCTCGAGTGGTTCTCCGGGTGGACGATCTTCTACTGGGCGTGGTGGATCTCCTGGACGCCGTTCGTCGCGACCTTCATCGCGCGCATCTCGCGCGGCCGGACGATCCGCGAGTTCGTGATCGGCGTGCTCGTCGTGCCGACCGTGATCTCGGCGCTGTGGTTCGTGATCCTCGGCGGCGCGGGCATGAAGCTGCAGATGAACGGTGTCGACCTTGTCGGATCGGGCAATGCGGCGATCGCGTTCTTCAACCTGCTGCAGCAGTACCCGTTCTTCACGGTCGCCGGCGGCGCGGTGATGTTCCTGACCGCGATCTTCTGGGTCAGCGGCGCGGACGCGAGCGCGCTCGTATTGGCGATGCTGTCCTCGTACGGTACGACTGAGCCGAACAAGTGGCTGGTGGCGCTGTGGGCGTTCATGAGTGCCGTGGTCGCCGCGGTATTGCTGAGCGTTGGTGGTCTGCAGGCGTTGCAGACGTTCGACATCCTGGTGGCGTCGCCGTTCGTGCTTGTCATGATCGGCCTGTGTATCGGGTTGTACGTCGACCTGCGCCGCGACCCGCTGCGGCAGCGGCTGGTCGGGCCGGTGCGCGGCTACGCGCCGAGCCCCGGTGCGTACGCCTCGGTCTCGTCGGCGATCATGGCGACGCGCACGGCCGAGAACGGCGGCGGCGACGGCTCGGGCAGCGGGCAGCAGCAGTCCCAGCCGGGAGAGGAAGAGGAAGTCCCGCAGCGGACCTAGCCCATCTTGCGTGATCATGAAACATGCTCGTAGCCATGGCTACGAGCATGTTTCATCATCACTGGGGTTGTTGGAGTTACTCGTCGCTGTCGGCGGCGGTTGCGGCCGCCTTCGCCGCCTGGTCCGCCTCGACAGCGGACAGGCCGGGCTGCCACACCGTGTCGCCGTGCTCGGAGTTGGCGGCGCGGGCCAGGACCAGCAGCAGGTGGCTCATCTCGTCGAGGTAGTCGGCAGCGACCGGGTTGACCGCGTTGCCGTGGGTTTCGATCGCCTCCCAGGCATGCACCTCCGCCAGCCGTACGGCGGTCCGCGTCTTGTAAATCAGCGCGGCCGTCGCCGTCCCTCCGGGTACCACGGCGTCGGCCAGGTCGGTCAGATCCTGGCTGTAGTACTCGACCAGGTAGTGCAGCCGGTCGATGTAGCTGGTGTCGATCCGCACCTGCGACGTGTCGTCGTGGTCGGAGACCGGGGCGTGCAGGTCAGCGGAGACGTCGAGCAGGTCGTTCTGCAGCCCGCCGAGCAGCGTCACCATGGTCTCGGGCAGGTGACCGCCCAAGGCGAGCACGAGGCCCAGGCACGCAGTGGCGTCCTCGCAGTGCGCGACCGCGCCCAACCGCACGTCGCTCTTGGGTACCTTGCGGCCGTCATCCAGCGTAGTGATTCCGCGGTGCTCGCTCGCACGCTCCATCTACGTCTCCCTCTGCAAGTGCGTTACGCCACGGCCGGGGCGACCGGCCATCCCGTCATGATCTCGTATCCCCGGCAGCGTATGTGACGGCCGCGCCGGAGCGAATCCCCCCACCCGGCGTGGCCTTCTTGCTCTTTCTGGCGACGGTGGATCTGGGTATTGACCCGTGCCGCCTGATACCAGTAAATTGCCGCATGCAAAAGAATATTGTGCATAGCAGAACGGCTGTGACGATTGCCGATCAATTTGTTGGGCCAGCTTGTCGCGATACCGAGCGTCAACCCGCGGGAGCGCGGTGAGGCCGCCGAGACCCCGCTAGCGGAGTTTGTATCGGACTGGGCTCGAGCACGCGGCGTGCGTGCAACGACGCACGAGGTGCTCGACGGTCGGTGCAACGTGCTGGTCACTGTGCCAGGAAACGGTCCTGGCTCGGTGCTTCTCGAAACCCACCTCGACACCGTCGAGGTGGAGGGGATGAGCGTTGCGCCATACGAGCCCGTGGTCGATGAAGAGCGGCTGTACGGGCGTGGCTCGTGCGACGCGAAGGCATCCCTCGCTGCGTTCATGCTGGCGCTGGAACGGTTGGTGAGTGGAGGCCCGCGGCCGAACACCGTTGTCCTCGCAGCTGTAGTTGATGAGGAACACCGCTACCGTGGCGTCACCGCGCTGCGCGAACATGGCCTGGCCTTTGACGGCGCCATCGTCGGCGAGCCCACCTCCTTGCGGATGGTGGTCGCGCACAAGGGCTGCATGCGTTGCCGCATCACCGCGTCCGGTGCTGGTGGCCACAGCTCCGAACCATGGGGCAAGGTCAATGCGATCGAGTTGGCGGCCGAGGTTGTGCGGTACCTTCGCGATGAGTACGTGCCGCGCCTTGACAGGAGCGCCCACGCGTTCGTGGGTCGTCCATCGTGCGCGGTGACGACCGTCGACGGTGGTTCGGGACCCAACGTGCTGCCCGCCAGCTGCTCGCTGTCGATCGACCGGCGCACCGTGCCCGGCGAGGACCCGCACCAGACATGGGAGAGCCTCCGTGCCGATATCGAGGCGCGCTGGCCCGACCAGGTAACCGTGGCTCCGCCCGACGTTGTCGATTACGCCCTCGCGACCGATCCGAACGACCCGTTCGTCCGGGCGGTCGCGACGAGCTTGCGTACGGGCGGGTGCGATGCCGAGCCGCAAGGCGTCGGTCACGGCACCGACGCTTCGAAGATCGCACTCGACGGGGTGCCGGCAGTGGTTTTCGGTCCTGGCGCGATTGCCGACGCACACACGCATGCAGAGTCCGTGCCGCTGAGCCAGGTCGACACGGCGGTGGACGTGGTCGAACACCTTCTCCGCACGCCAATCCAGTCAGGTGCCTCCGGGAGGCAGACGTGACCGGTCCGACGACCACTGCCGCCCCGGCGGGGAAGGAGCAGTCGACGCGCACCCGTTTCGGCGTGCTCGCGGCGAACTTCCTCGTACTGGGCCTCAACTACGCCGACCGTGCAGCCATTGGAGTCGCTGCCCCGCTCATCATCGCGGACCTCGGCCTGTCGAAGGCAGCGTTCGGCTGGATCTTGGCCGTGTTCGCGTTCACCTACTCGCCATTCGGTTTCATTGGTGGTTGGCTCGCGGATCGCCACGGGCCACGCAAAGTGATGGGGTGGGCAGTCGTCGCCTGGTCCATCTTCACCGGACTGACCGCAGCAGGCGTGGGTTTCGTGAGCATGGTGGTGATTCGGCTGCTCTTTGGCGTCGGCGAGGGCCCGCAGGCGACCGTGACCGCGAAGCTGATGCACAACTGGTTCCCTCGCCGCGAACTGGGCAAGTCGGTGGGAATCGCGAATGCGGCTACACCGCTCGGAGGAGCGGTTGCCACGCCGCTCGTGGTTGCCCTGATGAACGCCACGAACGGCAACTGGCGTGTCCCGTTCGTCGTCCTCGGTGTGCTCGGCCTGCTGGTCGCGATCGGGTGGTTCGCGGTGGTGCGGGATACACCGGAACTGCACCGCAGGGTGTCGGAAGCCGAGCTCGCTACGATCCGCGACGACGCCGCGGGCTCTGACGACGCTGTGCAGGAGGGGACGGCGGGTCTCTGGCAGTACGTCCTACGCCCCACCGTTTGGGCGACCGCCGCCGCCTACTTCGGGTACGCCTGGATCCTCTGGACATTCCTTAGCTGGTTCCCGACCTACCTGGTGAAGGCGCGTGGGATCGATCTCGACGCCTTGGCCGTCGCCGGTGCGGTCCCGTGGGTCGGAGGGTGTATCGGCCTCATCGCGGGTGGATTGTTCACAGACTGGCTTACGCGCCGTACAGGCAACTCGGCCGGTTCGCGGCGCTGGTGCGTGGTGGTCTGCCTTGTCGTGACCGCCCTATTGTTCGGCCTGATCGGGTTCGTACACACCACCCTGGGCGCGGTTGCCTTGATGACGATCGTCGTGTTCCTGCTCTACGTCACCGGGGCCCAGTACTGGATCATCGTTGGGGCCGCGGTCCCGCGAGTGCGCTACGGCACGGTCTCCGGCGCCGTGCAGATGTTCGCGACGACAGCGTCGATACTCGCTCCGCTGATCACCGGCTATCTCGCGGAGTCCAGCGCGGGATGGACAGGTGTGTTCGTCCTCGCGTGTGTAGTTGCACTCATCGGCGCCGGGTTGCTAGGCATCTGGGGAGGCACCGGTCGGGAGAGGATACGTGCGAGTGGCTGAGCAGGCGGCGCGCAACAATTCCTCGTCCGTGCGGCGGGCGTTGCGCATCCTCGGCATGCTCGCCGAAACCGGGTCGCACAGCGAGGGCGTCTCACTCGCCGAGCTGGCCGACGGGTTGGCGATGAACAAGAGCACAGTCCTGCGCTTGGTGCGCCCATTGATGGACGAGCATCTACTCGCACGCTCCGCTGACGGCCGCTACCGTCTCGGTGTGCAGGCGCTGGTGCTCGGTCAGGCTTACCTCGAGGGCCTCGACCTTCGTGAGACTGCCCACGACGAGCTGAGCCGGCTGGTGGCCGTCAGTGAAGAGACGGGTCACCTCGTGATCTATGACCGTCCGGACGTGGTGTACGTCGACAAGCTCGACAGCCCCAACACCGTTCGCATGGTGTCGCGCATCGGTGCCCGTATGCCTGCCTACTGCACGGCGGTCGGGAAGGTATTCCTCGCCCATGCCGCGGCCGACGAGGTGGACGCGGTCGTTGCCGCGGGGATGCCGGCGCGGACGCCCAGCACGCTGACGACGAAGGCCCGCCTGGCGAGCGAGCTCACTCGCGTCCGTGACGCCGGGTATGCCATTGACGACGAGGAGAACGAGCAAGGGATCCGCTGTGTGGCGGCACCGATACGCGACCATCTCGGCTCGGTCACCTCCGCCATCAGCGTTTCGGGCCCCGCGATGCGGATGACGACGGCGAAGCTCGCCGAACTCGCACCGACGGTCGTCGAGGCCGGCGACCGCATCTCGAGGCGGCTCGGGGCCGGCGTTCGTGGTAGGCCATGAGTGTCTGATCTGATAGGAGAGAGTGCATGAGCATCGACACACGCATGCAGGAAGCGGGCATCGAGCTGCCTTCGCCGCCGGCCCCCGGCGGCCAGTACCAGCCGGTGGTGGTCGCTGAGCGGTTCGCCTACGTCTCCGGGCAGACGCCCGTACGCGACGGTGTCCCGACAGTTACCGGCAAGCTCGGCGCCGGGGTGAGCGTTGAGGAGGCGCAGGAGGCCGCACGCCTCGCCACACTGAACTGCGTGGCGCAGCTGAAGAAGCGGCTCGGTAGCCTCGACCGGGTGGAGCGGGTCGTGAAGCTCTCCGGGTACGTCGCGTCGGGCGAAGGTTTCGGCCAGCAGTCCCTTGTGGTCAACGGCGCCTCCGCGGTACTCGAGGAGATCTTCGGCGAGGCCGGCCAGCACGCGCGGGTGGCGCTGGGTGTGGCGGAGCTGCCCGGCGGGGCGCCGGTCGAGGTCGAGATCGTCGCACTCGTACGGTCCGACGCCTGACCATGGCAGGCGACACGAGGAACGCCGCGGTGGCCACCGGGGCCGCGTCCGGGCTCCCATCGGGCACGGGCGAGCTGCTCGCGGACTGGTCGTTCAAAGCGTTCGCGCCGGCCGCCTACGGACTGTCGCTCGGCGAGATCGCAGGGCGCCGCCCGTCACTGTTCGACGGGTTGTTCTCGCCGCCGGTAATGGTGGCGAGCCAGACAGCGCTCGCGGCGAACGTTGCCACGATGGCCGACTACTGTAAGTCGCACGGCGTGGCGCTCGCGCCGCACGGCAAGACCACGTTGGCGCCCGCGCTGTTCGAGCAGCAGCTGCGCGCCGGTGCGTGGGGCATCACCGCCGCGACGCCGAGCCAGGTCGCGCTGTGCCACGCGGTCGGTGTCCGCCGCGTGCTGCTCGCCAACGAGTTGGTCGACCCGCACTTCGCGCGGTGGCTTTCCGACCGGCTCCAGGCCGACCCAGGCTTCGAGTTCTTCTGCTACGTCGACTCCGTCGCAGGGGTACGGCTGCTCGACGACGCGGTTTCCGGCTCGACGCTGAACGTGCTCATCGAGGTCGGGCACCGGCACGGCCGAACCGGGTGCCGTGGACTCGCCGAGGTACGCGAGGTGGCGGCCGCGGTCGCGGAGTCGTCGTCGTTGCGGCTCGCGGGCGTGGCCGGGTACGAGGGCGGCTTCGGCCACGACCTGACCACCGCGGTCGAGGAGGACGTCCGTGACTTCTGCCGCGAGCTTCGCGCCGTCGCCGGCAACCTCCTCGCCGCGGGAGCGGCGCTCCACGACCCGTTCATCGTGTCGGCCGGCGGCAGCGTGTTCTTCGACCTGGTAGTCGACGAGCTCGCCGGCGACTGGCCGCAGGACGCGGACGTGCTCACCGTGCTGCGTTCCGGTGGCTACGTCACGCACGACTCCGGCCTGTACGAGGGCATCTCGCCGTTCAGCCGGGACGGCGGCGACGCGACGCATCGCCTGCACCCCGCGCTGACGCTTTGGGGCCAGGTCCTCTCCCACCCGGAGCCGGACCTCGTCCTCGTCGGTGCCGGGCGCCGCGACGCGCCGTTCGACGCCGGTCTGCCGGTCCCCGTACGGCTGTATCGGCCCGGGCACGGTGAGCTGCCCGTACCGGCCCCGGCCCGGGTGTTCCAGCTGAACGACCAGCACGCCTTCATGCGCGTTCGCCGCGATGCGGACGTGCAGGTCGGCGACTGGCAGGGCTTCGGGATCTCGCACCCCTGCACGGCGATGGACAAGTGGCAGCTGCTGCCGGTGGTCGACGACGGCGACGCGGTCGTCGACTTCATCCGTGCCTACTTCTGATCTGGAAGGACGACCAGCGTGAGCAGACCCGCGATCACACCGCAGCTCGTCGAATCGCGCTTGGTGGCGATCCTGCGTGCGCGCGACGCGGAGGGTTTCGTGGAGACGGCCGGGCTGCTGGCGCGGTCCGGCGTGACGTGCATCGAGTTCACCCTCACCACGCGGGGCGCGGTGGAGGCGCTCGGTGCGGCCGCCGGCCGGTTGCCGGCGGGCACGAGCCTCGGCGCCGGCACCGTACTCGACGCGGACACCGCGCATGCCGCCATCGACGCCGGGGCGGCGTTCCTCGTGTCTCCCGCGGTGTGCACCGACGTGATCGAGGCGGGACTGGCGCGTGGCGTGCCGACGTACCCGGGCGCCTGGACGCCGACCGAGGTGCTCACGGCCTGGCGGGCCGGCGCGGCCGCCGTCAAGCTGTTCCCCGCGAGCATGGGCGGCCCGGAGTACCTGCAGCAGCTGCGCGCCCCGCTGCCGGACATCCCGCTCATCCCGACCGGCGGGGTCACGATCGAGTCCGCCGTGAGCTACGTGCGCGCGGGCGCGATCGCCGTGGGCGTCGGCAGTGCCCTGACCAGGCGGCTGAACGCTGACGACGCCGAGGTCGTGCCGCACCTGGTACGCGACCTCGCGGACGCGGCTACCTCCGACCGGCAGCCTGCTGGTGCCAGTGGGGACGGGCGGACGTGACCGACTTCGTGACCCTCGGCGAGACGCTCGCGCTCCTCGCCAACCCCACCGCCGGGCCGCTGCGGCACGCCCCCGAGCTGCGCCTCGGCGTGGCGGGCGCGGAGTCCAACGTGGCCGTCGGCGTCCGCCGGCTCGGCCACACCGCTTCATGGCTGGGCCGCGTCGGGGACGACGAGATGGGCCGCCTCGTCCTGGCCCGAATCCGCGGCGAGGACATCGAGGTGCGTGCCCAGCTGGATCCGGACGCCCCGACCGGGTTGATGCTGAAGGAGCACCGGTTCGCCGGGCTCAGCCGCGTCGTCTATTACCGAGCAGGAAGCGCCGGATCCCGTTTCTCTCCTGCCGACCTGGACGAGCAGGTGATCGCGGGTGCGCGCGTACTCCACCTGACCGGCATCACGCCCGCGCTGAGCGCGACCGCTCGGGAGGCGGTCTGGGCCGCGATCGACATCGCGCGCAAGGCCGACGCCACGATCTGCCTCGACTACAACTACCGCTCCGCGCTGTGGGACCCCGCGGCGGCGGGGCGGGAGCTTCGCGACCTGACCAAGGTCGCCGACGTCGTGTTCGCCGGCGAGGACGAGGGACAGCTGGTGACCGGCGAATGCTCCGCCGACGCGGTCGCCCGCTCGCTCGCTGCGCTCGGGCCGGCTGAGGTCATCATCAAGCAGGGTGCCGACGGCGCGCTGGCCTGGGTCGACGACACGCTCATCGACGTGTCCGCCGTACCGGTGCAGGCCGTCGACCCCGTCGGCGCCGGCGACGCGTTCGTCGCCGGCTACCTGAGCGCGCGCCTCGACGGCGCCGACACCCGCACCCGGCTGCGGGAGGCCACCCTGGCGGGCGCCTTCGCCGTCACCGTCCACGGCGACTGGGAGGGCCTGCCCGAGCGCCGCGAGATGGCGCTGCTGGAGCAGACCGGCGGCACGGTGCTGCGGTAGGGAAAGGGACGAGACGAATGAGCAGTTCCAGCGCCGTATTCCTGACCGTGTTCGTCGTATACCTGGTGTTGCTCCAAGGTGTCGGCATCTGGGGCGCGAAGCGTTCGAAGTCCGGCGAGGACTTCCTGATGGCGGGCCGGAAGATACGTACGCCGATACTCGTCGGCACCACCCTCGCCACACTGGTCGGTACGGGCTCGAGCCTCGGCGCTGCCGGCTTCGGCTATGCCAACGGGTGGGCGGGCGTCCTGTACGGAATAGGCGGCGCGGCCGGGGTCTTCGCACTGCTGTTGCTGTTCGCGAACGCCAGGAAGTACAACTTCATGACGTTCCCCGAGGAGCTCGGCTTCTACTACGGGGCGAACAAGTACTTGCGAGCGGTAGTGTCCATCGTGCTGTTCGTCGCGGAGATCGGGTGGCTGGGCGTCCACATCCTTGGCGGCGCTACCTACCTCTCGTACATCACCGGCATAGATCCGGCTCTGTCCAAGGTAATCGTCGCCGTCGGCTTCGGGCTGTACACCGTTGTGGGTGGCTACATGGCGGTTATCATCACCGACTCGATACAGGGCATCATCCTGTTCGGCGGCTTCACACTCCTTGCGGTTCTCAGTCTTGTCCTGGTCGGCGGATTCGACGGATTCTCCAAGCTCCCGGACGACATGACCTCGCCGTTCGGAGTGGACAAACTGGGAATCATTCCGGCTGTATCACTGGCTGTGGTGATAGGTGTCGGAGTCCTCGCGACGCCGTCGTACCGTCAGCGCATATACTCGGCCAACAGCGTCGCGACCGTACGCAAGAGCTACCTCATAACCGGCATCCTCTACGGGGTGTTCGCCGTACTGCCCGCCATCGCCGGTATGTCGGCGCACGTCCTGAACCCGGACCTGAAGAACAGCGATTTCGCGTTCCCCTACCTGGCTACCCAGGTATTTCCGGTCTGGGTAGGTGCGCTGCTCCTGGTGTCTGGGCTGAGTGCGACCATGTCGTCGGCGAGCTCCGATGGCGCTACGAGCGTAACGATCCTGCTGAGGGACGTGTATCGACTGTTTGCCCGCGGCAACCTGCCGCCGAGGCACAAGGTCGTATTTCTTTCTCGGCTCGGCCTGACCGTTACGCTTGCTGTTGCGCTGGGTTTCTCGCTGCTGGCCACGACCATTATCGACTACATCAGCCTGATGATCTCGGTTGTGCTGACGGGCCTGTTCGTCGCTTCCATCCTGGGCAAGTTCTGGAAGCGGGCGACGTGGCAGGGCGGCATAGCAAGCATTTTCAGCGGAGCGGCGGCCGCGCTGGTAGTGAACTTCAACGCGACGCTGACGGCGTTCTGGGGAGGCCCGGTGCTCCCGTCCCTCGGGGTGGCACTGATCTTCGGCGTGGTGGTGAGCCTAATGACACCGAGGCGTGAGATCTCCGACGAGGAGACGCTGAGGATCCTTGCCGAGGAGCGTGCCGTGTTCGACGCTGAGGAGAAGCTGACGGTGTGACCCTGCCGGCGGACAAGGCGGGAGCAGGTGACCGGACTTGGTGGGAGCGAGATGCTGGATCTTGTCCTGAGAAACGGTCGCGTCCTGGACGGCTCGGGAAACCCGTGGTTCTGGGCGGACGTCGGAGTGCGCGATGGCGTTGTCGCCGCCGTGGGGGACGTTCCCGAGGAGGCGCGCGAGACGGTCGACGTGGGTGGGGCGGTCGTCTGCCCGGGGTTCATAGACGGGCACACCCACTCGGACCTCACCATCTTCGACCGCTCGCATGCGGAGATCAAACTACGGCAGGGTGTCACGACGGAAGTGGTCGGAAACTGCGGGATGACGGCCGCGCCCTGCAGGCGCGAGGCCTCCGAGCCTCTCCGTGCCTACGTGGAACCGATCCTCGGTAAGGCAACGACGCGGTGGTGCTGGGAGACGGTCGCGAAGTACGTAGATGCGCTGACCGAGGCTCAGCCGGCCGAGAACGTCGCCACCTACGTCGGGCACAACACGCTACGCGTGGCTGCCATGGGGTTCGACAACCGTGTCGCCTCGGTGGATGAGCTGGCGCGGATGGCGGGGATGCTCGAGGAAGCGCTCCAGGCGGGTGCGATCGGGCTGTCCTGCGGGCTGATGTACGCACCTGGTCGCTACGCACCGAGCGAGGAACTGAGCGAGCTGAGTGCAGTGCTCCGGCAGCACGGTGGGCTGCTGGCGGCGCATATCCGCGGTGAGGGAGGAAGTCTCCTGCGCTCCGTCGAGGAAGTCGTCCGGGTCGCCGAACAGAACAACGTGCCGCTCCAGGTCAGCCATCTGAAGGCAGCCGGGAAGAGCAACTGGGGCAAGGTGGCGCAGGCGATGCAGGTCATCGAGGACGCGAGGGACCGCGGCGTGGACGTGACCTGTGACGTGTACCCGTACACGGCCGGCGCCACCTCCCTGACGACGCTCCTGCCGCCCTGGGCGCTCGAGGGCGGTATCGAGCGGACCTTGGAACGCCTGCGGAACGCGGAGTCCCGGAAAAGGGTGAAGGCCGAGCTCCGACACGAGCAGGCCGGCTGGGACAACCTCGTTGCCTCGACGGGATGGGACAGCGTGTACATCTCGTCGCTCGGGGGCGGCAGCGACTCCGGTCTCGAGGGCAAGAACCTGGCCGAGATCAGCGGCGCGCGCGGAGTGGACCCGGCGGAGTGCATGATGGACATGCTGGTGGAGCAGGGGGGCGCCGTCTCCATGGTGTTCTTTCACGCAGCGGATGCCGATGTGGACCGCGTGCTGGCGTGGGACAAGTCGCTCGTCGCGTCCGACAGCTTGCACGGTCAAGGTGCGAAGCCGCATCCACGCCTGTACGGCACGTTCCCTCGGGTACTTGCGAAATATGTGAGGGAGACGGGCTCGCTGTCGCTGAGCGAAGCCGTTCGGAAGATGACGTCCTTTCCCGCTCGCCGGTTCAAGTTGGGAAAGCGCGGGACGATCGCACCGGGCTACGCGGCGGATCTGGTGGTCTTCGACCCGGAGACGGTCCGCGACGAGGCGACCTACGCGGACCCGAAACGCTTCGCTTCCGGGATCTCGTACGTGTGCGTGAACGGCACCACGTGCGTTGACGCGGGACACTATCGCGAGTCGAGGTCGGGAGAGGTGATCCGGAGAGTTGGCTGACATGACAGGTCCGCTTATAGTGTCGATGCGCGCGCTCGATCCCGAGCTGGCGGCCGCGCCCGGCCGGGTGTCGGTGTGGTGCGGCCCGCCCGGCAAGCTGCCCGCGTACACCAGGCTCCCCGACGAGACGCACGACGCCGCGAGCACGATGAAGCTCGCCGTTCTCGTCGCGGCGTACCGGCTCGCCGACGCCGGACGCCTCGACCTGGACGCGGCCGCACCGGTGCACGACGAGTTCGCCTCCGCGGACGGCCGCAGCAGTTTCCGCGTCGACTCGGCGGAGGACGGCGATGACCTGCCGTGGCAGCGGCTCGGTGAGAGCGTGCCGTTGCGGTGGCTGCTGCAGCGGATGATCGTACGGTCGAGCAACCTCGCGACCGACCTCGTCCTGGAGCAGGTCGGGTACGGGCCGGTCGCGGAGGCGTGGCGGATCTGCGGCGCTACCCGCAGCGTCGTGGAGCGCCCGATCAACGACTACGCCGCCGGCGGTGAGGGAAAGCGCAACATCGTCACCGCCGCCGACCTTGCCGCGGTCGTCGGGGCGATCGCGCTGGACCGGGCGGCCGCACCGGCATCCTGCGCGGCGATGCGCCAGACACTCGCCGCGAACGAGTACAACCCGGACATCCCAGCCGGCCTGCCCGCGGGTACGTGGGTCGGGCACAAGAACGGTTGGGTGGACGGGATCCGGCACGACGCGGCGCTGGTCGCCCCGGACAGCGCCGAGCCCTACGTTCTGGTCGTGTGCACGAGCAGCGAGCTCTCCGACGCCGAGGCCTGCGCGCTCGTCGCGCGCGTGGCCGCCGCGTCGTACCGAGACGCCGTAGGGTCGACCATGTGAACGCCGAACTCGCGGCCGCTCTCGGGGCCGCGGCGGGTCTGCTCGTCGGGATCGGCGCTGTGCTCGCCGTACGCGTCAGCGAGCGCGCACAGCGCGGACGCGGCGGCACCGACGACGGGTCCGCGTTGCCCGCGGGCGTTGCCGCGGTGTTGGCGGCGCTGCCGTGGTCGGCGATCGTCCTGGACGGCGCGGACCGGGTGCTGCGCTCGAGTGCGGCCGCCCGCGCCCGCGGGCTCGTGGACGGCGCCAACGTACGGGTACCCGGGCTGGTCGCACTGGTCGGCATGGCGCGGCGCGACGGCGGCATCCGTTCTGAGGAGATCGAGCTGGCCGGCGGCGAGCTCGCGGGAGTCCACGTGGCCCCGCTGGGTGGCACCGGGTCGGCCGGCTCCGTGCTCGTACTCGCCGAGGACCTGACCGAGTCGCGGCGGGTCGAGAACGTCCGCCGCGACTTCGTGGCGAACGTGAGCCACGAGCTGAAGACGCCGGTGGGTGCGTTGAGCCTGCTCGCAGACACGGTGGACGCGGCGGCCGACGACCCAGACGCGGTACGGCGCTTCGCCGGGCGGATGCGCACCGAGGCGCAGCGCCTCGGCCAGATGGTGCAGGAGATCGTCCTGCTCTCCCGGTTGCAGGACGACGGCGTCCTCGCCAAGCCCACGCGCGTGCGGCTCCGCGACGTCGTGGCCGAGGCTGTTGAAAGGTGCGGACTCCAGGCGACGGCCCGCGACATCGGCATCGATACGCGGTGCGAGGGTGACGTCGAGGTCTTGGGCGAGGAGGAACTGCTCGTTGTCGCCGTACGTAATATCATCGACAATGCCGTCGCGTACAGCCCGGAAGGCACCCGCGTCGGCGTGCGCATACGGGCCGATTCCGGATACGGCGAGATCGCGGTGACCGACCAGGGCATCGGCATCTCACGGGAGGACCAGCAGCGGATCTTCGAGCGGTTCTACCGGGTCGACCCCGCACGTTCCCGGCACACCGGTGGTACGGGCCTCGGGCTCGCCATCGTCAAGCACGTCCTGTCCAACCACGGCGGGGAGGTAGCCGTGCGGAGCGAGCCGAGCCGCGGGTCAGCGTTCACCTTGCGCCTGCCGCTGCTCGACCAGGCGGCGGCACCGGCGGTTGCGCGTGAGGTGACCAGGTGACGCGCATCCTGGTCGTCGAGGACGAGGAGTCCTACAGCGAGGCGCTCGACTTCCTCCTGACCAAGGAGGGGTATGAGGCCACCGTCGCGGACAACGGAAGCGACGCGCTGGCGGAGTTCGCGCGTACGGGCGCCGATCTGGTGCTGCTCGACCTCATGCTCCCTGGCCTGTCGGGAGTCGAGGTCTGCCGCGAGATCCGCGCCGGTTCCACCGTGCCGATCATCATGGTGACGGCGAAGGACAGCGAGGTCGACAAGGTCGTCGGCCTCGAGCTGGGCGCCGACGACTACGTCACCAAGCCGTACTCCGCGCGCGAGCTGGTCGCCCGGGTCCGCGCGGTCCTGCGCCGGCGGGCAGAACCGGACAGCACCGAGCCGGCGGTGCTCGACGCGGGACGGGTGCGGATGGACCTGGACCGGCACGTGGTCACCATCGACGGCGGCGAGGTGTCGTTGCCGCTGAAGGAGTTCGAGCTGCTCGAGGTGCTGTTGCGCAACGCGGGCCGGGTGCTGACCCGCGACCAGCTGATCACCCGGGTCTGGGGCAGCGACTACGTCGGCGACACCAAGACGCTCGACGTGCACGTCAAGAGGCTGCGCTCGCGGCTCGAGCCCGACCCGGTCAACCCACGACAGCTCGTGACCGTACGCGGGGTCGGCTACAAGCTCGAGCGCTGAGCGGGCGCCCGGCTTCCCGTCGGCCTCAGGGACCGGTGATGGTGGGGGTCGGCGAGGCGGGCGAGGTCGAGGCCGACTGCTCCGGGGTCGGCCCGGGGGTCGAGCCCGGAGCCGGCTGCAGCGTGGCGTACTCGGCGGTGCGCGGCATCACGGGGATGTCGAACGTGATCTTGCCGGCCCGCCTGAAGGTCAGCGTCAGCGAGAGGACCTCGGTGTTGCGCACGTCCCGGCTGAGCCCGGTGAGCGTGATCGTGTTGTCGGAGTACGGCGGGCGCCCGACGTCGACCGGTGCGCCCTTGGTCACCGCCGAGTTGGTCGGCGGCACCTCGATGCCGGTGCCGGCGGAGGTGCCGCCAGCGATGGTGACCTTGCGGGCGGCAGGCGAGCTCGCCGACACGAGCGTGTCGGTCTTCTTCGTCTCGTTGACGAAGGTGAGGTACACCGCGGCGTCGCTGCCCTTGACGTATGGCGGGTCGTCGGGCCGCGGGCCCAGCACGAAGGCGTGCTTGACCTCGATCGGCGAGGTGCTGCCGACTGCCGGATAGTTGTTGGCGTCCGGCGGTTGCAGCGAGGGGGACGTGTACGTCTCGAAGCCGCTGGCGCAGCCGGACACGGCGAAGGCCATGGCGAGGCTTACTACGACTAACGCCACGGGGCGGGTCAGGGCATGCGGGCTCACGACCGGCAGCGTACCGAGCCGCCTTGCGGCACCGACACGGAGGGGAACCTCTCCGCACGCGACGCACCGTCTCGCGGCACCCTGGTGTCGTGGAAGAGGATCACGAGATCGGTGTCGGACCACACCCGCGCCCGTGGCCGGCGGGCGACCGGTACGACCCGGAACTGCTCGCTCACGGCGACCGGCGCAACGTCGTCGACGAGTACCGCTACTGGCGCCGCGAGGCGATCGTCGCTGACCTGGACACCCAGCGGCACCCGTTTCACATCGCGATCGAGAACTGGACGCACGACTTCAACATCGGCTCCGTGGTGCGCACCGCGAACGCATTCCTCGCCGCGGAGGTCCACATCGTGGGGCGCCGCCGGTGGAACCGGCGCGGGGCGATGGTGACCGACAGGTACCAGCACGTCCGGCACCACCCGAGCATGAGTGATCTGGTGGCCTGGGCGCGCGCGGCGGGCCTGCCGCTGCTCGGGATGGACAACCTGCCGGGCGCGGTGCCGCTCGAGAACTACGACCTGCCCCGGGCGTGCGTGCTCCTCTTCGGCCAGGAGGGGCCCGGCCTGTCCGCGGACGCCAGGGCCGCGTGTTCCGCGGTGCTCTCCATCGCCCAGTACGGCTCGACCCGGTCGATCAACGCGGGAGCGGCCGCCGCCATCGGGATGCACGCCTGGATCTGCCAGCACGCGCTCGGTTAGCGCCCTAGGAGCCGCCGCCGTCGCTGCCGGACAGGGTGGTGAGCTGCTTGGTGTCCGGCTGGTGTTGCGGGCTGAGGTTGCGCAGCACTGCCCGTACCGTGCCGCCGGAGCCCACGAGCACGGCCGACACGCCGTCCGGCCGGTACCTGCTCGCCAGCGTCGGCCCCGCGCCGTCGACCACGTGCGGGTAGCGACCCTCGCGAGCGGCCAGCTTCTCGACCTGCTTGGTCGGCCCGCTCAGGTACAGGCCCACGTCGTTACGGCGGGCGGTCGAGGTGAGCGCGTCGATCGTGCGTGCGCAACCGCAGTTGGTCGGCACCGCGACGACCGCGGCCGAATGTATCCGCGACAGCGACGTCGGGCTGCCGTCGACCGACACCGCGGTCTTCGGCAGCCGCTGGCCGACGCCGGGTTCCTCCCGCCGAGCGGCGCCCTGATCGCGGGGCGCGTCGGCCGCGCGACCGGTCTGGCTCGGCCGCGGCCCGAGGAAACTCAACACGCTCCCGAGCACGGCCGTGACGATCAACGCGGCCGCGACCACCGGGGCGAGCACTCCGTACGGGCCCAGCCTCCGGTAACCGGGGACGAACCGCCGGAAGAGCTCATGGCGTCGTTCCCTGCGCTGCTCTCGCTGGTACGCGTGAATCTCGCGGTCGAGCTCGCTCAGGTCATCTGGGATCTCGACGTCCACATCAGGTAGGCCGTCGTCCCACTCCGGCCCTCGCCCGCGGCCCTTGTCGGCTGCCACGGCCACCTCGATCCATCTGCGGTGAACTTACCCGCCGCCGCGGTTCCGCCGAACGGAACCGGCCGCATCGAACGGCCACCACCTCCAGTATGCGCCCGTTGTGCCCGGCGCCGCGACTGGAGCGGCAAACGTACGCGTGCGTCCCGGCCACCATCTACAGCGCGCGCGTGCCATGATCCAACCTGGTTTGTCAAGCCCCCGAAACGGGCGCTGACCTGCGCAAACGAACCAAGTATCACTTTCGATCCGTGGTAGGATGGAGTTGCTGCGGAAGGGAAAACTCACACATGACGTTCAAGGTTGGCGATACGGTCGTCTATCCCCATCACGGTGCTGCCCTCATCGAGGCCATTGAAAACCGCGTCATCGCGGGTGAGCAGAAGGATTATCTCGTACTCCGGATCTCGCAGGGCGACCTGACCGTCCGGGTTCCCGCGGACAACGCCGAGGTCGTCGGCGTCCGCGACGTTGTCGGCAAGGACGGCTTGGAGAAGGTCTTCGACGTGCTGCGCGCGCCGCACACCGAGGAGCCGACGAACTGGTCACGGCGCTACAAGGCCAACCTGGAGAAACTGGCGTCCGGCGATGTCAACAAGGTCGCGGAGGTCGTCCGTGACCTGTGGCGCCGCGACAGGGAGCGCGGCCTGTCGGCCGGGGAGAAGCGCATGCTGGCCAAGGCAAGGCAGATCCTGGTCAGCGAGCTCGCGCTTGCCGAGAACACCAACGAGGACAAGGCGGAGACCCTGCTCGACGAGGTGCTCGCCTCCTGAGCGCATCTCGCGCGCGGCCTGCCTCTCGTTGCTGCGCGGGCCTTGCGCCGCACATTCACTGATGCACCGGGGATCCCCGCCCATCGCAGGTGTTGGGCGGGGTTTCGGCTATCCAGTCAAGATCTAAGATCGGCTCGTGAGCGTCGCCGCCGTCGTCCCCGTCGTACGCGCAGAGCAGGACGGCTCGCCGGACGCGTTCGGCGAGCTTCGCGGCCTTGCCCTTCTGGGGCACGCCATCGGGGCGGTGACGCGCGCGTCTCTTGTCGACCTGGTCCTCGTGGCGACGCCGCCGGATGATCTCGAGCCAGTGCGAGCCTTGCTCGACCGCCGCCAGCTCAGCGCCCAGTGCGCTTCGGAGTCCGCCGCCCCGTCAACGTTCGCCATGGCGCGGCAAGCCGTGACGGACCTGCCCGCGGCCGTTGACATCGTCCTTCTCCACGACGCGACCCGGCCGCTGGTGCCGCCGGAGCTGGTCGACGCGGTCGTACGCGAGGTCCGGGCGGGCTGCGATGCCGTCCTGCCGGCCATGCCGGTCGCGGACACCATCAAGCAATCCGACGCGAACGCACGGGTGCTGCGCACTGTCGATCGCGGCACGCTACGCACCGCGCAGTCACCGCGCGGTTTTCGGCGCGAGGTGCTGTGCAAGGCGTACGCGAGCGAGCCCGACGCGTCCGACACCGACGAGCTCGGCCTGGTCCGGCGGGTCGGCGGCACCGTCGTCACCATCCCGGGTGCGGAGGAGGCGTTTCGCGTGACCGGCCCCGCGGACCTGGCACTCGCCGATGTGTTTATGAGCCGCCGGGGAGACGACCGTGGCTGAAGCCGGCGACGAGCGTGTACCCGCGCCATTGCCGCGGGTGGGCATAGGTGTCGACGTCCACCCGCTCGTACGCGGCAAGCCGCTGTGGCTGGCCGGTCTGCACTGGCCCGACGAACCCTGCGGCCTGGCGGGGCACTCCGACGGCGACATCGTCGCGCATGCGGCGTGTGACGCGCTTTTCTCGGCCACCGGGCTCGGAGACCTCGGCAGCCACTTCGGCACCACCGACCCGCGTTGGGCCAACGCTGCCGGCTGCGTCCTGCTCGGCGAGGCGGCGCGGAGGGTCAGGTCGGCCGGTTTCATGATCGGCAACGTGGCCGTCCAGTTCGTCGGCGAGCGTCCGCGGCTCGCGCCGCGTCGCGCCGAGGCGGGGTCCGTGCTGTCCGCCGCGCTCGGCGCGCCCGTGAGCGTCTCCGGCAGCACGACGGAGGGTCTCGGCCTCACCGGTCGCGGTGAGGGCCTCGCGGCCATCGCGACCGCGATCGTCTGGACGGCATCCACCTGATCGCGCTCGTCGCGTACCGTGGTGGGACGGCAGAAAC
>JBOHBN010000368.1:0-10270 GCA_050698355.1 Streptosporangiales bacterium | reverse complement strand
CGTCCCTGGTGTTCTCCACGTCGTACACGATCGGCACCGCGATGTCGCCGGGCCGCAGGAAGTACGCGTGCAGCGAGTGCACGTGCCTGTCGGCGCCGACCGTCTCGATACCGGCGGCGAGCGCCTGGCCGGCGACCTGGCCGCCGAACACGCGTTGCAGCCGCGTACGGGGTTGCCGACCGCGGTACAGGCCGGTCTCGATCTCTTCCAGCTCCAGTAGGCCGACGAGTTCCTCGGTGGATTCAGGCACCCCCTGATCCTGCCAGGTGGTCGTCCTATCCGGACGCGCGCACGACCACGGTACGGGCGGGCTTGTCGTGCAGGCACTGCCTGGCCTTGGTGTCCCACAAGAGCCACGCCGAGTCGAGCAGCTGGAACAACATGCCCACGAAGCTGAACAGCGTCGGTATGCCGAGCACCACCCAGCGGATCATCGCGACCCGCCAGCCGAGGCCACGGCGATTCGCCTGCGAGGTCGCGCGGATGCGCAGCAGGCGCTTGCCGAGTGTCTGCCCGCGCCGCGCCATCAGCGGTACCTCGTAGAGGAACCACACCACCACGACGATCACGGTGGACGTGGTTGCCCATGGGCTGAGCGCGTCCTGCACCGCCTGCGCCTGCTCTGCAGATACCGGGCCGGTCACGTAATCGACCAGCATCTGCTGCAGCTTGGGATGGCGCGTGAACACGACCAGCCAGAACGGCGTCTCCACGATGACGAGCAGGACGCCGACCACGACGATGTCGACGAGCCGGGCCAGGAGCCGCTGGCCGGGAGCCGCCAGCTGCGCGGGGCTGACGGGATGCGGGGCCACGGGAACGGTCGAGGTGGCTGTCGAGCCCGGGTACGGCAACCCTGCCGCGGACTCGCGAGTGCCGTACGCCGGCAGCTGCGAGCGGTCCGCATCGCCAGCGGGCGCGGCCTGCGTGCCCGCGACGGCCTCGGGCGCCACGGTCGGCTCGGGTGCCTCGCGTTCCTGCATCGTTCCATCCTGCCGTACGCGGTTGCCAGAACGTGCCACGGTCATGACCGTGGCACGTTCTGACAACCCTCGGTGCTCAGAGGTTGCCGCGCTGTTCCTGCGCCCGCTCGATCGCCTCGAAGAGCGCCTTGAAGTTGCCCTTGCCGAACCCCATCGACCCGTGCCGCTCGATCAGCTCGAAGAACACGGTGGGCCGGTCCTGTACAGGTTCGGTGAAGATCTGCAGGAGGTAGCCGTCCTCGTCCCGGTCGGCGAGTATCTTCAGTTCCCGCAACGTGTCGAGCGGCACGCGCGTCTCACCGACCCAGCTGCCGAGGTCATCGTAGTACGTGTCCGGCGTCTGCAGGAACTTCACGCCGGCCGCGCGCATCGCCCGTACGGACGCGACGATGTCGTTGGTGGCGATAGCAATGTGCTGGCATCCCGCGCCGCCAAAGAACTCCAGGTACTCGTCGATCTGGCTCTTCTTCTTGCCGATCGCGGGTTCGTTGAGCGGGAACTTCACCCGGCGGTTGCCGTTCGCGACCACCTTGCTCATCAACGCGGAGTACTCCGTCGCGATGTCGTCGCCGACGAACTCCTTCATGTTCGTGAAGCCCATGACCTTGTTGTAGAAGGCCACCCACTCGTCCATCTTGCCCAGCTCGACGTTGCCCACGCAGTGATCGACCGCCTGGAAGTAGCGCCGTTCCGGAGGCGTCACGAGCGGCTCGCGCGCCACGTAGCCGGGCAGGTACGGCCCGGAGTAGTTGGACCTGTCGACGAGCGAGTGCCGGGTCTCGCCGTACGTCGCGATCGCGGCCGTCACGACCTTGCCGTGCTCGTCCTCGTGCATGCGCGGTTCGGCGAGACCGCGGGCGCCGTTCTCGATCGCGTGGGCGTACGCGCGCTCGACGTCGGGCACCTGCAGGACGAGGTCGACGACGCCGTCGCCGTGCCGGTGGTGGTGGTCACCGAGCGGCGTGCCGGCGCGCACCGGCGAGGTGAAGACGAACCGCGCCTTGCCCGACTCGAGCACGTACGAGGCGTAGTCCCGGTCCCCGGTCTCCGGCCCGGCGTACGCGACCAGCCGCATGCCGAACGCGGTCGAGTAGTAGTGGGCGGCCTGCTTGGCGTTGCCGACCGCGAAGACGATCGCGTCCATGCCCTTGATCGGGAACGGGTCGGTGCGCTCGTCGTGCGGTACCGCGCCGACCAGCGCGTCAGGGTCCTGGACGCTCGTCGTGGACACCGTGTCCGTCATGATCAACACCTCCGTCGGCTGGGCATCTCGTTGAGCCAAGCATCGCTCTGTGATGCAGAACGTTCAACAGTCCCTGCGTTGCGCTATACAAGATGTCCAGGATTGGACCAACAGGAGTGGCGATCCTGTCTCGCCTGCGCACCCGTACGACCTCCCGCCGGGTGCGCTGTCGGCGGCGTCCGCCACGATTGCGCCATGACCGCGTACCCCGTCGTCCTTCCGCGCTCCGCTCCTCGCTTGGCGCGCGTACGGTCGAGCTGGCGAGGTTGGGCCGCTGCGATGCTCACGCGAAAGGGCTCCTCATGACCGACGAGACACTGCGCACCGAGGCGCTCGACCTGCTCCGCCGCCTCGTCGACGCCCCCGACGTCGACTTCCGCGACGGCCAGTGGGACGCCATCGAGGCTCTGGTCGCGCAGCGGCGGCGCGCACTCGTCGTGCAGCGCACGGGATGGGGCAAGTCCGCGGTGTACTTCGTCGCCACCGGCCTGCTGCGCGCCCGCGGTGGTGGGCCGACCATCATCGTCTCGCCGCTGCTCGCCCTGATGCGCGACCAGGTCGCCGCCGCCGAGCGGGCGGGCGTACGCGCGGTCACGATCAATTCCGCGAACGCGCAGGAGTGGGACGAGATCGGCGAGGCCATGCGCGCCGACGCCGTCGACGTGCTGCTGGTGAGCCCCGAACGGCTCAACAACCCGCGCTTCCGTGACGAGCAGCTGCCCGGCCTCGCGGCGAACGCGGGTCTGCTGGTCGTCGACGAGGCGCACTGCGTGTCCGACTGGGGCCATGACTTCAGGCCCGACTACCGGCGGATCCGCGACCTGCTCGCCGGGCTGCCGACCGACACCCCGGTGCTCGCCACCACCGCGACCGCCAACGCCCGGGTGGTCGCGGACGTCGCGGAGCAGCTCGGCGCGGGCGACGCCGGTGAGGTGCTCACGCTGCGCGGGCCGCTCGCGCGCGACAGCCTCCGGCTCGGGGTGCTGCGCATCCCGGGCGACGACTCGCGGCTCGCCTGGCTCGCCGCGCACCTGTCCGAGCTGCCGGGCAGTGGCATCGTCTACACGCTCACCGTGTCGGCCGCCGACGACCTGGCCGCCGCCCTGCGCGACGCCGGGCACGACGTCGCCGCGTACACCGGGCGTACCGACCCGGCCGACCGGGAGGCGCTCGAGGCGCGGCTGAAGGCCAACGACGTCAAGGCGCTCGTCGCCACGAGCGCGCTGGGTATGGGCTTCGACAAGCCCGACCTGGGCTTCATCGTGCACTTGGGCGCGCCGGCGTCGCCGATCGCGTACTACCAGCAGGTCGGCCGTGCGGGCCGGGCCACCGAGCGCGCCGACGTCCTGCTGCTTCCCGGCATGGAGGACGCCGACATCTGGCGCTACTTCGCGTCCGCTTCGATGCCGCGCGAGGTCGACGCCAAGAGCGTGCTCGCCGCGCTCGCCGACAGCCCCGACCCGATGTCGACCGCGGCGCTCGAGACCGTCGTGGACGTGCGCCGTAACCGGCTCGAGCTGCTGTTGAAGGTGCTCGACGTCGACGGTGCCGTACGCAAGGTCAAGGGCGGCTGGCAGGTCACCGGCGAGTCGTGGAACTACGACGCCGATCGGTACGCGCGGCTGGAAGAGGAGCGGCGGCGCGAGCAGGACGCCATGCGCGCGTACATCGAGACGACCGGGTGCCGGATGGCGTACCTCCAGCAGGCGCTGGACGACGAGACGGCGGTGCCGTGCGGGCGCTGCGACAACTGCGCCGGTGCGTGGGTCGACGACGAGGTACCCGCGAACGCCCGGCAGGCCGCGCGCGCCCAGCTCACGCACGCGGGCGTGCGCATCGAGCCCCGCAGCCGCTGGCCGTCGGGCATGTCCCGGCTCGGCGTCGACGTGCGCGGCGCGATCGGTCCAGGCGAAGTGTGCGAGCCGGGGCGGTGCATCGCCAGGTTCACCGACCTGGGCTGGGGGCAGCGGCTGCGCACGCTGATGGATCCGGGCGCGGATGGGCCCGTCGACGACGCGCTGCTCGATGCCTGCGTCGCGGTGCTGCGCGACTGGGACTGGGCCGAGCGTCCCGTCGCGGTCGTACGCGTGCCATCGCGGCAACGGCCCCAGCTGTCGGCGTCCCTTGCGGAGGGCATCGCGCGCATCGGCCGGCTGCGCGACCTCGGCGCCCTCGACCTCGCCGGTGACGGCCCGAGCGGAGGGCCCGGTGGCAACTCGGCGTTCCGGCTCGCGGGCGTCTGGGGTCGACTGGCCGTTCCCTCCGCGCTCGCCGCCGAGCTGGCCGATTTGCGCGGCCCGGTCCTGCTCGTCGACGACCTGGTCGACTCGCGCTGGACCCTCACCGTCGCGGGGCGGGCGCTGCGCGCTGCCGGCGCCGACGCCGTACTCCCGTTCGCGCTCGCGAGCGTCGCGTAGCACGGATCCAGCCGAGGAGTACGGTACGCGGATGGATCAGCTGGACGCGCGGCTGCTCGCACTCCTGGACCGAGAGCCGCGGCTGGGCGTGCTGGAGTGCTCGCGTCGGTTGAAGGTGGCGCGCGGCACCGTGCAGGCGCGCCTCGACCGGCTGCGCGCCGCCGGCGTGGTGCGCGGGTTCGGCCCGCAGGTCGACCCGGAGGCGTTGGGCTACGAGGTGACCGCGTTCGCCACCCTGGAGATCCGGCAGGACGCCGGGCACGAGGAGGTGGCCAGGCACCTGGCGACGATCCCGCAGGTGCTCGAGGTACACACCATCACCGGGCCGGGCGACCTGCTCTGTCGACTGGTCGCGCGCAGCAACGCCGCGCTGCAACAGGTGATCGACGAGGTGCTGGCGTTCGACGGGATCGTACGGATGTCGACGGTGATCGCGCTTTCCACGCTGGTGCCGTACCGGGTGCTCCCGCTCGTACACGCGAGCGTCACCGACCGCACCTGACCCGCAGGTTGTCAGTGCGTGGTTGAGCGATAGCTCAACCACGCACTGACAAGTTCCCGGCTACGGCACGTAC
Organism: Streptosporangiales bacterium; assembly: GCA_050698355.1. Taxonomy (GTDB): domain Bacteria; phylum Actinomycetota; class Actinomycetes; order Streptosporangiales; family WHST01; genus JBOHBN01. The sequence goes on along the minus strand of JBOHBN010000368.1, from coordinate 5,052 downwards.
GGCTTCGCGTCGATGATCTCCACCGACAGGCTGGTACCGTTCGGCAGCTCGTACGACGTCTTGTCGCCGACACGCTTGCCGTTGATCGCGGCGCCGAGCGGCGACTTCTCCGAGTACGCTTCGACGCCGTCGGCCGCGACCTCGCGCGAGCCGAGCAGGAAGGACTCCTCGTCACCGTCGGCGAACCGGACCGTCACCCGCATGCCCGGCTCGACGACGCCGTCGTCCGGCGGCGCCTCACCGACCTTGGCGTCGCGCAGCAGGTCCTGGAGCTGGCGGATGCGGCTCTCCCGCTTGCCCTGCTCCTCCTTGGCCGCGTGGTAGCCGCCGTTCTCCCGCAGGTCGCCTTCGGAGCGCGCCTCCTCGATCCGCTTCGAGATCTCGGTGCGTCCGGGGCCACTGAGCTCGTCGAGCTCCGCCTTGAGCCGGTCGTAAGCCTCCTGGGTCAGCCAGTTGACATTGGTCTCGGTCACGACGGGACTCCTTTACGGGTATACGGGAATACGGGGTGGAAAAACGCTTGGATCTGGACCCGCGCGGCTCAGCGCCAGCGCGATGCCGTGAGCCCGGCCACGAGCCACGCGCCGATCGCTCGGCGGCGCGCGAGGCGGCCGAGCGCGAACGTGTGGCGGCTGGTCACGGTGGGTCTCCAGGGAGCGTCGTCTCAGGTCAGAGACAATTGTTACCTAGAAGCAGTGTATCCGTCCACGCGAACCGAGAGGCGTACGTTCCGTGCCCCAGTACGTAACCCCCATCACAGCCGGGCCCGACCATGGGCAACTGCGGCTGCTCGCCGTGCACGCCCACCCCGACGACGAGTCGAGCAAGGGTGCCGCCACGCTGGCCAGGTACGTCGGCGAGGGCGCCGAGGTACTGGTCGCCACCTGCACCGGCGGCGAGCGCGGTGACATCCTCAACCCCGCATTGCAGGGGGACCCCGAGATCGAGGGGAACATGCCCCGCATCCGGCAGGAGGAGATGGCGCGCGCGATCGAGGCGCTCGGCGTCGGGCACGCCTGGCTCGGGTTCGTCGACTCCGGCCTGCCGGAGGGCGACCCGCTGCCGCCGCTGCCTGAGGGGTGCTTCGCCCTGCAGCCGCTGGAGGTGGCCGCGGAACCGCTGGTACGGCTCGTGCGCCGCTTCCGTCCGCACGTGATCACCACGTACGACGAGAGCGGCGGCTACCCGCACCCGGACCACATCAAGTGCCATCAGGTGTCGGTGGAGGCGTTCGAGGCGGCGGGCGATCCGACGAGGTACCCCGAGGCGGGCGAGCCGTGGTCGCCGCTCAAGCTGTACTACAACGTGTCGTTCCACCGTGCCAGGTTCGAGGCGCTGCACGCGGAGATGACCCGGCGCGGCCTGGAGTCGCCGTACGCCGAGCGGCTCGAGAACTGGCCGGACGACCGCGTCGAGGTGCCGGTGACGACCCGCGTGGACTGCGCGGGCTACCTGGAGACCCGCGACCGCGCCCTGCTCGCGCACGCGACCCAGGTCGACCCCAACGGGCACTGGTTCGCCGTGCCGCTGGACGCGCAGCGGATGGCCTGGCCGACCGAGGACTACTACCTGGCCCGTACGCTCGTGTCGTCCTACACGCCCGAAGACGACCTGTTCGCGGGTGTGCGTGAACCTGTCGAGGCGGAGGCATGCCACTGACAACCCTGTACGCCGCAGCGGCCACGGTGCTGGCCGCGGCGGGCAATAGCAACGTGACGACCGGCCTGCTCGGGTTCATCGTGATCGCCCTGCTCGGCATCGCGTTGTTCTTCCTCGTCCGGTCGATGAACAAGCAGATCCGCCGCATCAACGTCGACGGTAAGGACGCCAACGGGTTCCCGGTCGACGACGAGAAGAAACCGGACGGGGAGGACCAGCACCGCGGCGAGTAGCCGGGCGCGTTATCGGTTTGCCCGGTAGCTCGCGTCCCGGCAGGATGCCGGGATGCGCTTCTCGATCAACATTCCCAACTTCGGCGACTTCGCCGACCCCAGGGCGGTGGCACGGGTCGCCGTGGCGGCCGAAGGGGCCGGCTGGGACGGGTTGTTCGTCTGGGATCACGTCGTACACCAAAAGCGCCTTCGACGGACGTTCGGGGACCCGTGGATGCTGCTGACTGCCGCGGCACTCGCGACATCGCGGCTCCGGTTGGGCACGCTGGTCACCCCGGTCCCGCGGCGGCGTCCGCAGCAGCTCGCCCGCCAGGTAGCGACGCTCGACGTGCTCAGCGGCGGCAGGACGATCCTCGGTGCCGGCCTGGGCGGGCCGATCGAGGACGAGTACGGGAGCTTCGGCGAGCCGACCGACCCGGCCGTACTCGCCGAGTACCTGGACGAAGGCCTGGACCTGCTGCAGCGGTACTGGTCGGGCGAGCCGGTCAACCATGACGGCCGGCACTACCAGGTCCGCGACGTAGCGCTGCTGCCGGCGACGGTGCAGCAACCGCGCCCGCCGGTCTGGATCGCCGGGTTCTGGCCAAACCGTCCCCCGATGCGCCGCGCGGCCCGCTGGGACGGCGCGGTGCCACTGTTCACCTCCGCCGGGCACGGGCACGCACCGCCCGTCGACGAGGTGCATGACCTGGTCGACTACCTGCATCAGCACCGCGACGAGGACGGCAAGGCGCTCGATGTGGTCGTCGGCGGCGTCACTCCCGGCGACCCCGCCGCCGCGCGCGACGTGGTCGGGCCGCTGGTCGACGCGGGCGCGACCTGGTGGGACGAGCGGATGCTGCAGAGTAGTGATGACCTGGACAAACTGGCGCCGGTGCTGCGCCGGATCGAGCAGGGCCCGCCGCTCGCCTAGGCGGTGCGGCGGCGCAGCGTGGCGGCGCCGACGATGAGCGCGAGCACGGTGCACCCGCCGACGACGCCGAGGTCACGGATCAGCTCGTCGGTGACATCCGCGGAGCCCGTCACCTCCTGCATGGCGTGCACGGCGTACGACAGCGGTAGCACGTCGGAGATCCACTCGAGCACCTGCGCCATCTGGTCGCGGGGTACGAACAGTCCGCACAGCAGCGCCTGCGGCAGCACGACCGCGGGCATGAACTGGACGGCTTGGAACTCGCTGCGGGCGAAGGCGCTGACGAACAGTCCCAGCGCCATCCCGAGCAGCGCGTCGAGTACGGCGACGACTACCAGCATCCACAGGGATCCTTCGACGTCGAGCCCGAGCCAGCCGACCGCGACGGCGGCCACGACGCCGATCTGGGCGACGGCGACGAGACCGAACGCGATCGCGTAGCCGAACAGCAGGTCGAGCTTGCTCATCGGCATGGTCATCAGCCGTTCGAGGACGCCGCTCGTGCGTTCGCGCAACGTGGCGACCGAGGTGACCAGGAACATCACCACGAACGGGAAGACGCCGAGCAGCGCCGGCGCGACCCGGTCGAAGACCTGCTCGGAGTCGAAGACGTACCGCAGCAGCACGATCAGCACCGAGGGCACCACGATCATCATCGCGACGGTGCGCGGATCGTGCCGCAGTTGAGTGAGCACCCTGCGGGCGGTGAAGAGCGTGACGCGCGGGTTCATGAGCCGACCACCGCCTTTTCCTCGACGAGGCGCAGGAACGCCTGCTCCACGTCGTTCGCGCCCGTACGGCTGCACAGGCTCGCGGGCGTGCCGTCGGCGAGCAGGCCGCCGTCCCGGAGCAGGAGCAGTCGCTCGCATCGCACGGCCTCGTCCATCACATGGCTGGAGACCAGCAGGGTGGCGCCGCTGGACGCGAGCTCGTGGAACAGCGTCCACAACTCATTGCGCAACACCGGGTCGAGGCCGACCGTCGGCTCGTCCAGCACCACCAGGTCGGGCGACCCCAGCAGCGCGACCGCGAGGCTGGCTCGCGAACGCTGGCCGCCGGACAGCTCGGCGACCGGCTGCTGCTCGCAGCCGGCCAGGCCGACGTCGTCGATGACCCGCCCGACCTCCGCGGTACGAGCGCCCAGCACGGCCGCGAAGAACCTGAGGTTCTCCGCGACGGTCAGGTCGGAGTAGACGGCGGCGCCCTGGGTGGCGTACCCGATCCGGCCGCGCAGCTCCCGCGCGCCGGCCGGCTTACCGAGAACCGTCACGGTGCCGCCCGCGACGATCTGGGCGCCGACGACCGCGCGCAGCAAGGTGGTCTTGCCACACCCGCTGGGCCCGAGCACGCCGGTGACCGTGCCGCGCGGGATGCGAAAGCCGATGCCGTGCAGGACCTCGCGGCCACCCCGCACGACCCGCAGGCCGTCGACCGCGACCGCGTACGGCCGATCCGCGTGACTTGCAGTGGACATCTTCGTCACTCCTTCCCGTCTCCGGTGTCGCCGCCGGTGGCGACGGCCCGCAGGAACGACTCCGCGAACACCTCGCAGGCCTCCTCGATGCTGGGAAGCCCGCCCGCGGGCCACGCCGTTTCCAGCGCTGGCCGGGTGAGTACGTGTGCGGCGAACGGTCCGATCAGGACCTGGACGAGCAGCGGCAACGGCAGCGGGCGGATCCGGCCCGCGCGCACCTGCCTGGTCAGCCAGTCGCCGATGCTGCCGAGGACCCGCGGTACGAACACCTGCTCCCACACCGTCAGCGCCGGCCCGGTCGGGTTGCCGAACAGGTCGGCCACCAGCGCCGGCATGACCCGCGGCTCCGCCCTCGCCGCGGCGGCGAAGGCCCCGTAGACGCGGCGGACGGTCTCGCGCAGATCGTCGGGCCGCTCGGTCACCACCCGATCCAGGTCGGGGAGCGGGGTGTACCGCTCGAACACCGCCTGCAGCAGCCCGTCGCGGCTCTCGAATACCGCGTAGAGGCTCGGCTGGGAACACTCCGCCCGCCGCGCGACCGCGTCGAGCGTGACGGTCGCCAGTCCGTACTCGCTGATCAGCCGGGCGGCTGCTTCGATCGCCCGCTCGCGTACGGGCGGGCGGCCGCCGGGATCGACTCCCGAGTCCTCGACCGCCCGGTCCAGTGCCTGTCGCGTGCCGCCGACCTGGCGTACGAGCGTGCTGCGCGAGATGCCGGCGGCCGCCGCGATCGCGGTGAGGGGCACCTCCGCCACAGGTTGGTCCCGCTCGCG
>JBOHBN010000367.1:0-1346 GCA_050698355.1 Streptosporangiales bacterium | reverse complement strand
CCATCGCGGGTGACTTCACGCCCGCCGTCGGCGACATCGTCGGGCTGGTGCGGTCACGGTCGACGTGGTTCGTGAACGGGCCCTACGGCGCGCCGTCGTCGGGGCCGGTGGCGCTCGTGTCGTCGGTTAACGGGAAGACCGGCGTGGTCGTGCTCACCGCCGCCGACGTGGACGCCGTCCCGGCGGGCGCTGAGATCGGCTGGACGGGCGTATCGGTCACTGGAGCCGGTTTCACGGTGAACACCCGGGCGCGGATCATGCGGCACGCCACCGGGCAGGTCGAGATCCAGCTCGACCTGAACGTGTCGGGCGCGACCACCGGCACAACGATATGCACCCTCCCGACGTGGGCCGCCCCGACCGACGGGTCACCGATCGCGTTCGGCGGCGCGACCGACGTGCATGACCGTGTCTACAACATGCAGCTCGCGTTGCAGACCAACGGCGACCTCGACTTCCACGCGGTGAACCCCGGCCTGATGGACCGGCTGATCCTGAACCAGACGTACACGCCCTAGGAGGACCGTTGGCGACCACCGCGAAGTACAACCTGCCGTATCTCGCGCCGAACGACCCGCCCGACCTGGCGGGGGCGACGCAAGACCTCGCGGAGGCCACCGAATCAACCATCGACGGTGTCGCGATCGCGTACGCGGTCGCTGGCGGGCACGCCACTGTCGAGGTGACCCCCGGCACCTCCACCCAGGTGCATGTCGACTTCCCGCCTGGCCGGTTCAGCGTGTCGCCGCTGATCTTCGCGAACGTGCAGTCCGGGTCGCCCGACCAAGTTCGGGAGGTGGTGCACAACAACGTGACCGCCGCCGGGTGTGACCTGTGGGTCTACCGGACCGGCCCCAACCCGGTCACCACCGGCATCGACTGGTGGGCGGTGCAGATTACGTCGGCGACCGCGGACGGTTAGGCCAACGCCGGGCACACCTGAGAAACGGGTAGCGGCGAGGAGGAGTGGAGCCCAGTGTATGGACCCGACGGTGATCGCCGGAGTCCTCGCCGCGTTGTGCGCACCTATCGCCGGGCTGTTGTACGCGACGGGCCGGCGGAAGGAGACCCGCGCTAAACAGTGGGACGACATCGTGACCGAACGCAACGAGCTGCAGGGCCGCCTCGATGAGCTGCGCCGCAAGTACGACGAGTTGTTGGAGTACGTGTACGACCTGCGTGCGTCGCTGCATGGTCAGGGCATCGATGTGCCGCCGATGCCGAGGGATCGGGACGGTTGATGAACCCCAAGCATCTGTTTCCCGCTGGGCAGAGCAAGCGGTTGACGGTCCTGCGGTTGGCGTTGGGTGCGGTCATCGCCGCGGTGCTGATCGTCCTCGTCGTGT
>JBOHBN010000366.1:0-3689 GCA_050698355.1 Streptosporangiales bacterium | reverse complement strand
GTCGCTCGCCGACCTCGGCGAGCGCGCCGGGCGCGACCTGTCCGACCTGGACCCGCACCGACCGTACATCGACGAGGTGACGCTGGCCTGCGAGACGTGCGGGCAGACCGCGACTCGGGTGCCCCAGGTCATCGACGCCTGGTACGACTCCGGGTCGATGCCGTTCGCCCAGTGGGGCGCGCCGCACCTCCCCGGCAGTACCGCCGAGCTGGAGCGGCGCTACCCGGCCGACTTCATCTGCGAGGCGATCGACCAGACCCGTGGCTGGTTCTACACGCTGATGACCATCGGCACGCTCGTCTTCGACCAGTCGCCGTACCGCACCGTGCTGTGCCTGGGCCACCTCGTGGACGCCGAGGGCCGCAAGATGAGCAAGCACATCGGCAACGTGCTCGAGCCGTTCCCGCTGATGGAGCGGCACGGCGCCGACGCCGTGCGCTGGTACCTGCTCGCCGCCGGCAACCCGTGGGCGACCAGGCGGTTCGGGCACGAGCTGATCGACGAGGTCGTCCGCAAGGTGCTGCTCACCTACGTCAACACCGCGTCGTTCCTCACCCTGTACGCGAACGCCGCCGCGAGCGGTGCGGACGGGCGCGCGTGGACGCCGGACCTCGCTGCCGAGGCGCCGCCACACGAGCAGCGCCCGCAGCTGGACCGGTGGGTGCTGTCGGAGCTGCACCGTACGGTTGCCGAGGTCACGACGGCGCTCGAGGCGTTCGACTCGGTGCGTGCGGGCCGCCGGATCGCTGAGTTCACCGACGACCTGTCGAACTGGTACGTACGCAGGTCCCGGCGCCGCTTCTGGCAGGGCTTCTCCAGCAGTGAGGGTGCCGCGGCGTTCGCCACGCTGTACGAGTGCGTCGAGGTACTGACCAGGCTCCTCGCGCCGTTCGTCCCGTTCACCACCGACTACGTGTGGGAGGCGCTGTGTGGCGCCGCGGGCGCCGAGGAGCTGCCCGACTCGGTCCACCTGGCATCCTGGCCGGAGCCGCGGCAGGACCTGATCGACCCGCGGCTCGCCGACCAGATGGCGCTCGCCCGCCGGCTCGTCGAGCTCGGCCGCGCCACCCGGGCCACGTCCGGCGTGCGCACCCGGCAGCCGCTCTCCCGGGCGCTCATCGGCGCCCCTGGCTGGGCCGACCTGCCCGACGAGCTGCGCGTCGAGGTCGCCACGGAGCTGAACGTGCTCTCGGTCGAGGCGCTCGGCGCCGGCGACGCCGAGCACGGCGAGCTGGTGGAGTACGTCGTCAAGCCCAACTTCCGCTCGCTCGGGCGGCGCTTCGGCAAGGAGACCCCGAAGGTCGCGGCGGGCATCACCGCGGCCGACCCGGCAGGGCTCGTCGAGGCGACCCGGGCCGGCACCGCGCAGCTCGCCACGGAGGTGGGCACGGTGGAGGTCAGCGCCGACGACATCCTCGTGACCGAGTCCCCCCGCGCGGGCTGGGAGGTCGCGAGCGACGCGGGTGTGACCATCGCGCTGGACCTGGAGGTCACCCCGCAGCTGCGCCGCGCGGGGCTCGCCCGGGAGGCCGTGCGTACGATCCAGGAGGCCAGGAGGAGCGCCGGCTTCGAGGTGAGCGACCGGATCGTGCTCGGCTGGCAGGCGGACACGGCCGAGCTCGCCGAGACGCTGCGGGAGTGGAGCACGACGCTGGCGAGCGAGGTGCTCGCCAGCGAGGTCAGCGAGCGGCCCAGCGACGCCGGCATGTCGTCACACCGCGACGACGCGCTCGGTCTCGCCTTCTGGCTCCGCAAGACCTGACCCGCTTCCCGTGTCAGTACCTCAGCCCGCTATGACGGGTTGAGGTACTGACACATTCGCGGAAGCGGCGAGCGCGCCAGTCAGTCGGCCGCGGGTGGGGCGCAAACGGTGCACGGGATGAGGCCGTCCGCATGCGCGTCGGCCACCGAACGCTTCTCGACCTCGTCGCCGTCCTGTTCGGCGTCGAGCACGACCTGGCAGTCCGGCTGGTGGTAGCGCCGCTGCCCGCCGACGACCGCAACCGTCTCCGCGGCGCGATGCTTGCCGGTGGACGCGGCACCATCCCGCTCCAACTCGCCTCGGGCGACGAGGACGGATTCCGGGCGGCACGCCGAGCACGCGACGTACCCCTCGTCCCTTGCCACGGCGAGCTCGCGGGTCTCGGTCGAGCGGTCCTTGACCTGCCGGCAGCTGTCGAGGTGGTAGCGGGGCCGCCCGGGTACGACGACGACCTCCGCGTCGTCGCGGACCGCGGTGCCGGTCGCCGCCCGCACGGTTCCGCCGGTACGCGCGCCCGCCCCGGCGCGCGCTCGAGCCGGCTTCTTCGCCGCAGTCGTGCTCGCCGCCTTGGTCGACACTGCCCCCTTGCGCGACCGGCTGGCGGCCTTGCCTCCCCCTCGGAAGAGCTGGTCGCGGCCGATCCACACACCGACCACCAAACACACGGCCGCGACCAGACTCGTTCCGATGGAGGCGTAGACGAGCATGAAGGCGTGCATCACGAGACCCGCGACAAGCAAGGCGATCGCCACGAGCACGAGCGCACCACTGATCGCGATCATCGCGACCTCCCTGCCCGGCGGCCGTTAGCCGCCGGGCAGTCCCCCACGGAAACCCTCAGGCGCCGTCGTACGACTGGTTCGGGCTTGCCGAGAACACGGTGGGAAACGTAGGTCGAGGTCGACCGGTCTCCCAGCACGTTCTCACTCACCGAGGCGCGGTGGCGCCTGCGACCCGGTCTTCTCCAGCTGTTCCAGCTGGCCCTGCAGGTACGACTTCAGCCGGCTCCGGTACTCGCGTTCGAACGTGCGCAAGGTCTCGATCTGCTGCTCGAGCTTTTCGCGCTCGCTGATCATCGACCCCATCGCCTGCCGGTGCTTTTCCTGAGCATCGCGGTCGAGGTCCTCCGCGCGCCGCCGCGCGTCGGCCACCAGCTTGTCCGCCTGCGCCCTCGCCTTGCGGAGCGTCTCGTCGGACTTCTGCTGCGCCGTCGCCACGTGCTCGTCATGCACCTGCTGTGCCAGCGCGAGCAAGCGCGCTGCCGAGTCCGGCACCTGGCCGGTGCCTGCGGCAGCGGCCAGGCCATCGGCCAGGCCGCCCATTCCAGTACCGCTGGCGTTCGCGCCGGCGGCCGCATGCGAGCCGTGACCCGGGGTATACCCGTCGTTCTTGGCCTGGTCACCCTGCTGCTGGTTCAGCGCCCGACCGTTCTGCTCGCTGGAGTTCCCGTACGGCGGGTTCTCCTGCGCGCCGGTCTGCTGGATCTGCTGCGTGGGCTGACCCTGCTGCTGGTCGGGTGGCCCCTGGCCCAGCGGTCGCGGCTGCTCGGCAGTATGACCGATTTGTCCGCCGCCCTGTGGCGGCGCTTCTGTCACGGTACCGGTCGCCACACCGTTCGCCGGCTGACCGTGTTGCCCGTGCTGTCCCCCCTGGCGCTGGCCGGAGAACACCGCACCCTGTTGCTCGGTGATCGGGCCCGACAGATAGGACTGGTCACCGGTAGCCTCGGCCAGGCGGCGCCGCAGCTCATCGTTCTCGGTGATGAGCCGATCAAGTTCCGCCTCGACCTCGTCGAGGAAAGAGTCCACCTCTTCCTCGTCGTATCCGGGGCGGAGGCGCGTGGTATTGAACTGCTTGTTACGCACTTCCGCGGGTGTCAGCGGCATGTCCTCTCCTGCGGGTGGTCGGAGATGTGTGTCGTGCTGAC
>JBOHBN010000365.1:0-2905 GCA_050698355.1 Streptosporangiales bacterium | reverse complement strand
TTGTCAGTGCGTGGTTGTGCTATAGGTCGACCACGCACTGACAACCTGCGGGGAGCCCGCTCTAGTGGGCCGTGCCGCCAGGGCCGTCGTGGCGGCGGCGCTTCAGGTACTGCTCGAACTCCCTGGCGATCGCCTCACCGGTTGCCTCCGGCAGCTCGGTGGTGTCGCGCTGCTTCTCCAGCGCCTCGACGTACTCGGCGATCTCGGAGTCCTCCTTGGCGAGCTCGTCCACACCCCGCTGCCACGCCTGCGCCTGCTCCGGCAGCTCACCGAGCGGTACGGGGCAGCCGAGCAGATCCTCCAGGTTGCGGAGCAGCGCGAGCGTCGCCTTCGGGCACGGCGGCTGTGCGACGTAGTGCGGTACGGCCGCCCAGAACGACACCGTGCTGAGCCCGGCGCTCGTCGCGGCGTGCTGCAGGACGCCGACGATGCCGGTGGGCCCCTCGTATCGGGACGGCTCGAGCGACAGTGCCTGCGCGAGCGCATCGTCGCTCGTGTTGCCGGTCACCGGTACCGGCCGGGTGTGCGGCGCGTCGGCCAGGAGAGCCCCCAGCGTGACTACTGTCTGTATGTCTAGGCGTTCTGCCAGCTCGAGGATGTCCGAGCAGAAGCTGCGCCACCGCATGGAGGGCTCGATGCCGCGTACGAGCACCAGGTCACTCTCCGCGTCCGGCGGCCGCGCCACCGACAGCCGCGTCGACGGCCACGCGATGCTGCGTCCGGTGCCCTCGAAGCTCACCTGCGGGCGGTTGACCTGGAAGTCGTAGTAGTCCTCGGGGTCGAGCGCGGCGAACGGGCGGGCCTGCCAGGTGTCCTCGACGTGTTCGATCGCGCTCGTCGCCGCGTCCGCCGCGTCGTTCCAGCCCTCGAACGCCGCGATGAGAATGGGCTCGTTGAGCTCGGGCAGGGCGCCCGCGAGCTCGATCAACGACAGCCTCCCGTCACGCGTGGCGTACGTAACATTCCTCGCCGTCAGCCTACGCCGGAGCGTGACGGATCCGGCGAACGCCGAGTCCGAGCAGGTTATGGTGAATACTTCTGTCCGCGAAACTCGGGAGTGTTTTCCTGTGCCTGGACCCAGCAGACCCACCGCTCCGTCCCTCCGACACGCTCTTACCGAGCGCGTCGTGGTCGCCGATGGGGGAATGGGGACCATGCTCCAGGCGGCCGACCCCAGCCTGGACGATTTCGAAGGTCACGAGGGCTGCAACGAGCTACTCAACGTGACCAGGCCCGACATCGTACGCGGCGTCCACGACGCGTACCTGGAAGTCGGCGTCGACGCCATCGAGACCAACACCTTCGGGGCCAACCTCGGCAACCTCGGCGAGTACGACCTCGAACACCGGATCGGCGAGCTGGCCGAGGCCGGCGCCCGGATCGGCCGCGAGGCCGCCGACGCCTGGTCGACCGAGGAGCAGCCGCGTTGGGCGATCGGCTCGGTGGGTCCCGGTACGAAGCTCCCGACACTGGGGCACGTCGAATTCGCCGGGCTCCGCGACGCCTACCAGCGGCAGGTCGAGGGCATGCTCGCCGGTGGCGTGCACGCGGTGCTGATCGAGACCGCGCAGGACCTGCTGCAGGCGAAGGCCGCCCTCATCGCCGCCCGCCGAGCGATCGACGCGGCCGGCTCCGACGTACCGCTGTTCGCCCAGGTCACGATCGAGACCAACGGCGCCATGCTGCTCGGTACGGAGATCGGCGCGGCCCTCACCGCGCTCGAGCCACTCGGCGTCGACCTCATCGGCCTGAACTGCGCGACCGGGCCGGAGGAGATGAGCGAGCACCTGCGCTACCTGGCCAGGCACGCGCGTACGGGCCTGTCGTGCATGCCGAACGCCGGACTGCCCCAGCTCGGGCCGAACGGCGCCTGGTACCCGCTCACCCCGGAGCAGCTGGCCGACGCGCACGAGCACTTCACCAGGGACTTCGGCGTGAGCCTCGTCGGCGGCTGCTGCGGCACCACTCCCGAGCACCTCCGGCAGGTCGTGGAGCGGGTGCGCGGCCGCGAGATCGCCGCCCGCAAGGTGCACCCGGAGCCCGGCACGGCGTCGCTCTACCAGCACGTGCCGTTCCAGCAGGACACGACGTACCTGACCATCGGCGAGCGCACCAATGCCAACGGCTCGAAGAAGTTCCGTGAGGCGATGGTCGAGGAGCGCTGGGACGACTGCGTCGAGATCGCCAGGGACCAGATCCGCGACGGCGCGCACATGCTCGACCTGTGCATCGACTACGTGGGTCGCGACGGCGTCGCCGACATCCGCGAGCTGGCGAGCCGGCTCGCCACGGCCTCGACGCTGCCGGTCGTGCTCGACTCCACCGAGTACGTCGTTCTCGAGGCCGGCCTACAGCTGCTCGGCGGCCGTAGCGTGATCAACTCGGTCAACTACGAGGACGGCGACGGCCCGGACTCGCGGATCGCGAAGGTCATGCCGCTCATACGCGAGTACGGCGCCGCGGTGATCGCGCTGACCATCGACGAGGAGGGCCAGGCGCGCACGACCGACTGGAAGGTGCGCGTCGCGGATCGCCTGATCAACGACCTGACGCAGAACTGGGGCATGCGGACGTCGGACATCATCGTCGACTGCCTGACGTTCCCGATCGCGACCGGCCAGGAGGAGACCCGGCGGGACGCGCTGGAGACGATCGAGGCGATCCGCGCGGTCAAGCGCCGCTACCCGGACGTGCAGACCACGCTGGGGGTCTCGAACGTCTCGTTCGGCCTGAACCCGGCGGCGCGGGCGGTGCTGAACTCGGACTTCCTCGACGAGTGCGTGCGCGCCGGGCTCGACTCGGCGATCGTCCACGCGTCGCGGATCATGCCGATCGCCCGGATCGGCGGGGATCAGCTCCAGGCCGCGCTCGACCTGGTCTACGACCGCCGGCGCGAGGGGTACGA
>JBOHBN010000364.1:0-5666 GCA_050698355.1 Streptosporangiales bacterium | reverse complement strand
CTATAGCGCTGTCAGACACTGACAAGTTGCGTAAGAAGGAAGGACCGGCGCGGTCAGGAACCGCCGCTGAGTCGCTTGGCGTTCTCCTCCACGTCGGCGATTCCACCGCAGAGCAGGAACGCCTGCTCTGGCAGGTGATCGTAATCGCCGTCGCACAGCGCCGTGAACGAGGAGATGGTCTCGTCGAGCGGCACGAACGAGCCCTCCTGCCCGGTGAACTGCTGCGCGGAGAACATGTTCTGCGACAGGAACCGCAGAATCCGCCGCGCGCGACCGACGATGACCTTGTCCTCCTCCGACAGTTCGTCGATGCCGAGGATCGAGATGATGTCCTGCAGGTCCTTGTACCGCTGCAGGATCTCCTTCACCCGCCGGGCGACGGTGTTGTGCTCCTCGCCCACGTACAGCGGGTCGAGGATGCGCGAGGTGGACGTCAGCGGGTCGACCGCGGGGAAGATGCCGAGCGCGAACACGTCACGCGACAGCTGGGTGGTCGCGTCCAGGTGCGCGAACGTGGTTGCAGGCGCGGGGTCGGTGTAGTCGTCCGCGGGGACGAACACCGCCTGCATCGAGGTAATCGCGTGCCCCCGGGTGGAGGTGATCCGCTCCTGCAGCTGGCCCATCTCGTCGGCGAGCGTCGGCTGGTATCCGACGGCGGACGGCATCCGGCCGAGCAGCGTGGACACCTCGGTGCCCGCCTGGCTGAACCGGAAGATGTTGTCGATGAACAGCAGTACGTCCTGGCCCTGCACGTCGCGGAAGTACTCCGCCATCGTCAACGCCGAGAGGCCTACCCGCAACCGGGTGCCCGGCGGCTCATCCATCTGGCCGAACACCAGTGCGGTGTCGTTGATGACGCCGTCCTCGGTCATCTCCAGGTACAGGTCGTTGCCCTCCCGGGTACGCTCGCCCACTCCGGCGAACACCGACGTGCCGCCGAAGTTACGCGCGACCCGGATGATCATCTCCTTGATGAGCACCGTCTTACCCACGCCCGCGCCGCCGAACAGGCCGATCTTGCCGCCCTGGACGTACGGGGTGAGCAGGTCGATGACCTTCAGGCCGGTCTGCAGCATCTCGGTCTTCGGCTCGAGGTCGACGAACTGAGGCGCGCGGCGGTGAATGGACCACTGCTCGCCACTCGGCTCGAAGTCCGGGTCGTCCAGGCACTGCCCGAGCACGTTGAACACGTGCCCCTTGACCTGGTCGCCGACCGGCACGCTGATCGGACGGCCGGTGTTGCGTACGGAGGTGCCCCGCACCAAGCCATCCTGCGGCTGCATGGAGATCGCCCGCACCAGGTTGTCGCCGAGGTGCTGCGCGGTCTCCAGCGTCAGGGTCCTGGTCTCGCCGAGCAGCTCGACGTCGACCTCGAGCGCGAAGTTCAGCTCCGGCAGCGACTCCGTGGGGAACTCCACGTCGACGACCGGGCCGATGACCCGCGCGACCCGCCCTGTGGCGGTCGTGGGTTCAGCTGTGGCAGTCATTCTCACTCACTCCCCGCGTTTGCTTCTGCGAGCGCGTTGGCGCCACCGACGATCTCGCTGATTTCCTGGGTGATCTGGGCCTGGCGGGCCTGGTTCTGCAGCCTGGTCAACGTCGTGACCATGTCGTTGGCGTTGTCTGTCGCGGCCTTCATGGCGCGCTGCCTGGATGCCTGCTCCGAGGCGGCCGCCTGCAGCATGGCGTTGTAGATGCGGGCCTGCACGTACCGGGGAAGCAACGCCTCCAGCACCTCGTCGGCCGACGGCTCGAACTCGTACAACGGCGAGCCAGCAGCCGACGACTCCTCGGTCTCCTCGACTTCCTCGACCTCCAGCGGCAGGATCCGGCGGACGTCCGGACGCTGGCTCAGCATGGAGAGGAACTCGGTGTAGACGATGTGGATCTCGTCGACACCGCCCTCGTCGGTCGGCTGCAGGAAGGCGTCGATCAGCGTCCGCCCGACCTGCTGGGCGTCGGCGTACGTCGGTCGCTCGGAGAAGCCCTCCCAGGAGCCGGCCACCTCACGGCCGCGGAACTCGAACCAGGCGATGCCCTTGCGCCCGCTGACGTACGGCTGGATCTCCTTGCCCTGCTCGGTGAGCAGGCCGGTGAGCGACTCGCCCTCCTTGAGCACGTTCGCCGAGTACGCGCCCGCGAGCCCGCGGTCACTCGTGACCAGCAGGACGGCCGAGCGCCTGGGGTTCTCCGCCTCGGTCAGCAACGGGTGGTCGACGGTGGAGTTGCCCGCCGCCGCCGAGATCGCCCGGGTGATCTCACGCGCGTACGGGGTGGACGCCGCCACCTGCTGGCGCGCCCGGGTGATCCGGGAGGCGGCGATCAGCTCCATGGCGTGGGTGATCTTCGCCATGGAGCGGGTCGACCGGATCCGCCGCCGGTAGGTCTGCAGGTTGTCGGCCATCGTCCCTACTTCGCCTTGCGGCGGACGGTGATCTTCTCCTGGTCGACGTCCTCTTCCTCGAGCGACTCGACCGGCTCGTCCTTGACGAGCAGCTCGCCGCTGGCCGTCTCGAACTGCCGCTTGAACTCCCCGACCGCCTGCTCGAGCGCGGACGCCGTGTCGTTGTCCATCTCACCGGACTCGGAGATCTTGCTGAACGCCTCGGTGTGGCGCCCGACGTAGTCGATGAACTCGCGCTCGAACCTGCCGACGTCCTCGACCGGCACCTCGTCGACCTCGCCGTTGGAGCCCAGCCAGATCGACACGACCTGGTGCTCGACCGGGTACGGGGTGTACTGCGGCTGCTTCAGCAGCTCGTACAGCCGCTCACCGCGGGCGAGCTGCGCCAGCGACGCCTCGTCGAGACCGGAGCCGAACTGCGCGAACGCCTCCAGCTCGCGGTACTGCGCCAGGTCGATCTTCAACCGGCCGCTGACCTTGCGCATCGCCCTGATCTGCGCGGCGCCGCCGACCCGGGACACCGAGTTGCCGACGTTGATCGCGGGGCGCTGGCCCTGGTTGAACAGGTCGGTCTCGAGGAAGATCTGGCCGTCGGTGATCGAGATCACGTTGGTGGGGATGTAAGCCGAGATGTCGTTCGCCTTGGTCTCGACGATCGGCAACGCGGTGATCGAGCCCGCACCCAGCTCGTCGGAGAGCTTCGCGGAGCGCTCGAGCAGCCGCGAGTGCAGGTAGAACACGTCGCCCGGGAACGCCTCGCGCCCCGGCGGGCGGCGCAGCAGCAGCGACACCGCGCGGTACGCGTCGGCCTGCTTGGAGAGGTCGTCGAACACGATCAGCACGTGGTTGCCCTGGTACATCCAGTGCTGGGCGATGGCCGAGCCGGTGTACGGGGCGATGTACTTGTAGCCCGCCGGGTCGGACGCCGGGGCCGCGACGATGGTGGTGTACTCCAGCGCGCCGTTCTCCTCCAGCGTCGAGCGCACCGACGCGATGGTGGAGCCCTTCTGGCCGACCGCGACGTACACGCAGCGGACCTGCCTGGACTTGTCGCCGGACTCCCAGTTGGCCTTCTGGTTGAGGATCGTGTCGATGGCGAGAGCAGTCTTGCCGGTCTGCCGGTCGCCGATGATCAGCTCGCGCTGGCCGCGGCCGATCGGGACCATCGAGTCGATCGCCTTGATGCCGGTCTGCAGCGCCTCGCTCACCGGCTGCCGCTGCACGACGGAGGGAGCCTGCCGCTCCAGCTCGCGGCGCTCGGTGGTCTCGATCTCGCCCTTGCCGTCCAACGGGTTTCCGATCGCGTCGACGACGCGGCCGAGGTAGGCGTCGCCGACCGACACGGACAGCACCTCGCCGGTGCGCCGGACGGTCTGGCCCTCCTCGATGCCCTCGTACTCGCCGAGCACGATCACGCCGATGTCGCGTACCTCGAGGTCCTGCGCGAGGCCGCGGGTGCCGTCCTCGAACTCCAGCAGCTCGTTGGCCATCGCGGACGGCAGGCCCTCCACGCGGGCGATACCGTCACCGCAGAAGATGACCGTGCCGACCTCTTCCCTGGACGCCGCCTCGGGCTCGTACGACTCGACGAAGCGCTGCAGCGCATCCCGGATCTCCTCCGGGCGAATCGTCAGCTCCGCCATCGCAAAGTCCCTCACTTCTGTCTCGTTTCGGATCTTCGTCAAGGCAAATGTGGTTAGCCCGCCAGCCTACGGCGGGCCTCGTCGAACCGGCGCGCGATCGTGCCCTCGATCAGGTCGGAGCCGATGACGACGGAGAGCCCGCCGATGACCTCGGGATCGATCTCCACGTTGAGGTGCACGTCCTGCCCGTAATGGCTGCGCAGCGCCGCCTGGAGCCGCTCCCGCTCGTGCTCGGTGAGCGGGACGGCCGCGCGCACCAGCGCGACGAGCCGCCGCTGGTGCTCGGCCGCGATCGAGCCGTAGTAGGAGAGCACGTCGGCGAACGAGCGCCGGCGCGGGTACACGACCGCCGCGGTGACCAACCGCAACGTGCTCGGTCCGACCTTGTCCTGGAGCAGCTCGTCGAGCAGCTCTCGCTTGCGCTCGTCGGGCAGCGCCGGGTCGGACAGCGCCCCGCGCAGCTCCGGCTGCGCGGACGCGATGCGCCCGAACCTGAACAGGCCGTCCTCGAGCTCGTCCAGTCCGCCGACCTGCTCAGCCGCGGTCACCTCGCAGTCGACGGCGACCACCTCGACCGCGTCGACCAACGACCGCGGCGCCCACCAGCGCAGCCCGGCGATCGCGCACGCGACGTCGACGGTCACCTCGTTGACCCGGTCGGCGAGCAGCGCGCGCAGGAAACCCGTCTTGCGCTCGGCGTCGACGGCGGGGTCAGCGACCACGCGCCGTACGGAGTGCTCCTGCTCGAACAGGTCGACCAGGCCGAACAGCTCCTGGCTCAGCACGCCGGCGTCGACGTTCGCCTGCTCGAGTACCTGCGCGGCCTGCTCCCTCGCGGTGTCGAGAGAGCGGCTGCGGAGTCCGGCAGACATTTAAGAACGTCCTTGCAAACTCATATAACGGTCAACTCCATGTGCTTGCGCACTGTAACCAGTCCTATGCGTAGCACGCAGCATTGCCAACTCCCTCGCGCAAGGTTGGTTTCCAAGCACGTTCTTAGTGCACCCGCTGCGCGTGCGCCGTGGTGTCGGTGCCGTTCGCCGTGGCGCCGCCCTCGGCCTCGAGGTCGGTCAGGAACCGGTCGATGACCCGGTGCTGGCGCTCCTCGTCGAGCGACTCGCCGACGATGCGCTGGGACAGGTCGACCGCGAGCTGGCCGACCTCGGAACGCATCTGGCGCATGATCTGCTGCCGCTGCGCCTCCAGGCTCTCCTGAGCGGACTGCGCGATGCGCTGCGCCTCCTCCTGCGCCTTGGTTCTGGCGTCGGCGACGATCTGCTGCCCCTCGGCCCGTGCCTCCTCCCGCAGCCGCGCCGCCTCCGACCGCATGTTCGCTATCGCGTCGCGGTGCTCCTTTTCCGCCTGCTCGGCCCTCGCCTTGGCCTGCTCGCCCTCCTCGAACTGCTGGCGGATGCGCTCCTGGCGCTGCGTCGCCGCCTTGTTCACCGGCGGGTAGACCCACTTGGCCAGCACGCCGAGCAGGATCAGGAAGGCGATGATCTCGACAATGAACGTGCCGTTCGGCACCAGGAAGTTGTTCGCCGCCACAACCATCATGCGACTCCCCTACTAGTTCTTCGAGCCGTTCTCGTCAGCGCGCTCAGACCAGCACGAAGACG
>JBOHBN010000363.1:0-1581 GCA_050698355.1 Streptosporangiales bacterium | reverse complement strand
CCGCTCGGGTCCGCCCCACCGGCGCGCCGCGGGAGGCGCTCCCGGCCGGTCAGCTGCGCCCGGCCGGCTGGCGAAGGTCGAGACTCACCTGGTCGGCGACGATCTCGAGGGCGGCGGCGGCCTCGCCGTCGCGGTTGATGTAGGCGGCGGCCGCGAGCTTGTGGCCGGTGACGGTCACCTTCGCGCCCTTGGTGAGCTGGTCGGCGACTGCCTCGGCCAACGTGCCCCAGGCGGTGACCCGTACCGCGGTCGAGCCGGCGTCGGTCCACTCGCCGGTGTCGCGGTCCCGGTACCGGCTGTCGCTGATGACGGTGAAGTGCGCGACTGGCTTGCCGCTTGTAGGAACTCCCGCGGGTTTCTTGAGGGGATGTCCTCCCAGATGGGGCAGCGTGCGAGGTCGGTGAGGGTTTGCCGTGTGCATAAGAATGTTCGACCCTTCGTCGGGATTGTTGATCGTGCTCTGGTATCTATGACCGGTGATCATCTGGAGTGAGCAGGAGCGTCGACGGTGACGCTGGCGCCGGTCCGGTCGTTGAGCTCGGCTCGACCGCGACCGACCGCGCAGGACCTCGACGACTTCGAGCAGGAGCTGGTCGACCAGTACGCGCTGGCGACTGCGGGGGTCGGCCTCACCGACGCGCATGTAGCAGCGGAGCGGTCGGTGCTGTTCTCGTTTCTGCGGTTCCTCGGCCGGCACGTGTGGACCACGACGGCCGACGACGCGGACCGGTTCTTGGTGCATCAGCGCAAGTCGGTTGGCTTGGCTGCGAGCACGGTGCAAAGCAAGGCGTGGACGCTGGCGCGGTTCTTCGACTTCTTGATCGCCCGCTACCAGGGCGAGGTCCATGCCGTGACGGGTCACGTGCTCGTCCAGCCGATCGACGAGTTCAACCGGCCGGCGAAGACGGAGTATGCGAACGCGACGCGCGTGCCACCCGCTGAGACCGACATCGACTCGTTGTTCGGCGAGTGGCGCGAGTCGCTGCCGACTGCGCGGAAGTTCCTGCCGGCCGCGCGGGACTATCTGGCGGCGTCGTTGTGGCGGCGTGCCGGGCTGCGCATCACCGAGACGGTGATGCTCGACATCCGTGACTGGCGGCCAGATCTCGGCGACTACGGCAAGCTCCATGTCCGATTCGGCAAGGGCAGCATGGGTCGCGGGCCGAAGACACGGCTGGTGCCGGCGATCAACGCCGCTAAGGACTTGCTCGAGTGGTGGCTGACCGACGTGCGCCACCAGTTCGGCGATGACTGGTCTGACCCGGACGCGCCGCTGCTGCCCAGCGAACGCCGCGACCGGCAGGCTGGGCGCTGTCTGCGGGTCGGTGACGACGCGCTGAGGTCCGGGCTGGCAGCCGCCGTCGGTGCGCATCTGCCGACGTGGAAGGGCCGGCTGACCCCACATGTGCTCAGGCACTACTGCGCCTCGTCGCTGTATGCCCGGGGCATGGACCTCAAGGCCGTCCAGGAACTGCTCGGGCATGACTGGCTGTCCACCACCACCCGCTATGTGCACGTCCACGCCAACCACATCGAGACCGCGTGGGCGCACGCCAACAAGCGCGTCGCGGACCGGCTGGC
>JBOHBN010000362.1:0-2788 GCA_050698355.1 Streptosporangiales bacterium | reverse complement strand
TGGGGAGAACGCGACCGGAGTCAAGGGAAGGGCAGGGGAGTGGGTTCTCGGACGTGGCCGTACGGCCTCGCGGTGCTCGCGCTCGCGGTGCTCGTGTTCGCGGCGGCCGTCGGGAGCGACCTGCCGGGCTGGCTGGACGGGCCCGCCACGCTCGCCGCGGAGGGAGTGCAGGACAGGCTGCTGCTCGCGCTGCTGGCGGTGCTGCTCGGGATGCTCGCCTACGGCCTCGCCCGTGGTAGGGCCGTCGCGTATGGCGGGACCCTGCTCGTCGTCGCCGTCGGAGTCGTGCACAGCGACCGGATCGACGTCGGTGCCGCCCTTCTCGCGGGCGGGGTTGTGCTCGCTCTCGGGTGGCCCCGGTTCCACGCACTTCCGGCACGCGCACGTGTGCGGGCGGCCGTGCGTAACGGTGTCATCATGATCGTGGCGGCGGGTCTCTACGAGACGATGGGCATCTCCCATGGCTTGCCCAGGTTGAGCTGGTACAGCGCGATCGGGCTCAGCGCCGTTGCCGTGCTGGCACCGTTGCTCGCCTCGGCGCGGCCCCCGGCGCCGGGCACGGACGACGACCGTGGTCGAGTGCGCAGGCTCGTCGCCGACTCGCGTTCCGAGACGCTCGCGCCGTTCGCGTTGCGCACCGACAAGAGCTACGTGTTCTCCGCCGACGGCGCCGCGGCGATCGGCTACCGCGTGCTCTTCGGAGTGGCCGTCGTCGGTGGCGATCCGGTCGGTGATCCGGACGCCTACCGCGACGCGCTGTCCCGGTTCCTGCGGATGTGTGCCCACAACGGGTGGCGGCCGGCGAGCCTCGGAGCGAGCGCCGCGTCCTTGCCGCTCTGGCGGGAGTACGGGATGCGCGAGGTCGGTTACGGCGACGAGGTGCTGCTGGACACGGCGATATTTACGCTCGCGACGCGGAAGATGCGTAACGTCCGGCAGGCCGTGCAGCGCACCCGCAATGCCGGTGTCGGTACACGGGTTGTGCGCGCCGACGAGCTCTCCGACCGGCAGCGTGGGCAGCTCGCCGCGATCTCGCGGCGCTGGCTCGACGGAGCGCGGGAACGGGGTTTCTCGATGATCCTCGACGGCCTGCTCGACGGCACCCAGCCGGACTGCGTGTTCGTGCTGGCCGTCACCGGCTGCGAGGAAGTCACCGAGGAGGCGACCGGTGGACACCAGGAACGGGTGGTCGGTTTCCAGCGGTACGCCGTCGTCGGTTCCGGCACGGCGCTCTCACTGGATGTGATGCGCCGCGAGCCGGACGCTCCCAACGGGCTGAACGAGCGCATGATCGCGGCGGCCGCCGAGTACGCGAGCGCGCAGGGCATGACGGCGGTATCGCTGAACTTCGCGGCGTTCCGCGCGTTGATGGACACCAAGGTGGGCGACCGCACGGCGGCGCAGCGAGTCGGTTACCGCGTCATCCACCTGCTCGATCCACTGATTCAGGTGGAGTCGCTGTACCAGTTCAACGCCAAGTTCCGGCCACGGTACGTCTCGCGCGGTGTGGCGTTCCCGAGCTGGTTCACGGTGCCGGCATTGCTCGTCGCGCTGCTCGGACTCGAGTTCGCATTGCCCTACGACCGCCACAGGGTGCGGCATGACCCCGCGACGGAAACCGTAGCGGTCGAACAGGCCTGGGACGAGCACGGCATTCCGGCTTAGCGATGACCGCTGCCATGGCCGGTCACGACGGCGTCCTGTCCGGCACACGGCACGACCATCGGCGAACCGGTCTCAGGGTCGGCCACCACCTGCGCGCGCAGGTCGAAGGTGTCGCGAACCTGCTCGGGTGTGAGCACCTGCTCGGGTGTGCCCTGCGTGACGATCCTCCCGTCGCGCATCAGCACCAGGTGGTCGGCGAACCGGGCCGCCTGGTTCAGGTCGTGCAGTACGGCGACGACGGTGCGGCCGTCCCGCCGCAGGCGGCCGAACAGTTCGAGCAGCTCGTACTGGTGCGCGATGTCGAGGAACGTGGTCGGTTCGTCGAGTAGCAGCGTCGAGGTCTGCTGTGCGAGGACCATCGCGACCCAGACCCGCTGCTGCTGGCCGCCGGAGAGTTCCGCGACCGGCCGGTCGGCCAGCTCGCCGACAGCGGTCTGGGCGATCGCCTCGGCGACCGCTTCTTGATCGGACGTGCTCCACTGGCGCAGCAGCGAGTGGTACGGGTAACGGCCACGTCCCACGAGGTCGGCCACCCGGATCGACTCCGGTGCCACGGGCCGCTGGGGGAGCAGGGCGAGTTTCCGGGCCAGCCGCTTGCCGGGGTACGAGCGGATCGGCTCGCCGTCGAGCAACACCTCACCCGAGACCGGCCGCAGTATCCGTACCAGCGCCTTGAGCAGCGTGGACTTCCCGCAGCCGTTGGGACCGATGACGGCGGTGAAGCCGCCCTCCGGTATGCCAACGGTGACGTCGTGGCAGACGGTTCTGCGGTCGTAGGCCAGACAGAGTTCCCGCGTCGTGAGCTGCGCCATCACATCCTGCCTCTCGTCCATTCGCGTACCAGCAGGTAACCGAGGTAGATCCCGCCGAGCCCCGCCGTGACCACCCCGACCGGCAGATCCACGAGGACGGGGAGGTGTTGCACCACGAGGTCGGCCAGTACCAGCAGCAGCGCACCCGTCAGCGCCGAGACCACGATGTTGGCGCCGGGCGAGCGCGCGAGGCGTTTGGCGATCTGCGGCGCGGTCAGCGAGACGAACGTGATCGGCCCTGCCACGCATACCGCGGCCGTGGACAGCGCGACCGCGACCACGATCGCTCCGGTACGGGTGCGGCCCGCCCC
>JBOHBN010000361.1:0-1986 GCA_050698355.1 Streptosporangiales bacterium | reverse complement strand
TCGGCGCAGTACTCCGGCGGCCGCCCCGTGCCGTGGGCGCTCTGCTCGGCGGGCCGGGTGCAGCCCGGGTACCGGCAGGTGCGCTGCTCGGTGCGCTGCTCGGTGCGCTGCTCGGTGCGCTGCTCGGTGCTCTGCTCACTCATACCGTCACTTTACCACGAACGAAACGAAAACATAACAGAATACGGAACGAAAACGGAAGGGCTCGACTCGTGGGACGCTGACGAGCCCAGCCCCCGCCAGGCCCCGTCGGGGTTGCTCGCCCGGGGGGCCCGTGGCGTGGGGGGCGAGCCGCCGGGGGGAGCGGATGTCGTGTCGAGCCGGTCGGGCTGAGTCGCAGCTGCGCGAAAGGGCTGGGTGTCGTGGCACCGCTCGTGGAGGGTTTCGGCGTGGCAGTGGCCACAAGCCGGGGGAGACCTTCGTGCGGTAACGGTGTGCACGTCGCCCCGGCCCCCGGCTCGGTCGCTGTACGGGCTGGCAGGGGGTTCTGCTTGGCGTTAGGTCAGGCACGCGGCCGCGAGCGCGGCCAGGCCGGTGAGTACGCCGGCGGTGATGACGGTGCCGAACAGCAGCGTGGCGGCGGCCAGGTCGCGCAGGGTCTGCATGGGGTTCATCGGAGCGCTCCTGCGGTGTAGAGGACTTCGTCGATGGCTTCGTCGCGGTCGCGAAACCGGCAGAGCTGGTGGCCGTCGCGGTCTTCGGCGGTCCAGCCGTGGCGGTGGTAGCCGTGCCAGCAGCCGACGGCGCCGAGGTAGTGGCGGTGGTCGGCGTAGGGGCGGCAGAAGAACTCGGTGTAGTCGCCGTGGTCGCGGGTCAAGATGCCGGTGCTGTACCGGTGCTCGCGTGGTTCGTTCATCGCCTGCGCCTCGCTTTCTTCGCCTGGCCGTAGGGCCCGGGGCAGGCACCCGCCTGTCCTTCCTGCCGTGAAGCCGGCCGCGCGCGAGGATCCGCGGCCAAACCCGGACGTGCCACAGTCGTGGAACTTTCGCCCCGGAGCCTGCGGAGGGTGCTTTTCGGTGAAAGTTCCGTTCGATGTGGCACAAGACGGGCTTGGACGTGGGTGCGCGGCTGGTAGGCAGGCCAGGCGAAGCCGAAGAGACACAGTCGCCCCGCAGGGGCGCGAGCGATTGTCGCCAGAATGATGCAGGAACCTGGCGTGGCCGCCGTGGGGCTGGTGAGAGGACACGGCGGTGGGGACCGGCCCTTGAGAGCCCGGCCCCCACCTGGTGGGTCCGCGGGAGGCCCGGAGTGGCTACCCGCGCCCGGCGGGCTGGCGGAGCGCCAGGTGCACCTGGTCGGCGGTGACCTCGAGCGTCGCAGCGGCCTCGCCGTCGCGGTTGACGTAGGAGCTGGCGGCGAGCTTGTGCCCGGTCACGGTCACCTTTGCGCCGCGGGTGAGCTGGTCGGCGGCCGCCTCCGCGAGCGTGCCCCAGCAGGTGACCCGCACCGCTGTCGCGCCGGCGTCGACCCACTGCCCGGAGTCGCGGTCCTGGTAGCGGGCGTTGCTCATGACGGTGAAGTGCGCCACGGCCTTGCCGGATGTAGGAACTCCCGCGGGTTTCTTGAGGGGTGTTTCTGCCAGATGGGGCAGCGTGCGAGGTGGGTGAGGTCCGTCGGGTGCATGGGAATGTTCGACCCTTCGTCGGGATTCCTGATCGTCTTCTGGTATCTATGACTAGTGATCATCTGGAGTGAGCAGGAGCGTCGGCGGTGACGCTGGCGCCGGTCCGCTCGTTGAGCTCGGCTCGACCGCGGCCGACCGCGCAGGACCTCGACGACTTCGAGCAGGAGCTGGTCGACCAGTACGCGCTGGCGACTGCCGGGGTCGGCCTCACTGACGCGCATGTGGCGGCGGAGCGGTCGGTGCTGTTCTCGTTTCTGCGGTTCCTCGGCCGGCACGTGTGGACCACGACCGCCGACGACGCGGACCGGTTCTTGGTGCATCAACGCAAGTCCCTCGGTTTAGCTGCGAGCACGGTGCAGGGC
>JBOHBN010000360.1:0-12120 GCA_050698355.1 Streptosporangiales bacterium | reverse complement strand
GGACCGCGGTCGCGGTCCCGGCGTCTTCCCGGGGATACTCCTAGCTGGCTTCTCCAGGCGCTGCTGTCAGGCGGCACAGTCGCGGCAGATCAGCTGGCCCTTGGTTGCCTTGGCCAGCTGGCTGCGGTGGTGCACGAGGAAGCACCGCGAGCAGGTGAACTCATCGGCCTGCCGCGGGAGCACGCGTACGCTCAGTTCCTCGTTCGAGAGGTCTGCGCCGGGCAGCTCGAAGTTCTCCGCTGTCTCCGCCTCGTCTTCGACAGCCACTGCCGACTTCTCCCGGCGGCGGGCCTTCAGCTCCTCCAGGCTGTCCTCGCTGAGCTCCTCATCGGTCTTGCGCGGCGCGTCGTAGTCGGTCGCCATTGTCGTCTCCCCGAAACTCGAGAACCGGGTTCGCCGGTCTGGTGGTGCGGTGTGCGGTCCTGGTAACGCATGGGCCGCTTGCTTTGTGCCCGCCTGGAGCAGAGATTGTGCCCCATGTAACGGCCCTGACCCAGCTGTGTATCCCCCGTTGGACGTGGTGTCAGTCACATTCCGTACCGAAACTGCCGGAAATGGGCTAAGCGAGCGGCCTGCGCTGGTCGACCGGGTTGAGCACGCGGGAGAGGAACGCCCGGGTGCGCTCGTGCTGGGGGTCACGGATCACCTGATCGGGGGGACCCTTCTCCACCACCATGCCGGCGTCCATGAACAGCACCTCGTCGGCGACCTCGCGGGCGAACTGCATCTCGTGGGTGACCACGAGCATGGTCATGCCGTCGTCGACCAGCTGCCGCATGACGCCGAGCACGTCCCCGACGAGCTCGGGGTCGAGCGCGGACGTCGGCTCGTCGAACAGCATCACGTGCGGGTCCATGGCGAGGGCGCGCGCCATCGCGACGCGCTGCTGCTGACCGCCGGACAGCTGGGCGGGGATCGCCGTCTCCTTCTCGGAGAGCCCGACCTTCGCCAGGTTGGCCCGCGCCACCTCGACGGCCTCGTCCCTGCTGCGCCGCAGGACCTTGCGCTGCGCGATCGTGACGTTCTCCAGCACGGTCAGGTGGGAGAACAGGTTGAACGCCTGGAAGACCATCCCGATCGTCTTGCGCGCGGCATCGACGTCGGTGTCGCGATCGGTCAGCTCCACCCCGTCGACCACGACGCGGCCGCCGTCGGGCTGTTCCAGCAGGTTGACGCAGCGCAGCAGCGTCGACTTGCCGGACCCGGACGGACCGACGATGCACACGACCTCGCCGCGGTCGACGGCCAGGTCGATCCCGCGCAGGACCTGCAGCGAGCCGAACGACTTGGTCAGCCCCTCGATCGTGACGATCCGGTCGCCGCTCATGTGCTCTCCACGCGACCGCATCGCGCGACCTCGCCCCTCGACCGGGTACCTGGCCGTATCGCGCGATCAGCTCCTTCGCTCATACGGCGCCCTCCGCCTCGACCTCGAGCGACTCCGGGGTGCTCACCCGCGTGCCGCCCGTACGGTTCTCCAGGTAGCGGGACAGGTACGAGAGCGGGATCGTGATGATCAGGTAGCAGAGCCCGGCGAACAGGATCGGCGTCATCGAGGCGCTGGTGTTGAGCGCCTCCCGTCCGAACTTGGTGAGCTCGTACTGCTCGCGCGCGAGACCCAGCAGGTAGATCAGCGAGGAGTCCTTGGTCAGCAGGATCAGCTCGTTGGTCAGCGGCGGGAGCACGATACGGAACGCCTGCGGGATCACGATCGTGACCATGGTGCGCGCCTGCGACATGCCCAGCGAGCGCGCGGCCTCCACCTGGCCGACGTTGACGGCCTGGATGCCGGCGCGGATCGTCTCGGCCATGTACGCGGCGCCGACGAGGCCGAGCGAGAGCATGACGGTCGAGTAGATGTCGAACCGGAGACCGAATGCGAGCGGCACGCCGAAGCCGAACGTGATGAAGACAAGAAGGGCCGGCACGCCCCGGAAGAACTCGACGTAGACCGTCGCGATCCACCGGTACGGCGGCACGCTGGACAGCTTCATCAGCGCGAGCGGGAGCGCCAGCGCCAGGCCGAAGCCGAATCCCATCAGCGAGTAGATGACGGTGTTGACCAGCGCGGTCGCGAAGATCGCCGGTACCTGGTTGGCGGCGATCGGGAGGTTGAAGAAGGCCCGCGCGATCTCGCCCCAGTTGGCGACGATTGCGAGCACCACGATGATGGCGAGCAGGACGCCGTACTGAACAACGCGGAACACCTGCCCGCGCTGCCGCTTGGACATCGCCATCGTCGCC
Organism: Streptosporangiales bacterium; assembly: GCA_050698355.1. Lineage (GTDB taxonomy): Bacteria > Actinomycetota > Actinomycetes > Streptosporangiales > WHST01 > JBOHBN01. Next base: position 9,876 of record JBOHBN010000360.1, on the reverse strand, counting down.
TCAGCTCAGCCGATCAGACCTATCCCGCGGGGTAGCCCTACTTCTCGGGCGGCGCCTCGCCGAACCACTTCTTGTAGAGCTTGTCGTACGTTCCGTCCTTGTTCGCCTTGTCGAGCACCTTGTTGACCTCGTCGAGCATGGCCTTGTCGTCCTCGGGCACGATCAGGCCGAGCTTGTCACCGGTGTCGTACTTCGCACCGATCGCGGTATCCGGGTGCTGTTTGACGTAATAGCCCAGGATGCCGCTGTCGGCGATCGAGGCGTCGACCTTGCCCGTACGCACAGCCGCGGTGAGCAGCGCGAAGTCCTCGAAGTCGACGATCGTGTAGCCGTACTTGTCCGCGTTTTTCTTCGCGTAGATCTTGCCCGTCGTGTCCTGTTGGGCGCCCAGCTTCTTGCCCTTCAGATCCTCCAGGCCAGCGATGCCGGAGCCCTTCCCTACGAGCAACGACTGCTTCACGTCGAAGTAAGGGTGCGAGAAGTCGACCACCTTGTCCCGCTGCTTGGTGATCGTGGCGCCGCCGGCCGCGACGTCGCACTTCCCGGTGTTGAAGTCCTCACCGGACACGATGCCGCCCCACGGGGTGTCGATGACCTCCTGCTTCAGGCCGAGGTCCTTGGCGACCAAGCCGAGCAGGTCGATATCGAAGCCCACGGTCTCGCCGTTCTTGCTGAACTCGTACGGCTTGTACGGCAGGTGCGTGCAGGTCGTCAAGGTGTCCTCGGAAACCAGCGAGATGCCGTGCTTGCCCTTGCCGGAGGACTCGGTGGACTGAACACAGCCACCCAGGCCGGCCAGCAACGTGGCTGCGGCGAGCAAGGCGAGCAGGCGGCGCTGACCTGGCACCAGTGCGCTCCTTCGTCCGAGGGACCTATGGGCTGGCCGCATCTTGCCACACGCCGACGGGCGCTCCCCTACCGCGCGGCTGCCGGTTCCCGTCACTCCTTCGGCGGCGCGGTGCCGAACCACTTCTTGTACAGGTGCGCGTACGTTCCGTCCTTCTTCGCCTTGTCGAGCACCTTGTTGAGCTCGTTCAGCATGGCCTTGTCGCCCTGTTTCACGGCCATGCCGAGCGTGTCCCCGGTCGCGTACTGCGCGCCGATCTCGGTGTCCTGGTGGTGCTTCACGTAGTACTTCAAGATCCCGCTGTCGGCGATGGACGCGTCGACCTTGCCGGTAAGCACGGCGGCGCTGAGCAGCCCGAAGTCCTCGAAGTCGACGATCGTGTAGCCGTACTTCTTCTCGTGGCGCTTGGCGTAGATCTTGCCCGTCGTGTCGAGCTGGGCGCCCAGGTCCTTGCCCTTCAGATCCTCCAGGCTGTTGATGCTGGAGCTCTTCTTCACCAGCAGCGACTGCTTCACCTCGACGTAGGGTTTGGTGAAGTCGACCACCTTGGCGCGCTGCTTGGTGATCGTCATGCCGCCGTAGGCGACGTCGCACTTGCCGGTGTTGAAGTCCTCACCGGAGACGATGCCGCCCCACGGCGTGTCGATGATTTCCTGCTTCACGCCGAGGTCCTTGGCCACCAGGTCGATGAGGTCGATCTCGAACCCCACCGTCTTGCCGTTCTTGCTGAACTCGTACGGCCGGTACGGCAGCGACGTGCAGGCGGTCAGCTGGCCGTCGCTGACCAGCGAGATACCGTTCTTGCCCTTGCCGGAGGACTCGGTGGACTCCACGCAGCCACCCAGGCCGGCTACCAGGGCGGCAACGGCAAGCAGGGCGAGCAGGCGGTGTCGGCGCGTACTGGCCACGGTGCACTCCCCTCAGGGGCGGTTCCAGTGCACGGAATCCTGCCATACGATGGCGCGCTTCAATACATCCTTGGCCGCGGTGATACCAACCCGTTGCCGGAGGCACGCTGAGCGTGTCGAGATGGTGGCGGTGACTCCGACGTCCCCGGTGGAGAGGCCGACCGGCCTCCAAGAACGTGTTTGGAAACTAACGTTGCGGAATGGGTTGGACCGAAGTTGCTCGACATGTCGGTGTTATGTGATGCCCGAGTCGCAAGGCGTTCACCTCGACCTGACCTTTCCAAACACGTTCTAAGCGAGAGGAGAACGACATGAAGTACGTCATCTTGATCCACTCCAACCCGCAGCCATGGGGTCACCCGACCGGTGACCTCATCCCCGAGCAGCAGGCCCTGCCGCAGGAGCAGCGGGAGCGGTTGAACAAGGAGTTCGACGAGGTGTTGAAGCAGATGTCCGAGCAGGGTGAGCTGGTCGGCGGTGAGGCGCTGGGCGACCCGGCGAGCGCCAGGCTCTACCGGTGGGACGCCGGGCGACCGCTCGCGACCGACGGGCCGTACTCGGAGGCCAAGGAGCACCTGGCCGGTTTCTTCCTCATCGACGTGGAGAGCCAGGAGCGGGCGGAGGAGATCGTGGCGACGTTCTCCGGCCCCGGCGAGACGGTCGAGCTGCGGCCGACGATGTGGCCCGGTGGCGAGGAGCATTGAGCACGCGCGGCCTGGAGGGCGTGTGGCGCCGCGAGCTGCCACACGTCCTTCGGGCCCTGCTCCGCCGGCACGGGGACTTCGGCGACTGCGAGGACGCGGCGCAGGAGGCGCTCGAGGCCGCCGTGCGGCAGTGGCCCCGGGACGGCATGCCGGACGATCCACGCGGCTGGCTCGTCCGCGTCGCGTCCCGGCGGCTGATCGACCGTACGCGGGCGGACCGGGCCCGGGCCGCCCGCGAGGAGGCCGAGGCGGTGGGACGGCCGGACGACGCCCTGGTCATGCCACCCGCCGCCGACCACGCGCAGGAGACCGACGACAGCCTGCATCTGCTGCTTCTGTGCTGCCGTCCCGCGCTGACCCGAGCATCGCAGGTCGCGCTGACGCTACGGGCCGTCGCGGGCCTGTCCACCGCGCAGATCGCGGCCGCGTTCCTGGTGCCGGAGGCGACGATGGCCCAGCGGGTGAGCCGGGCCAAGGCCACCCTGCGGGACGCCGGTGCACGGTTCGACGCACCCGATCCGGCCGAGCTGCCAAGCCGGATCGCGGCCGTGCTCGACGTCCTCTACCTGGTGTTCAACGAGGGCTACACCCGCACCGAGGGCGTGCACCTGGTCGACGCGTCGCTCGCCGAGGAAGCGATCCGCCTCACCCGGCAGCTGCACACTGCGCTGGCAGACCACGACGAGGTCGCCGGCGCCCTGGCCCTGATGCTGCTCACCCACGTCCGTGCGCGGGCGCGTACGGACGGGGCGGGCGACCTGGTGCCCCTGGCCGACCAGGATCGGAGCCTCTGGGACGCCGAGCTGATCGCCGAGGGAGTACGCATCCTCGAGGACGTCCTCCCGCACGGGCACGTCGGACCGTTCCAGCTGCAGGCGTCCATCGCCGCGGTGCACGCCGAGGCGCCCACGTGGGAGGAGACCGACTGGCTCCAGATCACGATGCTGTACCAGATGCTGGAGCACGCCGCACCGCAGCCGGCCGTCACGCTCAACCGGGCGGTCGCGGTCGGCATGGCGTTCGACCCCGAGGCGGGCCTGGCGGTCGTCGACCCGCTACTCGACGACCCGGCGATGCGACGGCACCACCGAACGCACGCCGTGCGCGCGCATCTCCTGGAGATGGCGGGACGCCGCGAGGAGGCGGCGGAGGCGTACGCGCAGGCCGCACGCCTGACCGCCAGCATCCCCGAACAGCGTTACCTCGGGCGGCGTCTCGCGGCTGTTCAGACGAAGGACGGCTGAACCCATTTCTCCCCCAGCACGTGCTCGGCGAGGAACGCGTGCACGGTCTCGTACCAGACGATGATGTTGCCGGGCTGCATGATCCAGTGGTTCTCGTCGGGGAAGTAGAGGAACTTGGCGTCCGCCTCCCGGGAGGCGAGGTCCCACCAGAGCCGCAGGCCCTCGCCGACAGGCACGCGGTAGTCCTTGTCTCCGTGGATCACCAGCATCGGCGTCGAGATCCGTCCGGCGTCCCGTTGCGGCGAGTTGCGCTCGTAACGCTCCGGCCGTGTCACGGGATCGCCGAACTGGGCGTGCCAGTGGTCGGCAAGGTCGGTGGTGGCGTTGAACTGGTCGAGTGCCCAGAGGCCGGCATGCGAGACGATCGCGTCGAACCTGTCGGTATGGGTGGCGATCCAGTTCGCCATGTAGCCGCCGAACGATCCACCCATCGCGGCCGTACGGCTCGCGTCGATGTCCGGCCGGTCCACCACGGCGTCGGTCATCGCCATCAGGTCGGTATAGGGCCGCTCGCCCCAGGCGCCCCAGCCGCGCCGGTGGAAGTCGAGCCCGTACCCGGTGGACAGCGCCGGGTCGGGCAGCAGCACGGCGTAACCGCGTGCGGCCATCAGCCACGGGTTCCACCGCCACTGCCAGGAGTTCCACGAGGAGTGCGGGCCGCCGTGCACCCACAGCAGCAACGGCGCCGGGCGCTCGTCGCTCGCGCCGTCGGGCAGCACAAGCCAGGCGCGAAGCGGCTGCCCGTCGTCAGCGGCGGCCGTGACCTCGGTCAGGCGGCCGGGAAGGGGCGGTGCGTCGGCGGGCGCCGGCAACCTGGTGGGCTGCTGGCCGGGTGCCCGAGCGTCCAGCCGGACCGGCGTCGGCGGCTCGTCGACGGCCGCGCGCAGCGCGTACACGTACTGCCCGTCCGCCGACACCTGCACCGACGAGTACGCCGCGTCATCGCCGGTAAGCCGGGTCACCGAGCCGGACTCGATCTCGACGCGGAGCACGCGTCCCCGGCCCGCCTCGTCGACGGTCGTGAAGCAGGCGGTCGAATCGGGCGCCCACACCGGCACGCCGGGGCGGAGGTCGAGCTCCGGCAACAGGTCGCGCGGCTCCCCGCCCGCGAGCGGGACGGTGACGAGCGTGATGTCGGACGGTTCCTCGTACGTCGGCCGCCGACTGCGTACGGCCACGACCTGCGTGCCGTCCGGCGAGACCGCCGGGCTCTCGACGTCGTACAGGGGATCGTCGAGCAGTACGCGGCTCGCACCGGTCGCGGCATCGAGAGCGCGCACCTGCGCCCGCAGAGCGCCACGCCCGTCGGTGACCTGCCAGCCGGTGACGACGGTGGACCCGTCGACGGCGACGGCGGGCGCCTGCTCGTCGAGCGCCCTGCCGGGTCCGGGCGTGAGGTCGCGTACCTCGTCCCAGCGGCCGTCGCCGGGCTCGACGCGCAGCAGGTGCGGCTCGGGTGGGCCGAGATGGTGGTCCCAGTGCCTGATGGGATAACCGGTATGCAGGATCGCGGTGACGCCGCGGTCGCGCCGCTGCGCGACCAGCTCAGCGTCGTCGCCTCCCTCGGCACTGGGAAGCACGTCGGCGGTCAGGACGACGGTTCCCGCGTCCCGTGCCACGGCGACACCTCCCACGCCGCTGGGGCGCGACATCACCCGCCGGGGCTCGCCTCCTCCGGCCGGCAGCAACCACAGGCCACCGCGCTCGTCGTCGGATTCGGGTTCGGTCGCGTCGGGGTCGGGCCGCTTGGAGACGAACAGCAGCGACCCGTCGGGCAGGAAGGCCGGTGTCGACTCACCCTTCGTCGAGCGGGTGAGGCGGACGGCGGGGCGCTCCCCCGTCGGGTCGATCCGCCACAGCGAGCTGACGTAGCTCTTGCGGTCGCTCGACAGCGCCGAGCAGGTCGCGACCAGCTGTGATCCGTCCGGCGACACGAGCAGGCCGGAGGTACGGGGCAGCTCGACGTACGCTTCGAGGTCGTGGAACGGGGTGGGCGTGGTCGTGGACAATGAGACCTCCTCTGGCTCCGGCACAGGTAATCACATTGCCGGATCGCTGGCCATCCGCGACCATCGCGCCATGGAACCCGTCGAGCTCCGCGCCGAGTCCGTACGGTTGCGGCCGCACCAGGACGACGACCTCGACGCGATGGTGGCGCAGTGCAGCGACCCGGAGTCGCAGCGGTGGACCACCCTGCCTTCCCCGTACAGCCTTGAGCACGCCGAGCGGTTCCTCGACCTGACACGCCGCGGGTGGGCCGACGGCAACCTCCTTGCGCTGGCGATCGCCGACCCGGCGACCGACGCGTTCCTCGGCACCGTCGACGCGCGACCGGATTCCGGGCGCGGAGCGTCGGTGGGCTTCGGGCTCGTGCCGCAGGCGCGCGGGCGCGGCGTGATGACCGCGGCCCTGCGGGTGTTCGCGGACTGGGTGCTCGATGCGGGCGGGCTGGACCGGGACGTGCTGCGCTGGGAGGCGATCATCGGCAACTGGGCGTCCCGGCGGGTGGCGTGGAAGGCCGGCTTCCGGATCGAGGGGACGGTGCGTGGGCTGGCCGCGCAGCGGGGCGAGCAGCGCGACGGCTGGATCGGGTCACTGCGCAGGACCGACCGTCGCGAGCCGCCGCACCCCTGGTATGCCGCACGCGAGCTGGTGGGCGAGCGGGTACGGCTACGGCCGCTGCGGGACGCCGACGCCGCCGCGTGCGTCGAGGCCTGCTCCGACCCCGTCACCCGGCACTGGCTCTCCGGCCTGCCCGACCCGTACACCAAGGAGGCGGCGCTCGGGTACATCCACAGCCGCGAGGAGGAGCACGCGTCCGGCCGAGGTGTCTACTGGTGCGCGGCGGACCCGGCGAGCGACGCGTGCCTCGGAACGTTAGGCGTGATGGGCGTGGAGTCGGACGTCGGCACGGCCGAGATCGGGTACTGGATGCATCCGGCCGCGCGCTCGCGCGGCGTGGCGAGCGAGGCCGTACGGCTCGTCGCCGCGCATGTGTTGGGTCCGGCCGAGTCCGGCGGCCTCGGGCTGCGCCGCGTCGAACTGCAGACCGCGGCCGGCAACGTGGCGTCCCAGCACGTCGCGCGGAACGCCGGGTTCACCCGCACCGGCCTGCGGCGGGCGGCCGAGCGCCTCGGTGACGGGTCGTACGACGACCTCCTCGTGTTCGACCGCCTGGCGACCGACCAAACTCCCGCGTGAGGAGGGGGATCAGCCGGCGGTCGGCACCGCCGGTACGGGACCGCGCGGGTTGGCGCAGCAGCCTTCGCCGCAGCACTCCCAGGGCGCCCCGAGGGTCCCCAGAGTCGGGCGCGACCCACCCGGCTCGATCTGCTCGAGGACGAGCTCGCGGACCATGGCGACGAACTCCGGCGCCACGCCGGCGCTCGCGGCGCGGGTGGCGTCCATGCCGAGGTTGTCGGCTACCTGCAGCGCCTCGGTGTCGAGGTCGAAGATGACCTCCATGTGGTCGGAGACGAACCCGACGGGGACGAGGACCACCGACCGCACGCCCTTGTCGCGCAGTGTGGCCAGCTCGTCGCACACGTCCGGCTCCAGCCAGGGTTGGCTCGGCGACCCGCTGCGGCTGCACCAGGCGACGTCCCAGTCGTGCCCGCCCACGCCTGCGGCCACGAGCTGCGACGCCTCGGTGACCTGCGCGGCGTACGCGCCGCCGTGCGGTCCGCTTGCCTCGGCCATGGCGGTCGGGATGCTGTGCGCCACGAACACGAGCCGCGCGTCTGCGCGCACGGCCTCGGGCAGCCGGCCCAACGCCTCCCGCGTCGAGCGCACCATCGGCTCGATGAACCCCGGGTGGTCGTAGAACGGGCGGACCTTGTCCACCAGCAGCGCGTCGTCACCGATCTCGGCGCACGCGTTCGCGATGTCCTCGCGGTAGGCCCGGCACGAGGAGTACGAGGCGTACGCCGACGTCACGAACGCGAGCGCGCGGCGTACGCCGTCACCGGCCATCTCCCGGAGCGTGTCGGGCAGCAGCGGGTGCCAGTTGCGGTTGCCCCAGTAGACCGGCAGGTCGATGCCGCCCGCCTCGAAGTCGGCGCGGATGGCGGCGCGCAGCTGCCTGCACTGCTCGTTGATCGGGCTCACCCCGCCGAAGTGGTGGTAGTGCTCGGCGACGTCGAGCAGGCGCTCGCGGGGCACTCCGCGCCCCCGGGTCACGTTCTCCAGGAACGGCAGCACGTCGTCGTGGCCTTCCGGGCCGCCGAACGAGACGAGCAGCAGGGCGTCGTAGCTGGGGACGGGCATGGCCGCAGCCTACTGACGGCCGCTGCCGCCGCGGATTGTCGGTGCCGGTGGCTACTGTCCCAGTCCTCTCAACCAACCCGACGGAGCCCGCGATGAGTTACGTGACGACCACACAGCCCGACGGCACCCCGACGTGGATCGACCTCGCCATCCCCGACCTGGACCGCGCGATGGATTTCTACCGCGCGCTGTTCGGTTGGGAGTTCCAGGTGGGCGGGCCGGAGACGGGGCGCTACACGATGTGCCTCGTCGACGACCGGCCGGTCGCGGCCATGATGCCGAACCCCGACCCGAACGCCACCGCGTTCTGGTGGAACGTCTACTTCGCCACCTCCGACTGCGACGCCACCGCGAAGCGCCTCACGAAGGCCGGCGGCACCCTGCTTATGGAGCCGATGGATGTCATGGACCAGGGCCGGATGGCAATGGCCAAGGACCCGGCCGGCGCGCAGTTCGGACTCTGGCAGGGTCGCGCGCACGTCGGGTGTCAGGTGGTCAACGAGCCGAACACGCTCGCTCGCAACGACCTCGTCACGCCGCGGGCGGAGCTGGCCCGCGAGTTCTACAAAGCGGTCTTCGGCTACAGCCTCGACGCGAACCCCGACATGCCGGACACCGACTTCACCTTCCTGCGGCGGCCGGACGGCCACGAGATCGGCGGCATCGTCGGCGACACGTCCGCGCCGAGCTCGATGTGGACGACGTTCTTCGAGGTCGCCGACGCCGACGCGGCGGTGGCGACCGTCACGGCTTCCGGGGGCACCGCGGGAGAGCCGGAGGACAACCCGTACGTGCGGCTGGCCCCGGTCACCGACCCGTTCGGCACGCCCTTCATGGTCGGCGCGAGGCCGGCGGCCCGAGGCCAGGGCCGCTAGCCGTGCTCGGCGTACTGCTCGGCGAGGGCGAGCACCTGCTGCACGTAGCTGTCGGAGTGGTTGTACGCGTACACCGCGTCGTACAGCGACTGCCCGCCCTCGCCGGCGCCCGCGCGGCACAGGTAGTCGGCCGCCGCGGGTATGGCGTCGTACGGGTTGGCGATGTCCTCGCTGCCGTCACCGTCGCCGTCGACGCCGTACGTCTGCCAGGTGCTCGGCAGGAACTGCATCGGGCCGAGCGCACCGGCGCTCGACGGCCCCATGTTCTGACCGTGCCCGCTCTCCACCTGGCCGATCGCGGCGAGCACCGTCCAGGACAGGCCGGGGCAGCGCTGCGCCGACAGCTGGTAGAGCTGCAGGTACGTGCGCGCCTCGGCCAGCGGGATGCGTGCCTGGCCGTGCTTTCCACCCGGCTGCTTCGAGGGCACCGGCTGCACGTCGCGGCGCAGCTTGCGCACACTCACCCCGTGACCGACGGCGTCGTGCACGGCCCGCGCGAGCTTGCCGATGCGCGCGGAGGGCGCGTTAATCAGGAGACCGGCGTGCTTGGTGAGGCCCAGCGCTCCGGCCGTCGACGGCGTCACGAGCCCGTCCACGCCGGGCAGCCCGATGGCCGCGACCGCACCGAGCCGCAACCGCACGACCCGGGCGCCCGCGACGTCGTAGCGTCGCCCGAGACGTACGTCCCGGGCACGGCGCGCGTGGAACGACAGCACGAGCTGGTCGTACGCCAGCGCCCGCCACAGCGCGTCGGACTCCGCCGACGGCGGCGGCGTCCACGCCCGGAAGGTCGATGGGTCGACACCGAGCAGGGAGACCCGCCCGCCGCCGACCCGCGCGGTGCCGGCGGACACCCGGGTGACCTCCACGACGCCGGGCAGCTTGGTGACCGCCTTGACCGCTCGCCGCCGCAGCGGCTTGCCCCCGACCACGAGGAGGTCCGGCGGCACCACCCGACGCAGCGGCGCGACCCGCACGCCGGCGCTCTCGGCCGGGGTGGCGCGCGAGCCGGTCGTCGCCGTCGAGCCCGTC
>JBOHBN010000359.1:0-4523 GCA_050698355.1 Streptosporangiales bacterium | reverse complement strand
GCCGGTCTCGCCCGGGCGCTGGTGCTCGACCCTGAGATCATCCTGTTCGACGAGCCCGACTCCGGCCTCGATCCCGTACGCACCGCGTACCTCAACCAGCTGATCGTGGATCTCAACGCGCAGACCGACGCCACAATGCTGATCGTCACCCACGACATCAACACCGCGCGCACCGTTCCCGACGAGATCGGGCTGCTCTTCCACCGCCACCTGGCGATGTTCGGCCCGCGCGAGATGCTCCTTTCCAGCCACGAACCGGCCGTACGGCAGTTCCTCAACGCACAGCGCGCCGGCCCCATCGGCATGGCCGAGGAGAAGGACGCCGACGAGCTGGCGCAGGAGGAAGAGTCCGGCGTGCAGCTGCCCCCGCTGCCACCCATCGCCGTGCAGCTCAGCACGAGCGACGGCCGCCCGCGCCGCCACCAGCCCGTACCCGGGGAGTGGTGCCGGATCAGCGGGGTGCAGCCGCCCCAGGGGTCGTTCGAGAGCGAGTCGCCCGCGCTGACAACGGCCCGGCCGACCGTGCCGACGGACCACCCCACCGTCGGCGAGCGCGGCGTGTTCGAGGGCGGGCGGTGATGGCGGGCGCGCAGGAACCGCTGCTCGCGCCGCTGCGCAGCTCCGGCCAGCTGTTCGCGCTCGGCCTCGACACCTTCCGGCTGACGTTCCGGCGCCCGTTCCAGTGGCGCGAGATGGTGCAGCAGGCGTGGTTCATCGCGAGCGTCACGATCCTGCCGACCGCGCTCGTGTCGATCCCGTTCGGCGCGGTGATCGCGCTGCAGGTCGGCGGTCTGATCAAGCAGCTCGGTGCCCAGTCGTTCACCGGGTCGGCCGCGGTGCTCGCCGTCGTACGCGAGGCCTCGCCGATCGTCACCGCGCTGCTGATCGCCGGCGCGGGCGGTTCGGCCATCTGCGCCGACCTCGGGTCGCGCAAGATCCGCGAGGAGATCGACGCGATGGAGGTGCTCGGCATCAACCCGATCCAGCGCCTCGTCGTGCCCAGGGTGCTCGGCGCGATGATCGTCTCGGTCTTCCTCAACGGCCTGGTCGCGGTCGTCGGCGTGTGCGGCGGCTACTTCTTCAACGTCGTATTGCAGGGCGGCACGCCGGGCGCCTACCTGGCGTCGTTCACCGCCCTCGCGCAGCTACCCGACCTGTACGCCGGTGAGGTGAAGGCCTTTGTCTTCGGCGGTATCGCCGCGACGGTCGCTGCGTACAAGGGGCTGAACGCGGGCGGCGGGCCGAAGGGCGTGGGCGACGCGGTCAACCACTCGGTCGTCGTCACGTTCATGCTCCTGTTCTTCGCGAACTTCATCCTGACCGCCGTGTACTTCCAGATCGTGCCGCCGAAGGTCTGACATGAGCGACAAGCTGAGGAGCGAGCGAGGAAGCGGGCGCGGGGGACGCAGGTGACCGAGCAGACCATCGGACGGCCGCGCGGCGCAGACGTGCTGCGCGGCGCGCTGGGCTCGGTTCGCCGGCTGGTCACCGCCCCGACGGATATGCTCGAGGACCTCGGCAACCAGCTGTCGTTCTACGGCCGCGCGATCGCCTGGACTCCGAAGACCATCACCCGCTACAAGCGGGAGATCCTGCGGCTGCTCGCCGAGGTCACCCTCGGCAGCGGCGGGCTCGCGGTGATCGGCGGCACCGTCGGCGTGATCGCGTTCCTCGCCTTCTTCACCGGCACCGAGGTCGGGCTGCAGGGGTACGCCTCGCTCAACCAGTTGGGCACCTCGGCGTTCGCCGGCTTCCTCTCCGCGTACTTCAACACCCGCGAGATCGCGCCGCTCGTCGCCGGGCTTGCGCTCTCCGCGACCGTCGGGTGCGGCTTCACCGCGCAGCTCGGTGCGATGCGGATCAACGAGGAGGTCGACGCGCTCGAGGTCATGTCGGTGCCGTCGGTGCCGTACCTCGTGACCACCCGGCTCATCGCCGGCTTCGTCGCCGTCATCCCGCTGTACATCGTCGGGCTGCTGTCGTCGTACCTGGCGAGCCGGCTGATCACGACCGTGTACTACGGGCAGTCGACTGGCACCTACGACCACTACTTCCACCTGTTCCTACCGCCCGAGGACGTGCTCTGGTCGTTCCTCAAGGTGATGGTGTTCGCCGTCGTCATCATGCTCGTGCACTGCTACTACGGCTACACGGCATCCGGCGGCCCGGCCGGCGTCGGCGTCGCGGTCGGGCGTGCGGTGCGCACGGCGATCGTCGCGATCAACGTCGTTGACTTCTTCTTGAGCCTCGCGATCTGGGGCGCCACCACGACGGTACGGATCGCGGGGTGACGTGATGCTGACGAAGCTGCGTTACCAGGCGTACGGGTTCGCGTTCCTGCTCGTGCTCGCGTTGCTGGTCGGTCTTTCCATCGCGATCTACCAGAAGCGGTTCACGCCGGTCGTACAGGTGACGGTCAAGGCGGAGACGGTCGGCACGCAGCTCTCCGTGGGCGGCGACGTCAAGGTCGACGGCGTCATCGTCGGCCGCATCGACAAGATCGCATCGACCGGGAAGCAGGCGACGATCACGCTCGCCCTGAAACCGGGGAAGGTCGACAAGATCCCGGCCAACGTCTCCGCCCGGTTCGTGCCGAAGACCCTGTTCGGCGAGCGGTACGTCTCGCTGGTGCGGCCGGCCGTGCGGGCGGCCGGCCACATCAGCGAGGGCGACGTGATTCCCGAGGACAGGTCCAAGGCCGCCCTCGCGATCAACCGGGTGCTCGACGACCTGATGCCGCTCCTGCGCACCCTGAAGCCATCCAAGGTCGCAGCGACGCTGAACGCGCTGGCGACCGCCCTGCAGGGCCGCGGCGAGCAGATCGGGGAGAACATCGAGCGGGTGGATGCCTACTTCAAGGCGCTCAACCCGCACCTGCCGGACCTCAAGCACGACATCAAGGCGCTCGCCGACGTCGCCGGCCTCTACAACGAGGTGGTGCCCGACCTGTTGCGGACGCTGCGCAACCTCAACGTCACCGCCGACACGGTCACCGCCAAGCAGCGGACGCTGCGCCAGTTCCTCGCCTCGACCACAGTGCTCGCCGGTACCGCGCGCGGCTTCCTGCGCAAGAACGAGGCCAGGATCATCGCGGTGGGCGACGTCAACAGGCCGACGCTGGAACTGCTCGCGCAGTACGCGCCCGAGTACCCGTGTCTCCTTGCCGGGCTCGCGAAGTCGAGGAAGAAGATCGGCAAGACGTTCGAGAACCACCGGCTGCACATCACCATGGAGATCGTCAAGGCGCGCCCGTCGTACAAGCCGGGCGCCGACGCCCCGGAGTACAACGACACCCGCGGGCCGGGCTGCTACGGTCTGCCGGATCCCAAGGTGCCCTACCCGGGCAACAGTTTCGCCGACGGGACGGAGGACGACGCCTACAACAACGGCGGCACCACCACGGGCTTGCCGGGTACGCCGACGAACCCCTCGGCGCGGGTGACCGGCACCTCGGGGGAGCGCCGGGTGATCAACCCACTCGTGGCGCCTGTGCTCCACACCAAGCCCAAGGACGTCCCCGACGTCGCGACGCTGCTGTTCGGACCGATGGCACGCGGAACGGAGGTGAGCGTGAATTGAAGACCACGAGCGCCATGGTCAAGCTTGTGGCGTTCGGCGTGGTGACCACGCTCGCGACCGCGCTGCTCGCCACGACGATCGCGGGCGCGATCCTCGCACCGTCCAAGACGTACAAGGCGGTGTTCAGCGACGTCACCGGCCTGCTCGAGGGCGACAGCGTGCGGGTGGCCGGCGTTCGGGTCGGCGAGGTCCAACAGATCCGCGTGTACCACCGCACGAAGGCGCTGGTGACCTTCACGGTGTCCGATGAGCGGCCGCTACCCAGCAGCGCGCGGATCATGGTCCGCTGGCGCAACCTCATCGGCCAGCGCTACCTCGCAGTGACCCAGGGTGTGGGCTCGGACCAGCTGCTCGACGAGGGCGCGACGATCCCCGAGTCGCACACCGCGCCGGCGCTCGACCTGGACGTCCTGCTCGGTGGCTTCAAGCCGCTGTTCCAGGCGCTCGATCCCAAGCAGGTCAACAAGCTCGCAACCGAGATCGTACGCACGCTGCAGGGCGAGGCGGGCAGCGTGAACAGCCTGCTCAGCCACACCGCTTCGCTCACCAACCACCTGGCCGACCGTGACGCCGTCATCGGGCGGCTCATCGACAACCTGAATGCCGTGCTGGGCAACCTCGACCGCCACGATGCCCAGCTGAACGACCTGCTCATCCAGCTCCAGCGCTTCGTTTCCGGCCTGTCGACCGACCGCAAGGCCATCGGGCGTTCACTGGCCGGCATCAACGCGCTCGCCGACAGCACCGGCGGGCTGATCAAGGCCGCGCGGCCGCACGTGCACGAGGACGTCAAGCAGCTGGGCAAGGTCGCGGGCACGCTGGACGAGAACAAGGGCACCATTGACAAGACGCTGAAGCGGCTGCCGACGCGTGCCAACAAGCTGGCGCGGACGGGGTCGTACGGCTCCTGGTTCAACTTCTTCATGTGCGACTTCGACGGCAAG
>JBOHBN010000358.1:0-4823 GCA_050698355.1 Streptosporangiales bacterium | reverse complement strand
GCGGCGGCGGCCATCTCGGCCAGCGATCGCCGTGCCCTGGCAAGAAACGCCTCGCCGGCGGCGGTGGGGAACGCACCGCGCGGCGTGCGGTCGAACAGTCGCGTGCCGAGTTCGGATTCCAAGGCCGCGATCTGCTTGGACAGGGGTGGCTGCGCGATGCCGATGGCCTTGGCCGCCCGCCCGAAGTGCTGCTGTTCGGCCAGCGCGATCGCATAGCGCAGATGTCGTGCTTCCACCCCCCGATTATAGGTCCGCTCTACCAGGGACGATATCCGGAGGGTATTGCGACATGGCGTGGGAGATATTTCGGTGGATAACGGGATGTCACCGGGGTGGACTGGTTCATGGAACGACCCGCACCCCGAGCTGAAAGTGACCTAGCATGAGTTCTCCGTCGACCCTGTCCCACGACACCGCCTTCGTGTTCGTCCACGGTGCTTGGCACGCCTCCTGGCAGTGGGCGGCCACCCAACGCTGCCTTGCCGAGCTCGGCGCGGCGACTCTCGCGCTCGACCTGCCAGGACACGGGTTCCACGCACCGCTGCCCCCTGGCTACCTCGAGCCCGGGCAAGGCAGGTTCGAAACGGCGACGTCGGAGCTGGCCGGTCTGACGATGGACGACTGCGCCGACGCGATCGTGGAAGCGTTGCGCGCGGTTCGCTCGCATCAGCGCGTCGTCCTGGTCGCGCACAGCGCCGGCGGCGGGCCCGCGTCCGCGGCCGCCGAACAGGCGCCTGAACTGGTGGATCGGCTGGCGTACCTCTCGGCGTTCGTACCAGCGGGCCGCCCCCGCTTCGTCGACTACCTCAGCTCACCGGAGCAGACCGAAACCGCCCTCGGAGCGGGCCTGATGGTGGGCGATCCCGAGGTGCTCGGCGCCTTCCGCATCAACCCGATGTCGTCCGACCCGGCATACGTCGAGGAGCTGCGGCAGACCCATTATCACGACCTTCCCGTCACGTCCTTCGACCGGTGGCGGCACGTTCTGAGTCCCGACCTGCCGGTAGCCATTCCGACCACCCCGGTCACCGTGACCAGGAAGCGGTGGGGGAGTATCCCGCGCACCTTCCTCCGGTGCGCCGATGACCGGGCGTCGGCGCCGGCCATGCAGGACCTGATGATCGCCGAGGCGGACGCGGCCATGCCGGACCACCCGTTCACCGTCCGCGGCCTGCCGGGTAGCCACTCACCCTTCGCGGCCCGCCCCGCCGAACTCGCCGCGGCCCTGATGTCCACCGGGCGCTGACGTCCTGTCCCCAGCAGGGCGTCATGCCCTGTGTTCCGTGTCGCAACGCGATGGGAGACCTCGATGACGGGCTCATCACGGCCGGTCCACCCCCTGCTGCTGCCGGTGGTACTGACCGCCACCTTCATGCAGCTACTCGACGTCACGATCGTTCAGGTCGGCATCTCCTCCCTGCAACGTGACCTGCACACGACCGCGGACACCGTGCAGCTGGTGCTGGCCGGTTACACGTTGACCTACGCGTGCCTGCTGATCGTGGCCGCCCGGATGGGGGACCGGTACGGCTACCGGCGACTGTTCCTGGTGGGTATCGCCACGTTCACGGTCGCCTCCCTGGCCTGCTCGCTGGCTCCCACCGTGGAGGTGCTCATCGCGGCGCGCCTGCTGCAGGGCGCGAGTAGCGGCGTGATGGCTCCCCAGGTGCTGTCCCTCATCCAGGTCGCCGTTCCCGCCCGGCGGCGGTCGCATGCGCTCGGTCTGCTCGGAGCCACCATGGGCATCGCGTCGCTCACCGGCCCGCTACTGGGGGGTGTGTTGCTCAATGCCGACCTGTTCGGGCTCGGCTGGCGCCTGATCTTCCTGGTCAACCTTCCCGTTGGCCTACTAGCATTGCTGGGCTCGCACGCGCTGCCCACCGACCGTGCTGCCGGCCGACCGCGGCTGGACGGGGCCGGAGCCACGCTCGCCGCCGCCGGGCTGGGACTGCTGATCTTCCCGCTGACGCTGGGCCGCGATATGAACTGGCCGATGTGGACCTGGCTGTGTTTCGTGGGTGCCGCCGCGGCGCTGGTCCTGTTCGTGCGAACCCAACGACGCAGCTCGGAGCCGTTGCTGCATCCGGCGGTGTTCCGCGACCGGGCCACGGTGGCGGGGTTGCTGCTGGTGTTCGTCTTCAACGCAGGCGTGCCGTCGTTCACCTATCTCCTGCTGCTCTACCTGCAAGCCGGGCTGGGTTACTCGCCCGTGACGGCAGCCCTGACCTCGATGCCTTTCGCTGCCGCCGCGATCATCGGCAGCCGGGTCTCCGCGCGCCTGGCTCGCCGCTACGGCACCCCGCTGCTCACCGTGGCCGTCGCGATACTGGCACTGGTGATGGTGTGTCTCGCGCCGGTCATCGGCGCGGCGGGCTACCGGTGGGCCACGCTACCGCTGCTGGCGATCGGCGGCGCGTCGTTCGGCGTCTTCACAGCATCGGTGTTCTCGCTCGTCCTCGCTGGCATCGCTTCGGAGGCCACCGGCTCGGTTTCGGGGCTGCTGCCCACTGCCCAGCAACTGGGCGGGACCATCGGCGTGACCCTGGCAGGACTCGTCTACTTCGCGGCAGCCAACTACGCGACCGCGTTCGGCGACGCCATGCTGTATGAGGCTGGCATCTTCGTGCTCACAGCAGGGATCAGCTACTGGTTCAGCCGGCACCGCCGGCGCGCCGCCGCGCGATCGAACTCACCGGCCCCGTCGAGCCGACGTCGTACGTACCCGACCGAGCGGGCGTCGACGGGTCACTGCGCCGAGTGAAAGTCACGCAGTACCCCGGCTACCGTGCGCACGACCGTGCGGGTATGGCGTTCTGTGACCAGCCACGTCGTCATCGCAAGCGGAAAATCGGTCAGCTCGCCCCAACGCCATCCGGCGAGTTGGGTCGCCGCGGTGTGCGCTCCCACGAGTACGGCGTCCGCCTCGGCCACGTACGCGCTGGCGTAGGCGTGTTCGGTGAACTGAGCGAAATGCCAGACCGGGCGGACGTTCGCGGCCAATACCGCCGCGATCAGGCCATGCTGCTGGGTCGGCACCTGATCCTGGGAATGCAGCAGCACCCGCATGCCATCCAGATCGTGCAGGACGTAACCGGGCTTGCCGGCCAAGGGGTGTTCTGGTCGCACAGCGATGCCCAGCGGTTCCCTCCGCAGCTTCCAGGAGAGGTGATCGTTGGGCGGCGACTGGTGGACCAGGCATGCGTCCAGCCGCCCCTGCCGCAGCATGCGCAACTGCTCGGAGCTGTTGGCTTCCACGTAGTCGAGCGCCGCGTACTGGACCGCGCCGCGCACGGCGTCGGCCATTCGCACGAGCCAGGATCCGTCCGCCCCTGGCGGTACCCCGACCGAGACCGTTTGCCGGACCCGAGTGCTACCGGAGACGATCTCCCGTGTCGACTCCGCCATGGCGAGTACCTGGTGTGCGTGCTGGAGCAGGGCCTCGCCTGCCGGGGTGAGCTGCACGCCACGAGCGGTGCGGCGCAGCAGCTGCACACCCAGTTCATGCTCCAGGCTCGCCAGCTGCCTGCTCAACGACGGCTGGGAGAGCAGCAGCCGCTGTGCGGCGCGGCTGACCGCTCCCTCCTCGGCCACCGCCACGAAATACCGCAAATGCCGTAATTCCATCACCACTCCCTCATCCAGGCATGCCTGTGAAGCATATCGAGGTTGCCAAGGAAGTCTTGGACACAGGCACAGACCGCCCGTCTACTTGAGGGAATCCGAGCGGCTATCTACCGCGCGACATACCTACGAACCGCAGGAAGGGGATGGCGATCGATGAAGCTGGGGCTCTGTTCCGTAGGTCTTGCCGACCTCACTCCGGACCGTGCGATCACCGAGGCCACACGAGCTGGCTATACGGGAATCGAATGGCGGGTGTCCGACCAGGTCGCTACCCACGGCGACGCCGACTTTCGAAGCAACAACTACTGCACCGTCCGTCCCACGTTCGATGACGTGAGGGCCGTGGCCGCGTCATGCGCCGCGGCGGGACTGACCGTGGTCGGCCTCAACCCCTACCTACAAGTAGGAGACCTCGACGGGGTCGAGCAGATGATGGCGCTGGCCGCCACGGCCGGCGCCTCACACATTCGCCTTCGCGCACCGGCACCGGAGCTCGACGGCTTTCCCGAACTCATGCTGGCCACCAGGAACTACCTGGCCGAGGTGTCCGCGCTTGCCGAGCATTATCAGGTGCGTGGCCTACTGGAGATGCACCACGGGACGCTCTGCCCCAGCGCGTCGCTGGCGGCCCGTGCCGTCGCGGGGCTCCCACCGGACGCGATCGGAGTCATCTACGACGCCGGCAACGTGATTGTCGAGGGATACGAGGACCACAGGATGGCCCTGCAGATCCTGGGGCCGTACCTGGCCCACGTGCACCTCAAGAACGCCGTGTTCGCCCGTCCACATGACGGCGGGGCATGGAGACATCGATGGGCTCCCCTCGACGACGGGGTGCTCGATGTGCCCCTGCTGCTCCGGATCCTCGATCAGGCTGGTTACCGGGGATGGATCGCGGTGGAAGACCTCAGCACGGACCGCCCCACTGCCGAGACGCTGCGGTTCGACGCCGATTACCTGCGCCGCCACGGCGAGTTCGAACCGGCCGCCACCTCCCGCGTGGGGGTGACGTCGTGAGCGGTGCCGCCGCACTCCCGCCCGTCGCCGTGATCACCGGCGGCGCCGGCGCCCTCGGGCGCGCCATCGCAGCCGACTACGCCGAGCGCGGCGACACCGTGGTCCTACTCGACCGTGACCGCGACGCCGTGGAGTCCGCCGCGGGCACGCTGAGCCGGGACGCCGGGTACGAGGTCCACGGC
>JBOHBN010000357.1:0-3710 GCA_050698355.1 Streptosporangiales bacterium | reverse complement strand
GGGATGCGATCACTGACGGCGCGTAGGTGTAAAAGCCCGGGCCGGCGTTCAGAACCTCGCGCAGCGAGCCAGGCATCCACCGTACGTGAGCCTGGGCCTGCGCCGCCGGCGCCCGAGCGATGGCGGCAGTGCTGACCCCGACGAGGATCGCGACAAGCAGCGCCCCACCCCGGCGAATCAAGCTAGTACTACAGCGCTAGATCATTAGCATCTGTAGTCGCAGGTGCCGCCTCACGTGGCCTCTGCGGGCGATGGCTTGATGCCAGCGACGCCAGGTTGACCAGTGCAGGCCGTGGGTGATGGCGTCTTTGCGGCGGTGGGCGAGGTTGAGGAGTCGGCGTATCTCGGCCAGGGTGAGGTCGATGAGGCGTCGGTGAATAGGTGGCGCGGTTTGGGGTTCGGTCGGATCGTCGGGCAGATTGTCGTTGAGGTTTAGCGGCCCGGTTATTTGGCCCCCCCTTTTTTGGTCTTATGTGCGGTGATGGCGAGAAAAGTTTGGGCGAGCATGGCGAGGGTGATATGCCGGTGCCAGGCATTCCAGGTGCGGACTTGGTAGTTGTCCAGTCCGACCTCGTTCTTACCGGATTCGAATAGCTCTTCGATGGGCCAGCGCGCACCGGCAACGTTTACTAGTTCACCGAAGCCTGTGTGGCTCGGATTAAAGCAATGGTAGAAGGCGAGCTCATCGCTGTCGTCGATGGGCCGGCGGATCATGTACTGGTGATCGGGGCCGGCAGAGTCGATCAGCGCCCAGTCATAGACCCGGTACCCTTTCGTGCCGATACCACAGGCGCGGCGAGACCAGGCGTTACGGCGCAGCCGTGGCGCGAGGGTGTCGAGCTGCACTCGCCGGCCGGTGGGGTCGGTGAACCCGGTGTTCTTCGGCACCGCCATCACATACGGGATCCGGGCGTCGGCCAGGTAGTGACACAGCCCCGGGTTGCCGCCGAACTCCTCATCCGCGGTGAACCAGGTAAACGGCGCCCCGGCCTGGCGCACCGAGGTGATCATGTCGATGACCTGCTGCGGGCGGGTCTTGAACACCAGGTCGGCGGGGACGCCGGCCTGGGCGCAGCGATCCGGGTCGGCCAGCCACGAACCCGCTGGCATGTAGAGCCGCCGGTCGATCAGCACTCGGTCCCGGCCTGGGGTGACATAGCCCAAGAACGTGCCGATCTGACAGTTGTCGACCCGGCCCAGGGTGCCGGAGTATTGCCGCTGCACCCCGACCGACTTGGCGCCCTTCTTCGCGAACCCGGTGGGATCGGCGACCAGGACCGCCTCCGGGCAGGCCAGATGCTCCATCGCATACTCGCGGTTCAGCGCCAACACCTGGTCAGCATCCCATGGCGACAGGTTCAACAACCGCTGCAACGCCGTCGGCTCCTGTTCCCCCACGTGCTCGGCGATCGTCCATCCGTTTTTCCGCGCCAGCGGCGACAACAGCCCCCGGAAGTACTGTTCGGCGTGCCTTTTAGACTCCGTCCGGTAAAACAACCGGAACAGCCGTGCCAACAAGCTTCCCAGCTCAGATTCCCATACCTGCAGGTCTTCGCGTGTCACGGCCCCATCATACACAACGCTGCGGTCATTGCTTGACGATAAACTCATACGGGTATCGTCACAGAAACTACGGTGAGTTTATCGGAGGCGCGCCGAAACGACTCCACCCTCCGCACCAAATTCGTGAAAGGAAAACGGCGCGCTGGCCCACTCGCACAGCATTCCAGCACCGCGGCATGCCGGCCCCGCAGCCGGCAAACCATGCCCCCCGCACCACCGGCGGTGTCACCGGCCCGGCACTCGCAGCCCTCACCGCGCCGGCACCCGTCCCGAACCCAAGCCAGCAACGTCGCAAGCGTCCTGACCTGCACCGATGCCACCAGAGCCAAATGATCTAGCGCTGTAGTACTAGTGACGTGCAATGGTTCCCGATTCGAGATGTGCCGGCGATGATCGCCGCGGGCGAGGTCGTCGGCGCCACCACCGTGATCGCGGTGCTTCACGTGCTCAGCTCCCGCTGAACACGTGGGTCCGCTCAGCGAGGTCCCGAACCTCGGGGAGCGACGTGTACGACCCGAGGTGGTCGCGTAGCTCAGTCAGCCGACGCCGAGCGCGTTGCGACTTCAGGTCGACGGTGAGTTCTGCCGCCTGGCAGCCGATCGCGCACGCTCGCTCGACTTCGCCCTGCTCGGCGTGAATCGTCGCGAGCAGAGTCTGGTTGAACACTTGACCGCGGGTGTACCCATCGACCATACGGTTGTCCAGCTTCCGGAACAACACGGTGACCTCACGGGCGGCCTCGACATCGCGAGGCCCGACGCGTTGCGGCCCGGCCCCGGTGGTGGCTCGTCACTGGGAGCGGTCAGCCACCGCATCGCTGGCGTGGCGAACGCCCCAACGGCGTAGCCAGCTCTGACCAGAAAGGCACGGCGGTTCAGGTCGCTCTTCCACAGTCTGGTGACGGTCCGCACGCTCTCCTGCCATCTCAACGGGAACTCCAGCCCCAAGTAAGCCCGTACCTCGTCCGGCCGCATCCCCACGTCGGCTGCGGTGGCTGGACGACCCAGCCTCGCTGAGAACACCTTCGCGATCACATCCGGCACCGGCGACTTGGGCCGCTGACCTCCCAGCCACCTGATCACCGAAACTGTGGTCGTACGCCGTGCCCATCAGGCCGTGCGCCAACCCCACGTCGTTCACGCGACGGGCAAGGCCCTTGTGGAAGAACCCCGCCTCCGTGATCAGCTCGCGGAGCCGGACGTTTGGTTCGGCTGGCCAGGGCGTCAAGGTCTTGCCCTTGCATTGTGGGCGTTCCTGGCAGCGGGACGACCCGAACGCGGACGCTCACCGATGCCCATGGTCGACGTTTAGCGACCCTCGCGGGTCCGTCGGGCGCGCCCTGACCGGCGGACCAGACGGGGGCACCGGGCGCGGTGGTCTCGGACACCGATCACCCGTGGCACCGCCTCCCTCATAAGCCGGTGGGGGCCGCCGTTAGGAGACGCCCCGAGCCAGGCGGCGGTCCCACCTCCCAAGATCGTGGGGCGAAAGCGGGAACTCCTGGGTCTCTTGGTGCCCGCTGTCCGCGTCAAGGGTCCCGCGTCGAGGTGCCTGTCACTCGGGGATGAACCCGGCGGTAGCCTCGCCGCATGCCCGGAGTGCCACCCGCAAGCTTCGCCTATCTCGGTCCTGAGGGGACATTCACCGAAGAGGCGTTGCGGCAGCTCCCCGCGGTGTCCGGTGCTGGCGCCTTGCAGCCGTACCAGACCGTGCCCGCGGCGCTCGACGCGGTACGCCGCGGCATGGCGAGCGCGGCGATGGTGCCGATCGAAAACTCCGTGGAGGGTGCGGTGCCCGCTACGCTCGACGAGCTCGCGACCGGTGAACCGCTTGTCATCACCCGGGAGGTCCTGCTCCCCGTACGGTTCGTGCTCGTCGCGCGTCCCGGGATGACCACGGAGAAGGTACGCAGCCTGGCAACCCATCCGCATGCGGCAGCGCAGTGCCGAGCGTGGGTTGCAGCGAACCTGCCCGATGCGGCGTTCGTGCCCCTCGCGTCGACGGCGGCGGCGGCGGCCGAGGTGGCGGGGTACGAGGCGTACGACGCGGCGATCGTCGCACCGCTCGCTGCCGAGCGTTACCGGCTCGACGTGCTTGCCGACGACGTCGGCGACCACCATGACGCGGTCACTCGGTTCATCCTGGCG
>JBOHBN010000356.1:0-1088 GCA_050698355.1 Streptosporangiales bacterium | reverse complement strand
GTTTCCTATAGCGACGAGGTGGAACCTCGGACGCTGCTCGTCTACTACCTGCGCGAGCAGCTCGGCAAGGTCGGCACGCTCGTCGGCTGCGACACCAGTAACTGCGGCGCCTGCACCGTGGACGTGGATGGCCTGAGCGTCAAGAGCTGCAACATGCTGGCCCTCCAGGCGGACGGCTGCGAGATCACCACGATCGAAGGGCTCTCACACGACGGCGCGCTGCACCCGCTGCAGCAGGCGTTCCACGACAAGCACGCGCTGCAGTGCGGCTACTGCACCCCGGGGATGATCATGGCGTCGCTCGACCTGCTGCGGGAGAACCCGCACCCGTCCGAGGCGGAGATCCGCGAGGGCCTGGAAGGCAACCTGTGCCGCTGCACCGGCTATCAGAACATCGTGCGCGCGGTCCAGCAGGCCGCGGACAAAGCCGGTGAGGGGGTACGGGCATGACTACGCTGCAGGAGCCGGTCACCGAGATCGGCCAGGCGCGCACGCGCAAGGAGGACGAGCACCTCGTCACCGGGCGGACGAGCTGGACCGACAACCTGACGTTGCCCGGCCTGATGCACATGGCGATCCTGCGCAGCCCGATGGCCCATGCGCGGATCACGAACGTTGACGTCTCGCCGGCGCGCGAGCAGCCGGGCGTTGTGGCGGCGTTCGCGGGCGCCGACCTCGCCGCCGAGCAGGGAAGCCTGCCGTGCGCGTGGCCGGTCACGCCGGACATGGTGCTGCCCGACCACCCGGCGCTCGCCGTCGACACGGTCACGCACGTGGGCCAGCCTGTGGCGGTCGTCGTGGCGACGAGCGCGTACGCGGCGGCCGACGCCGTCGAGGCGATCGAAGCCGACTACGAGCCGCTGCCGGTCGTCACCGAGATGGAGGCCGCGCTCGCCGACGGCGCCGACCTCGTGCATCCGGACAAGGGCACGAACCGCGCGTTCACCTGGACGTTCGACTCCGGCGAGGCGGGCAGCGGCGGCTCGGTCAACGAGGCGTTCGCCGGGGCCGAGGTACGCGTCAAGCGCCGCTACCGCCAGCAGCGGCTGATCCCGGCGTTCATGGAGCCGCGGTCGGTGATGTCTGCC
>JBOHBN010000355.1:0-6130 GCA_050698355.1 Streptosporangiales bacterium | reverse complement strand
ACTGAGCGCAACAATTTGTCAGCGTCGGGTTTCCCGGTGGGGAACAGCGGCGCTGAGGCTTTGACCAGGTGCGCGTTGCCGCCGGTTCCGTAGTGTGATTTGGGCCGGTTGAAGCGGAACTCGATGTCGACGCGGACCGCGCCGGTGAACATTGGCTGTCCGAGGTCGGCGGCGGGGTCGCCGGTGCCGGGGAGCGCCTCGGTGGCGGCGCGGACTATGTCGCCTCGCCAGTCCTGCAGAGCGGTCTTGTTGTCGTCGACGAGTTGCACGCGGCGGAGGCGGCTGTTGTAGAAGCCTCGCTTGCTGCCTTGTGGGGCTGGTGTGCCGAGGACAGTGAACGTGAGCGCGCCCATCAGTCGATCTCCATCGTGACCAGGCACCCGTCGAGGCAGGGCGTGTCGTCGGTGGGTTGTATCCAGGGCCAGTGGATGGCGACGGTGTCGGTGTCGTCGGTGTCGATGTCGGCGAGGCTGGGCGCGGTCATTGCTGCTCGCTGACGGTGCTGTCGGGGAAGCCGAGGTAGGCGCACAGCTCGTCGACGATCTGCCGTGCCTCGTCGGAGCGGAACTGTCCGGCGCGGTGGACGTGTTCCCAGCACATTGATGCTGCGCCGATGGCTTGCGTGACCGCGGCGGTCGGTGTTGCTCCGGGTTCGATAACTGCCATGGCTAGTTCTCCTGGGTGTCGTAGTGGCCGAGTGCGGTGTGGGCGGTGTGGATGGTCCAGGCCCGCCACGCGACCACGGCGAGGAGGGCGGTGACTGTGGCGGCGCCGGTGGCGGCGGCAGCAGCGACCGCGAGGCGGCCGTTCACCATGCACCTGCCTCGCGTTCGGCGTCGTCGGTGGCCTGGTCGTAGTGGTCGCGCCAGAACTCGGCCTCGGCTTCGGGGTCTTCGCCGGTTGGCTGCCACGGCGTGGCCCACAGTTTCCGTATTTGGTCGGCGTCTGGCTCGTCGCGGGAGACGCGTGTAGCGCCGTCGTGGGTGCGGAACTCGACGGACCAGAGCGTCATGCCGAGCGCAGCGCGGATCAGGTCGGGGCGGGCGAGGACCGCGTTTAGTGCGGCGTCAAGCGCCCGCCGCTGATAGGGGCCTTTTAGAGACGGTTTGTCGTAACCGTCGTAGAGGGTTTGGCGCAGCTCGTCGTATGCCTGCTGCCTGTCATCAGGGGTCACGGCTTGGCCTCGTCATCAACCTGCAGCACCATTTCGATGCGCGTTCCGGCGTCTTTGATTGGTTCGTCGTTGCGCCACGTGGTGCCGTAGCGTTCGGTCCTCACGCGGGCGCCGGTCGCTCTGGCTACGGTTTCCACGTGATCGATGAGCCAGTCCACGGCGACCTCGTTGTCGAGGTAGTCGATGAGCTGCTCGCGTGCCTCGCGCCGTTCGGGGGTCACAGTCGCTGTCCTTTCATTCGCTGGATGGCGGCGCGGTCCTCGCCCGATAACTCGAATGCGGGGTCGCGTTCGGTGTGCGCGGCGGTCACTATTTGCCTCCGACGTGGTGCTGGCCGTAGGCCTGCGGGTTGCGTGGCGCGGACCCGAGCCATTCCGCGCCGTCGTAGACGACGGGGAAGTAGACGCGGGTCTTGGTCCAGGCGAGGACGTCTGGGCCGTTCGAGCCGCCGTTCTCGAACTGGATGTCGAATGCGGCCTCGTCGGGTGCGTACGCGATGACCGGTGACGTGTCGCCGGTTTCCTGCATGGTTTGTGCGAGTTCGGTTTTCCACGTGGTCTGCATCAGCTCTCCTCGGCGTCGGGGTGGGTGGAAGGGCGTGCCGCATTCGGTGCATGTGACCGGGAGCATGTATGCGGCGGCGGTGGAGCTGGCTGCGTCGATCGCGATTCTGGTGTTGAACCAGGAGTTGCCGCAGGGGCATTTCGCGATGGTGTGGACGGGCCTCGGGTAGTTGATCACGGTGCCCACGGCGTGTGCTCGTGTTCGGCGGTTGGGGTGAGTCCGCTGCCGGGGTTGGCGAGGACGCGGCGGAGCGCCTCGGCGGTGAACGCTGACCCGCGCAGGTCTGCATGTTCGCGGTGGATCATGTCGGTGGTGGTCTGGTCGAACTGGCTGGCGAGGGCCTGCCAGTCGACGGTGTCGTACCAGCCGCGCGCAGCGTCGGTGTCGCTCATCGGTTGTCCTCCTCGGTCCAGCCGTCGTGGATGACGCGGCCGACTTCGACTTGGTCGGCGGTGAGGATGCGGTTCATCAGCGCCACTCCTTGTCGATGTCGCATAAGCCGTTACCGGCCGATGGATGAATCAAGCGTTCGAACGCTTCGCGGTCGCGTTGCCGTTCCCCCTCGGCGGCAAGCGCTTCCTCGATCTGGTGGCAGCGTTGTAGTTCGGCGAGCTTGTCGCGGGCGACCGCGATCAGGCAGGGGACGCCGACGAACACGCAGACCGCGGCAGTGATCAGTAGGTAGTGCATGGTCATGGCCTCCTGTCGGTGCCGCTGAAGGCGTGGTTGTAGCCGCGGATGGTGGCGCGGCCGTCGGCCGTGCCCGTGGTGAACGCATGCCGCTGCGAGGTCTGGACCTGGGCGGGTGGCTGCTGCAGCTGCGACGCGCAGCCGGCGGGGTCGGTCCATTCGACGACGCTGACCAGGAGCGCGGCGAGGACCGCGAACCGCAGCCACGGCGCGGCCGCCGCCATACCGGCGTGGTAGTGCCTGAGCCGCGGTAGCGGGATGTCTTTGCGGCGTAGTGGTGCGGAACCGACTAGTCCAACGGGTCGGGGGTTGCCGTCCGCGTCGGTGGTGCGGCGACGGCCGGGGCGCGGGTGGTGCGTCGACCGGCGCCGCCGGGCGATGTAGGTGACGGCGACGACGATCGCGGCGATGACCGCAGCCAGCGCGAACGCGAATAGTGGTGTCGCCAGCGCGAGTGAGAGGCTCATCGTGTGGCCTCCCGGGTCGCGGCGATGACGTCGGTGTGGTGGCGGGCGTACGCGTCAGCCGCGTCGAAGGACTCATAGTGCCCGCAGTGGCCGCATGTCGGGCAGTGCACGTACCAGCCGTCGCCGCCGACGTCGGCGCTGGTTTTGGCGTCGTGGCTGGCCGGGTCCCATTCGCCGGGCCGGTAGCCCTCCTCGATCGCCTCGGTCAGCGTGCCGGTCTTGCTGTCGGCGGCCATCGCCGCTGCTAGCTCCCCCGACTTGAGGTCGGACACCGTCATTGACACTTCGGCGTCGAGAACTTCGGGTTCCAGGTCACGAATCGGACGGAGATCACGCAGCCGCTCGATCAGTCCCTGCACAGCATCCTTGCGCCATTCGAGGTTCGCCATTGGTATCCTTCTTTCGTCTGGAAGCCCCCGATGCGCTTGGCCGCGGCTTGGGGGCTTTCGGCTTGTCTGGTGTTGTTGTGGAGCCGGCGGCGGTCCCGGTGCTCGGGGGGTCACGCAGGACCGCCGTCGGGGTTCTAGGAGCTCTCCTCTGCCAGCCAGGCTGGGAGGTCGATGCCGAGCAGTCGTGCGGCCTCTCGTGGCGTGGCGGCATCCGGGCGCTGATCAAGAAGTGCGAGATGCCGCCGGATGTGGTGGTTAGTGCGTCGTGCCGCGAATGCCTGGTCCTCGGTCTGCCGCTGTTGGGCAAGTAGCTGTTCGCGGTCCATGTCGGCGAAGTCGAGCTGCTCCCATTGCTGCCCGTCCACCGTCTTGATACGAGCGCCGCCGATGCTCGGCACCGAGTGAGCACGGTTGGCGAACGTGACGGTATTGCGATTGACTGCTTTATGGCGTTCCTTGAGGTGTTTCCATGCTCCGTCGCGTAACGCGGCCGTCAGAACGTCCTCGGCCCATCGGCGCTGTGCCTGTTCGGCATCACGCAGGATGCGCAGAAACTCATCCGTGCGTTCCGCGTCATTACTTCCGACCGCCCACGCCTCCTCGGTGGCGTTCTCGTGCTCGACGCGGTCATCGTCGCTCCAGTGCTTCACTTCGTTCCTCCTCCGACGACTCGTAGGCCACCGCGCTTCTTGCGGACATCTGCGGCGAAACTGGAGAACGACTTGGCCAGCTCCTGCAATGAGTCGATCTGTTCGTGCTCGGCAAGATCGGCGACGGTCTGCACGTCCCAGTCGAGGACCGCCTTGTGTGCGCGGAGGATGCTGCGGGCGAAGGCGGCCTGGAACTCCACGCGCTGGGCGTCTTCGCCGCCATGCACCCAGTCGTTCAGCGGTCGGTCGTTCTCGGCCTTCTCGGCCTTCGTGAACTTCTGGTATGCCCCGTCGACTTTCCCGGTGGCGTCGATCTCGTCGAGTGCCTTAGCTGCGGCGTCGCGGATGCGTTCGGCTTGGGTGTCGTCGGCGGTGATGCCCTTGAGACGGCCCACCTTGTCGAGGCGCTCATGCCCACGCTGCTTGCCGGTGACGGCTTGACCTGCACGCTCTCTTGAACTTCTTCCGGATTGCGGAGGAAGTTCGCCTGTCCGGTCTGTCCGTGTGCCCTGCTGTTGCTTCGCCTTCGGCTTCTCCAACTCGAGCAGCGCCTGGTAGACCGCGTGTTCCTCGGACGGGGTGAAGTCCTTGCGGCAGGTGTTCTCGTCCCGCTCGGCCCGCAGCAGCGCGGCGGCGTCATCGAGGGTGTCGACGACGCGGACATCGATCTCGTCCCAGCCGAGGGAGCGCGCTGCCGCGAGCCTGCGGGCGCCGGCGACAAGGGCGCGGTCGCCGGTGACGACGACGGGCTGGAGCAGCCCGACGGTGTTCATCGACTCGGCGAGTCCGGCGATGTCGCCCATGCTGTGCCGGTGCCGGCCGGTGATGGTGATCGCGTCGAGTTTCATGACGCGTCCTTCTCGTCTGCGAGGCGGGCGGCGAGGGCGTCTACGTCGGCGCGGTCGAAGAGATAGGGACCGTTCTCGCCAGGCAGCTTCTTAGCGGCTAGCCGCCCTTGCTCGACCCAGCGGATGACGGTGACCTTGTGACAGCCGAGGACCTCGGCCGCTTCGGCGGTGCCGATGTATGTCGTCTCCATGATGTAACGAGCGTCGCATGATTTGCGACGGACTGCAAGTACACAAGCAGTATCAATCTGGCGGTGTGCCGAAGATTCTCTCTCAGCGGTACTTGCCAACTAGCCATACCCTGTGCAACGCTCATTACATGAGTGAGCAACCGAGCGCAGGCATCGTTCCTCCGTGGGAGCTGCCCGACCGGATGCGTAGGGCACTACGCCATGCAGGAGTCGGCCCCGGTCAGATGGCCGACTACCTGGAGGTGGGACGTAACACGGTCAGCACATGGATCAACGGTCGGATCGAACCGTCGCCTCAGACTCTGCGGCTATGGGCGCTGCGGTGTGGCGTGTCACACCAGTGGCTGCGGCACGGCACCGTCCCGGCCAGCGGACCGGATGACGGCACCAGCGGGGTGGCTACTATCGGGTCACTGCTGCCGTTCCGGCGTGTCGCGCGGCATGTCGCGCCACTTACCTCGCTTGCTCAGCTCGGATCGACAGCATGAACGGGCACCTGCGGCTCGTCACCGCTAGCGAGCGTTCACGCACCGTACATCCCGGCGGTAACAATCCGGCCGAGTATCGCAAAGTGCATGACCAGTCTCCGCCGGTAGCGGCATCTTGGACTCCCCCCCACCCGTCCTGGAGTCCCACCGTGACCGACATGCTCACCGCGTACCGCGCCGACCTGCACGCTCGCCGCCTCGCCGAAGCGACCATCACGGTGCGGCTACTCGTCGCCGGCATCCTCGCCCGCCGCTACGACCTCGCCACCATGACCACGAACGACCTCGCCGAGATCGAACAGCACCAGTGGACGCGGCGGTCACCGCAGACTCAGCGGTCGTACCGGCAGCACACCCGTGACCTCTGCGCCTGGATGGTGCAGGCCGGTGTCCGCGGCGACGACCCGTCCGTGGCGCTGCACCTCCCCCGCGTCGCGCGTGGCCGGCCCCGGCCGATGCCCGAGGACGACCTCGAGTTGGCGCTCGCCGCCGGCGGTGAGGAGCTGCGGACGTGGGTCGCGCTCGCCGCGTTCGCGGGGCTCCGCTGCGTCGAGATCGCCTCGCTGGACCGCGCCGACATCACCGGCGACACCGAACCGGAACTACGGGTGCGGGGGAAGGGCGGTAAGGAACGTGTCGTGCCGATCGGCGGAGGACTGCTGCGAGAGC
>JBOHBN010000354.1:0-54041 GCA_050698355.1 Streptosporangiales bacterium | reverse complement strand
GCGCCGAACCCGCCGCACCCGCGGCGACCAGGTCGGGCAGCCCGTGCAGCAGCTCGGTCGTCGCCGTCGCCAGACCGCCGCGCAGCGACGCACTCGCCCCGGCCGAGCGGTGGGCGCGGTACGCACCGACAAGCGGTACGGACACCAGCACGAGAAAGACGGCTACGGCGAGCACTAGACCGGCGCTCGGCAGCAGCACCCCGACGACGACGCATGCGCCACCGGCGACGAGGACGGAAAGCAGCAGCGGCAGCACCGCGCGCAACAGCAGGTCGACCACCGCATCGACGTCTTCGACCAGCCGCGCGCCGAGGTCACCGGACCGGTACCGCGCCAACCCGACCGGGCCGAGGCGCGCGAGGCGCGCATACACCAGACCACGCAGCCGCCCCAGCACGCGGAACGCGGCGTCGTGCCCGACGAGGCGCTCGACGTACCGCAGGACACTGCGTCCGAGCCCGAACGCCCGCACGCCCACGATCGCAACCATGAGCGCGAGCACCGGCGGATGCTGCGCGGCACGCGAGATCAGCCAGCCGGACGTCGCGAGCAACGCGATTCCGCTGCCGGCAGCCGCGCACCCGGCGAGCAACGCGACGCCGAGCCGCACCGCCGAGGAGCGATCCGGTCGTAAGAATGCCCAGACGCTCACGACGCCACCGCCATCGCCTGCTCGTCGAGCCGCACCACCCGGTCCACCGCGGCGAGCACGGCGGGGCGGTGCGCGACGGCGAGCACGGTACGTCCGGAGCCCCGCAGGCCACGCAGCACCTCGGCCTCGGTGTCCGCGTCCAGCCCGGCCGTCGGCTCGTCGAGCAGCAGCAACGGAGCCGGGCGTACCAGCGCGCGGGCGAGCGCGACCCGGCGCTGCTGCCCGGCGGACAGCCCATTGCCCGCCTCCCCCACGCGGGTCCCGGAATCCAGCCCCGCCGCACCTGCAGTACGCAGCGCAGCGCGGACCGCGACGTCAGACGCGTCCGGAGCGCCGAGGCGCACATTGTCGGCAACCGTCCCGGGGAGCAGGTACGGGTGCTGCGGCACCCATGCGACCGACTGCCGCCAGACGTCCGGGTCGAGCTCGCTCACCTCCACGTCGCCGACGAGCACGCGGCCCTCGTCCGGCGTGACGAACCCGAGCAGCACGGCGAGCAGCGTCGACTTGCCACACCCGCTCGGTCCGGTCAGCGCGGCGAGCTCCCCTGGCACGACCGTGAAGCTCGCGCCGTCGACCGCCGGGCCGGCACGGTCGGGGTAGTGGACGGTCACGTCGCGTACGGCCAGGGCGTTCGCGCGCAGGTCGGGCACGTGGGTGTCCGTTCCCGCCTTCGGCAACGGTGCCTCCAGCACCGCGAAGGCTTCCTCCGCGGCGGCGAGCCCGTCGGCGCTGGCATGGAAGTGTGTGCCCACCTGGCGCAGCGGCAGGTACGCCTCGGGCGCGAGCAGTAGCACCAGCAGTCCGGTGCCGAGGTCCATGCTGCCGTCCACGAGTCGCACGCCGACGCCTACCGCGACGAGCGCCATGGCGACGGTGCTGATGAGCTCGAGCACGAGCCCGGAGAGGAACGCGATCCGCAACGATCCGAGCGACTCCCGCCGGTACGCGGACGTCACCCGACGCACGCCCTCGGCCTGGCCCTTCGCCCGCCCGAAGATCTGCAGGGTTGGCAGGCCGGCGACGACGTCGGCGAAGTGGTGCGCGAGCACAGCGAGGGACCGCCACCGTCGCCGCGCGCTGTCCTGCGTCGCCATGCCGACGAGTGCCATGAACACCGGTATGAGCGGGAGGGTCACCGCCACGATCGCTGCGCTGACGAGGTCGGCGCCTGCCAGCCGCGCGAGCACGAGCACGGGCACGGTCACCGCGAGCACGAGCTGCGGCAGGTACCGCGCGAAGTATGCGTCCAGCGCGTCCAGCCCGCGCGTGGTGAGCGTCGTCAGCTGACCGCTGCGCACACCGGTCAGCCAGGCGGGGCCGAGCACCACCACCCGCGCCAGGACTCGACTGCGCAGCTCCGACTTCACCCGTGCGGCCGCCCGCTGCGCCGCGACCTCCTGGACCCACAGCAGGATGCCACGCGCCACGACGACCGCCGCGAGAGCGAGCAGCGTGCCCCGCAGCGCGCCGAGCCCCGCAGCATCGATGAACGCACGGCTGATCGCGTCCGCCAGCAGGCCGGCCTGGACGAGCAGCAGCACCGCCGTCGCGGTGCCGACCCCGCCGCACGTCGCGAGGTACCAGGCGGTCGACCGCGCGTGCCGCAGCAGCCGCGGGTCCAGGGCTCTCATCCGGGCACCAGCACCCGCTTGCGGAACACCCAGTAGCTCCACGCCTGGTACAGCAGCACCAGCGGCGCGAAGACCGCGGCGACCACGCTCATCGTGCCCAGCGCGTACGGGCTGGCCGCCGCACCCTGCACGGTGAGTGACCACCGCGGGTCGACCGTGGAGGGCAGCACGTCGGGGTACAGCGCGACGAAGACGGTCACGACCGTCAGCGCGATCGCGCCGGCCGTACCGGCGAACGCCCATCCCTCGCGGCCGTGTGCCAGCGCGGCGAGCGCACCGACGAGCGCGAGCAGCGCCGCGGCCGCCGTCGCGAGGGTGACCGCGTCACCGCGCATGTACTGCGCCCACACCAGGAACGCCGCGACGGCCAGCAGCGCGAGCGGCCAGAACCGCCGCGCCAGCGTCGATGCGCGCGTACGCAACGGTTCGCCGCTGCGTAGCGCGAGGAACACCGCGCCGTGCAGCAGGCAGAGCGCGAGCACGGCGACCGCGCCGAGCGCGCCGGCCGGCCCGAACACCGCGAATGCCGAACCGGTGTAGTCGCCATGCGCGTCGACCGGTAGGCCGGCGACCAGGGTCGCGAGCACCGCGCCCCAGACGAGCGCGGGCAACACCGAACCGACGACGAGTGCCCGTCCCCACCGGCGCCGCCAGCGCGCGTCGTCCCGCTTGCCGCGGAACTCCAGCGCCACGCCCCGCACGATCAAGGCCAGCAGCAGGAACAGGAACGGCAGGTACAGCGCGCTCAGCAACGACGCGTACCACAGCGGGAAGGCGGCGAACGTCGCGCCGACCGCGACGACCATCCAGACCTCGTTGCCGTCCCAGACCGGCCCGATGGTCTGCAGCGCCGTGCCGCGTTCAGCATCGGTACGCGAGACCGCGGGCGCCAGCATGCCGACGCCGAAGTCGAAACCCTCCAGCACCAGGTAACCGGTCCAGAAGAACGCCACGACGACGAACCAGACCGTGGTCAGCTCCATGAGGTGGCTCCTCTCCCTAGTAAGCGAGCGTCAGCGGCGCGGCGGTGTCCGGCTCGGGCACCGCCGCCGGCTCGTCCTCGGTCCCGTGCTTCGCGATGCGGGCGAGCAGGCCGATCTCGACCACAGCGAGCGCGCCGTACAGCAGAGCGAACGCGGCGATCGAGATGGCGAGCGTCGTCACCGTGCTGCCCGGCGATACGCCGTCGGCCGTACGAAACAGGCCGAACGCCAACCACGGCTGCCGCCCCGTCTCGGTGAAGATCCAGCCCGCGCTGTTCGCGAGCAACGGCAGCAACGGCAACGCGAGAGCCGCGCGCGCGACCCACCGGCCGCGCGGCAGGACACCGCGCCTGCGCATCCGGCGCAACAGCAGCAAGCCGCCCAGGGATACGCCGACCGCCAGCAGGCCGAACCCGATCATCAGCCGGAAGTTCCAGTACGTCGTCGGCACGTTCGGCAGGTAGTCGCCGGGCCCGTACGCCTGCTCGTACTGGCGCTGGATGTCGTTCATGCCCTCGACACGGCCGTCGAGCGTCCCCGTCTCGAGCAGCGAAAGCAGATTCGGGACGCGGACGTCGAACGAGCCGATCTTGACAAGGCTGAACGACGCGGGGCCAGACGTGTCGTACAGGGCCTCGGCCGCGGCGGTTTTCATCGGCTGTTCCTGGCCGAGAAGTCGCTGCTGCTGGTCTCCCGTGCCCACTGCGGCCACCCCGGCGACGAGGACGACGACGCAGGCGACCTTCGCCGCGGTTCGGAACACGTGCGTCTCGTTGCCGCGCCCCAGGTGCCAGAACGCGACGCCGGCGACGAGCGCACCGGCGGTGATGAAACTCGCTGCCAGGACATGCGCGTATGCGACGACCGTCACGTCGTTGGTGAGCACGGCGACGAAGTCGGTCAGCCGCGCGCGCCCGGTCTCGGGGTCGATGCGGTAACCGACCGGGTGCTGCATCCACGAGTTCGCGGCGAGAATCACGTACGCGGACAGCTGCGTCCCCATCGCGACGATCCAGATGCAGGCCAGGTGCAGCCGCCTTGGCAGCTTGTCCCAGCCGAACACCCACAGCCCCAGGAACGTCGACTCCAGGAAGAACGCCAGCAGCGCCTCCAGTGCCAGTGGCGTGCCGAAGATGTCACCGACGAAGCGCGAGAACGCGCTCCAGTTCATGCCGAACTGGAACTCCTGCACGAGCCCGGTGACGACCCCGAGGACGAAGTTGACGATCAGGAGCTTGCCGTAGAAGCGGGTGAGCCTGCGGTAGCGGTCCGCACCGGTGCGCACCCACGCGGTGTGCATTCCGGCGACGAACGCCGACAGGCCCATGGAGAGCGGGACGAAAAGGAAGTGGTACACGGTCGTAAGGCCGAACTGCCACCTGGCGAGGTCGAGTACGTCCACCAGACCCTCCTGTCTACGACGTCCCGTAGTTGATACTACGACAGGTAGTACTATCTGCCGTCGTGTGAAAGCTCACAACACTCACCACCCTGGCCGTGGCGGGCGCTTGCCGCGTCGACCGGCGGGACCCACTTGCGTTACCCGTGACGGCGTAGTGCGGCACACCGCGGGCTACGCCGGCTGCGGTATGGCGACTTGATAGGAGTAGGGCATGAGTGAGCGACGAGAAGAGCAGTCGTACGCCCTGCCCGGGCTTTCCGCGCCGGCCGAGATCCTCGTGGATACATGGGGCGTGCCGCACATCTACGCGGCGACGACGTACGACGCGTTTCGCGCGCAGGGGTTCAATGCCGCGCGCGACCGGCTGTGGCAGATCGACCTCTGGCGCCGTCGCGGCCTCGGCCTGCTCGCGGAGGTGTTCGGTCCCGCGTACGTGGAGCGAGACCGGGCGGCACGGCTGTTCCTCTACCGCGGCGACATGAGGGACGAGTGGCTCGCGTACGGCTCGGACACCAAGCGGGCCACCACGGCGTTCGTCGAGGGCCTCAACGCCTACGTCCAACTCATCTTGGACGACCCGTCACTGCTGCCGGCGGAGTTCCGCGAGCTCGGTTACCGGCCGGCGTTCTGGGCGCCCGAGGACGTCGCACGCATCCGCAGCCACGGGCTCTTCTACAACCTGACCGAGGAAGTCGCGAGGGCACGGACGGTGCGCGACTACGGCGCCCAGGTCGAGGACCTTCGCCGTTGCCGCGAGCCGGAGCACGATTTGGTCGTACCCGACGGGCTCGACCTCGACCGCATCCCTGACAACGTGCTCGACGTCTACGAGCTGGCTACCACCCCGCCGACCTTCCCGGCGACGGCAGCGGGCGGTCCCGTGCTCGAGGGCAGCAACAACTGGGTGCTAGGCGGGGAGCGGACGGCGACCGGGCGGCCCCTACTGGCAAACGACCCGCACCGGGTGAGCGCCCTGCCATCGCTGCGCTACCTGTCCCACCTGTCCGCCCCCGACTTCGACGTCATCGGCGGCGGGGAGCCCGCGCTGCCCGGCATCTCCATCGGGCACAACGGGCGGATCGCGTTCGGTCTCACCATCTTCGCCATCGACCAGGAGGACCTGTACGTCTACGAGACGAAACCGGGTAACCCGCGGGAGTACTGGTACCGGGACCGCTACGAACCGATGGAGGTCGTACGCGAGACCATCCCCGTCGCGGGCGCCGAGCCCGAGGAGGTCGAGCTGGCGTTCACCCGGCACGGCCCGGTCGTCTACACCGACGCAGAACGGCGCACGGCGTTCGGCGTGCGCGCCGCCTGGCTGGAGACGGGCATGGCGCCGTACCTCGGCAGCATGGACTACATGCGCGCGGGCAACGCCGAGGAGTTCCGCGCCGCCATGAACCGGTGGGGCGCGCCACCGGAGAACCAGGTGTACGCCGACACAAACGGCACCATCGGGTGGAAGGCGGGCGGCCGCACGCCGGTGCGGCCGAACTGGGACGGCACCATGCCGGTGCCCGGCGACGGCCGCTACGAGTGGGCGGGGTTCTACGACGCCGACCAGCTCCCCGGCCGCGTCGACCCGGCGGAGGGCTGGCTGGCGACGGCGAACGAGATGAACCTGCCCGCCGGCTTCCCACCCGACCGCACCATCACGTACGACTGGTACGCACCGCACCGCAGTCATCGGATCGCCGAGGTGCTCGGCTCGCGTACGGGTTTCTCCGCGCGGGACATGGTCGCGCTGCAGACCGACTACGTCAGCACGCCCGCGCGGCGGATCCTCGACCGCGTACGGCAGCTACGCCTCGACGACCCGGAGGCGGCTGCCGGGCTGGGGCTGCTGCGCGGCTGGGACGGCGACCTGCGGAAGGAATCGGCCGCGGCCGCACTGTTCGAGGTCTGGTACCGGCGGCACCTGCGCCAGGCGTTGCTCGGGAAGGCGCTGGAGCGGCTCGTACCCGAAGAGCAGCGCGCCGCGGCGGTACGGTCGCTCGTACCGGATGAGTCCACGCTCGCCGACGCGCGCGTGGCCCTGCGGCTCGTCGAGGACCCGCGCGGGGCGCTGGGCCCGGATGCCGAGGCGACGCTGCGCACGGTCGTCGAGTCGAGCCTGCGTGACGCCGTGGAGCACGTCACCTCGTTGCTCGGTGCCGACCAGCAGGCGTGGGCGTGGGGACGGTTGCACGTCGCGCGCCCCGTCCACCCGCTCGCGCACCTGCTCACCGGGCTGCCTGGCGAGCGGACGGCGGTCGGGCCGGCGCCGCGCGGCGGCAGCGGCGACACGGTGGGGAACACCGCGTACACGCCGGACTTCGTCCAGGTCGGCGGGGCGACGTTCCGCGTTGTCATCGACGTCGGTGACTGGGACGCCTCGCTCGCCATGAACTCGCCGGGCCAGTCCGGCGACCCGGCGAGCCCGCATTACGACGACCTGTTCGCCGGCTGGGCGGCCGACGACGTGTTCCCGCTGCTCTACAGCCGCGAGCGAGTCGAGGCCGCCACCGAGCGGCGCATCGTGCTGACGCCCGACGGTTCGGCGTAGTACGACGGGGCGTCGTAGGATGGACCCATGAGGCTGGGCGAGCTCGAACGTGACGTGATGGAACGGCTGTGGGCCGTGGACGGCCCGGTGACGGTTCGAGCCGTACACGGCGCCCTGGCCGCGGAGCGCGATCTCGCGTACACCACCGTGATGACGGTTCTAGACCGGCTCGCCAAGAAGGGCGCAGTGCGTCGGGTACGGGAGGGCAAGGCGTACTGGTACGAGCCCGCCGCGACCCGTGACGAGATGGTCGCCGGGCTGATGCACGAGGCGCTGGCCGGCGCGGGCGACGACCGCTCCGCGGCGCTCGTCCACTTCGTCGGCCAGGCGAGCCAGGAGGAGGCCACGGCGCTGCGTGACGCGCTCGCCGCCGTGGACAAGCGGCATGCGGCGCGGCGCAAGGACCGGTTGGGGTAACAGCCGATGACGCCCATCGCACTCGGCGTGCTGGCCCTGGTGCTCGCGGGGCCCGCGCCGGCCATGCTCGCTCGGGCGGGCTGGGCTCATCGAGTGCCGCGGGCAACAGCCGTGCTCTGGCAGGCCCTGGCGCTCGCCGCCGTGCTCGCCGCGCTCGGTGCGGGGCTCGCGACGGCCACCGGGCTCATAGCCGACCCGCATCCGGGGCCGCTACGCCTGGTCGCGTACGTGGGCGTGCTCATCCTCACCGCCCTGGTCGCGGGACGGTTGGGCTGGGCCTTCGTCGCCCTGGCTGTGCGCACCCGCGCCCGGCGGCGCAGGCACCGGGCACTACTCGACCTGCTCGCCGAGCCGGACGAGCCCGCTTCCGGGTTCCGGGTATTGGCCGAGCAGACGCCGGTCGTCTACTGCCTCCCCGCCGTCCGCGGCGGCCGGGTCGTCGTCTCGGCCGGAGTCCTGGACCGGCTCGACCCCGACGAGCTCGCCGCCGTGCTCGCGCATGAGCGCGCCCACTTGCGCGCACGGCACGATCTGGTGCTCGAGGCGTTCGGCGCCCTGCATGCCGCCTTCCCCTACTGGGTACGCAGCCGCACCGCGCTGGAGCACAACCGCGTCCTCGTCGAGTTGCTGGCCGACGACCAGGCCCGCTGGCGGGTCGGAGCTTCCCCGCTAGCCCGCGCCCTGGTCCAGCTCGCGCAGGCACCCGTACCGGATGCCGCGCTCGCAGCCGGGTCCTCGGCGACCGTCCTGCGCGTCCGCCGCCTGGCCGAACCTCCGCGGCGGCATTACCTGCTCGCCGCTGCCACCTACGCGGTGGCGCTCACCCTCGTCGTCGCGCCTACCGTGTTCCTCGCGGTCCCCTGGCTGACCGACGTCTTCCGCTCCCTTGGCTGAGGTTCGCCTGGACCGCGGTCGGCTTCCGCGCGCCTTGCCGTGAGCCCGGTCAGCTACCGCGCCGTAACCGACCGAGGTCCAACCCGTGAGCGCTTTCCCCCGGTAGGCGGTTGCCCGGTATCTGGCGTTGTCAAGGCGGGTTACCGTGATGAGTACCTACTTCCCACGATCGGCGGGCCATGAGAAGCAGGAACTCGTCGTGGGAAGTACTGGTGCACCAACAGATTGCCCATTCGCGATAGGCGACCAAAGGCGAACCGTTCTGGCGCCCAAGAGCAACCACCATGCTCAAACGGTTCATCCTGACCGGCGCACCCGGGTCGGGGAAGACCGCGATCCTGCACGGACTGCGCGACCGAAACTGGGCTGTCGTCGAGGAAGCGGCGACCGAGGTCATCGCACGGGAGCAGGCACGAGGCACCGACGAACCGTGGAAGAGCGTCGACTTCGTCACCAGGATCGCAGTACTCCAGCGCGAGCGGCAGCAACGGCCCGTGCCGTCCGATGTCCGCGTGCAGTTTCATGACCGCTCACCTTTCTGCACGCTCGCGCTCGCGCGCTACCTCCGGCTGCCGGTGACACCGGTGCTCGCCGACGAGATAGAGCGGGTGACCGAGGAGCAGGTGTACGAGCGCTCGGTCTTCTTCGTCCGTCCCCTGGGATTCGTTCAGCCGACGGCCGCTCGACGCATCACCTACCACGACGCCCTGGCGTTCGAGACGGTGCACGAGAACGTCTACCGAGAGTACGGGTTCACGGTCGTCGATGTGCCCGTGACCACCATTGACAATCGCACCGATTTCGTCGAAGCACACACGGGTGTCTGCGAAACTCGACCCATGGACAAGCTCACGCACTCCGAATCGACCATCGTCGCTACATCGCCGGAGCGCCTGTACGACCTGGTATCGGATGTCACGCGGACCGGCGAGTGGAGCCCGATCTGCAAAGGGTGCTGGTGGCACGACGACGGCGGGCCCCAGGAGGGCGCGCGGTTCACCGGGCGGAACGAGGCCGAGGGCAGGGTCTGGGAGACCGAGTCCGAGGTGGTCGCCGCGCAGCCCGGCCGCGAGTTCGCCTGGCTCGTCGGCAACAAATTCGTCCGGTGGGGCTACACGCTCGAGCCGGTCGAGGGCGGCACCCGGTTGACCGAGTCGTGGCAGTTCCGTCCCGAGGGCATCGAGATGTTCCACCAGAGGTTCGGATCCGAGGCAGAGGTGCAGATCAACAAGCGCGCCGAGTGGGCGCGTACCGGCATCCCAGCAACACTCGCCGCCATCAAGGGCATCGCCGAATCCGGCTGACGCCGGCCGCGGACGGCGGCCGCGTCGATCAGGGCTCTCAACTCTTCGAGGCCAATGCCGGCTTATCGATGCCTGCAGGCCCCGATATGCCGGACTTGGCCCACATAACGTGGTCATTTGGACCGGGGCGGCCTCATAGGGGCTACTGTGCGCAACAGCACCTGACGCCTGCCTGCGGCACGGCTGACCGTCCGACGATCCGGTCAGGTGTGGGCCGCGTAGGCACTGATCAGCCTGTCCTCCGCCTCGCGCAGGTAGGCATCGAGCAGGTCGGCGGCACGGTCGAGTTCACCGGAGCGCACGGCGTCGGTGATCGGCGCGTGCTTGGCGAGGAAGTACGCGTGGAAGGCGTACGGGTCATTCATCATCGCGTACGCCAACCGGAACTCGGCCAGCACCTGGGTGATCAGCCCATCGAGCCGCTCGCTTCCGGCGAGGGCGACGAGCGCCTTGTGGAAGCGGATACTCGCGGCGGCGACCTCCTGCCAGCGGCGTGAACGCGCCGCAGTCCTGCCGTCCTCGGCGCTCGCCACGAGCGTGCGCAGTCCCGCGGGCGGGAGCACCTCGAGCTCGCGCAACGTCGCGCACTCGATGACCCGGCGCACGCGGTACAGGTCCGAGATGTCGTCGGCGCTGAGCCGGCGTACGAAGACGCCTCTGCTGAGGGTGTGCACGAGGAGCCGTTCCCTGATGAGGAGCTGGAACGCCTCCCGCAGCGTGCTGCGCGAGACGCCCATCGCCTGCCGCACCCGCTCCTCGGAGAGCCGCTCGCCCGGCTGGACCTTGCCCTCGATGATGCGGGTGCGCAGCCGGTCCGCCACGCGGCTCGCCGTGCTCTGCTGGTCGCTACCGGCCATTGGCCGCTCCTCGCGCTCCTCGCCAGGTGGGCTAAAATCGTCGGACGATCCTGTACGGAATGTAGCTCCCACCCGGATGGAGTCCTGATGACGGGTGCGTCCGGCCTGCGGGCCGGGGTCGACATCGGCGGCACGTTCACCGACCTCGCCGTGCTCGACGCCGACGGGATCGCCGCCGTCGGCAAGACGCTCACCACCCACGCGGAGCCCGCCGCGGGCGTGGAGGCGGTGCTGCGCGACACCCTGCGCGCGCACGACCTCGATCCCGCGAACGTGACGGCCGTCGTGCACGGCACGACACTGGTGACCAACGCGCTGATCGAACGGACCGGTGCGACCACCGCCCTGCTGACCACGGCCGGGTTCCGCGATGCCGTGGAAATGGGTCGCGAACACCGCTACGACCTGTACGACCTGGACCTCGAGCTGCCGCGCCCGCTCGTGCCGCGGCACCTACGGTTCGGCGTCACCGAGCGGGTATTCGCCGACGGGCAGGTGGACGTACATCTCGACGTGTCGGCGTTGCAGCGGCTCGCCGCCGAGCTCGCCGAGACGGGCATCGACGCCGTGGCGGTCTCGTTCCTGCACAGCTACCTCAACGACACGCACGAGCGGCTGGCCCGCGAGGTCCTCGAGGCGACCGCGCCCGGCATCCGGGTGGCGCTGTCGAGCGAGGTCAACCCCGAGATGCGCGAGTACGAGCGCACCTCCACCACGCTCGCGAACGTCTACGTCCAGGGGCTCGTCGACGACTATCTGGCAGACCTGCGCGAGCGTTTGCGTACGCTCGGTTTCCCGCGCGATCCGGCCATCATGCTCTCCGGCGGCGGCATCGCAACCGTCGACACCGCGCGCCGCTTCCCGATCCGGATGCTGGAGTCCGGACCGGCCGGCGGCGTTCTCGGAGCCGTGGCGTTCACCCGTGCCGGTCAGTCCCCGGACCAGATGACGTTCGACATGGGTGGCACGACCGCCAAGCTCTGCCTGGTCGAGGGCCGCCGCCCGCTCGTGCGGCACGCGTCCGAGGTGGACCGCCGCCACCGGCTGCGCCCCGGCTCCGGGTTGCCGATCCGCGCTCCGGTGATCGACATGATCGAGATCGGCGCCGGCGGCGGGTCGATCGCGCGCGTCGACTCGCTCGGGCTGCTGACCGTGGGTCCCGATTCGGCGGGCTCCGAGCCGGGCCCGGTCTGCTACGGGCTCGGCGGCGAGCGGTGCACGGTCACCGACGCCGACGTCGTACTCGGATACCTGGACCCGGGCCTCTTCCTCGGCGGGCGCATGCGGCTGGACGC
The DNA here is from genome assembly GCA_050698355.1 of Streptosporangiales bacterium. Classification (GTDB taxonomy): domain Bacteria; phylum Actinomycetota; class Actinomycetes; order Streptosporangiales; family WHST01; genus JBOHBN01. The sequence goes on along the minus strand of JBOHBN010000354.1, from coordinate 42,055 downwards.
GAACGCCGCGGCGCCCGCGATCACCGAGCAGGTCGCCGAACCGATGGGCATCAGCCTCTCCGACGCGGCCTGGGGCATCCACGCCACCGTCAACGAGAACATGGCCAACGCCGCGCGCATCCACGCGGTCGAGCGCGGCCAGGACCCGGCGCGGCATGGCTTGTTCGTGCTGGGCGGCAACGGCCCGGTGCACGGCCCCGGCGTGGCACGCGCGCTCGGCGCGCCTGCGGTCGTCGTGCCGCCCGCGGCCGGTGTGCTGAGTGCTCTCGGGTTCCTCGCCGCGCCGATGTCGTACGACTCCGTCCGGTCGTGGCGTACGACGCTCGACGCGGTCGATCCGGCGGACGCCGGCTCGGTCTTCGCGGCGATGGAGGAACGAGGCGCGGCGGTGCTGCGCGACTCCGGGGTGGAAACCGACCACATCTTCGTGGGCCGCAGCCTCGACATGCGGTTCGTCGGCCAGGGCAGTGAGATCGAGGTGCCCGTACCGGCCGTCGGTCCGGATTGGCGAGAAGAGGTACGCAGGCTCTTCGCTGCGCAGTACCAGGAACGCTACGGCTCGGCGATCCCGGAGGGCGTCGAGATCGAGATCCTCACCTGGCGCGTCGCCTCACGCGGCCCCGAACCGCGGACACCGTTGCGGCAGCACCTCGGCGCCGACCGCGGCGATCCGCTGGTCGGCTACCGCGACGCGTACTTCCCCGACGCGGGAGGGTACGTACGCACGGCGATCTACGACCGCTACAAGCTCGGCGTGGACGAGCAGGTCGACGGCCCCGCCCTCGTCCAGGAGAACGAGTCGACGCTCGTCCTCGCGCCGGGCATGCGGTGCACGGTCGGCAAGGACGGCAGCCTGACCATCGACTTCCAGGCGCGGGAGCAGTAATGACGAGCACCGAGCCGTACGACGCGATCGTGGTCGGCCTGGTGGCGGCCCGCCTGCACGCGATACTCAACGAGCAGCAGGCCGCGCTGGTCAACACCGCGTTCAGCCCCGTCGTGCGCGAGTCACTGGACCTCGCCTGCGGGGTGTTCGACTCGATCGGCCAGATGGTCGGCCAGTCCACGGGCGGGACGCCCGGCCACATCAACGCGATGGCCACCGGGATGACGCACATCGTCGCCGCCTACCCCGCCGCCGAGCTCGCCGAGGGCGACATCCTCATCACCAACGAGCCATGGATGACCGCGGGGCAGATCAACGACCTCACCATTGCCACGCCGGTCTTCCGTTCCGGCAGGCTCGTCGCCTGGTTCGCGAGCTGCTGTCACTCACCGGACATCGGCGGCCGGATCCTGTCGGCGGCGGCGACCGAGGTGTACGAGGAGGGCCTGCGGCTACCCATCCTGAAGCTGCTGCACGCGGGCCGGCCGGATCCCATACTGGAGCGGATCATCCGTGCCAACGTGCGCACGCCGGACGAGACGATCGGTGACATCTACGCCCAGGTGGCCGGCAACGACGTCGGCAGCCGAAGCCTCCTGCGTCTACTGGACGAGTTCGGCCTCGACTCCCTGGACGGGATCGCGGCCGAGATCATGCGGCGATCCGAGCATGCGCTGCGCGAGGCGCTCGCGCAGCTTCCCGACGGCGAGCACTCCGCGATGATGGAGTCCGACGGCTTCGGCGACGAGACGCTGCGGCTGCGGGTCACGGTGACGATCGACGGCGACGCGATCACCGTGGACTACGCGGGCTCGTCGCCCCAGTCCACCTACGGCGTGAACGTCGTGCTCAACTACACCCGGGCGTACACGTCGTTCGCCATCAAGGCGGCGCTGGCGCCGGACGTACCGCACAACGCCGGCTCGTTCCGTCCGGTGGAGGTGACAGCGCCTCGCGGCTCGGTCCTCAACTGCGTCGACCCCGCACCCGTCGCGTCCAGGCACCTGGTCGGCCACTTCCTGCCGAGCCTGGTGTTCGAGGCTCTGCGACCGGCGCTGGGCGGGCGGCTGCCCGCCGCGAGCGCCGACGCGCTGTGGATGACAGTGTGGCGTGGCGGCACGACGGCGGAGGGCGAGCCGTTCACGCTCACCGCGTTCGGCGCGGGCGGCACCGGCGGGCGCAAGGAGCTGGACGGCCTGACGACCACCGGCTTTCCGACCGGCGTACGTGCCGCGCCGACCGAAGTGGTCGAGACGCTCACCCCGCTCGTACAGCGCCGCCGCGAGATCCGGCAGGACTCCGGCGGCGGCGGCACCTTCCGCGGCGGGCTCGGCCAGCTCCTGGAAGTTGAACGGCGCGGCGAGCTGTCGTGGACCGTGAACGCGAACATCGACCGGGTAGGCCATGCCGCCCCAGGCGCGCTCGGCGGCCTGCCCGGTGCGGCCGGGTCGTTCGTCGACGCACGCACCGGCGAGGCGCTCCCGCGCAAACAACTCGTCCGGCTCGACCGTGACGGCCGCGTGCTGTTCCGCTTCCCCGGCGGCGGCGGTTACGGCGACCCGCAGCAGCGGCCCGCCGAGCGCGTTCTCGCCGACGTGGTCGACGGGTACGTCAGCATCGGCGCCGCTCGCGACGTCTACGGAGTCGCGATCGAGTACACGGGCCCTGCCGACGCGCTGGTGCGACCGCCAGCCGCGTACCGCATCGACGCGGAGGAGACGCGCAGGCTCCGCGGCGAGTGACGCCATCCCCCGGACGTATATGAACGTCAGCGGCCGAGGGCAGGTCGAGCGTCTCGTGGAACGCCGTCAGCCGTGCCTCGTAGGTCCGGGCGTCCGCACCCGCGGCCGGGCGGTGGAAGAACACGTAGGCCAGCACGGATGCACGGTACTCGGCCGCCCCATGGACTTGCGTACCTCGCTTTGTCGCAATACAGTCTTTGTAGCAATACGTTGGTACGATGACTTGCGACAAAGGGAGAACGAGATGACACCGATCGGACTGGGGGTTATCGCCTTCATCGGCATCGTGATGGTCCTGGTGGGCTGGTTCACGGCGCCGAGGTCGGCCGAGCGCGGCGTGGCCAAGCTCGCCGCGCGCACCGGCCTCGAGATCGACCGGCCGATAGCCGACCTGGTGCGGCGACGGCTGCGCCGCAGGGTGCGCGCGTGCACCGGAGGCGCTGGAGTTGGCCTCCTGGTCAGCCTGCTCGCGCGCATCGCCAGCAGTACCTCCACCGATCCGTTCAGCTGGTCCACCGCAGCCGTCATCGTCGGCGCAGGCGTGGGCGCGCTCACCGTCCATGTACTCGACTCCGGGCGCACCGCCGGCGAGCCCGGAGTCCGGGCCGCGGTGGTGCGGCGCCGCCGGCTGAGCGACTTCCTGCTTCCGGTCGAGGTCGCCGCGCCGTACGCCGCCCTGCTGTTGCCGGTGTCCGCCGCCGTGGCGGCACTGGCGAGCGCCCGCACGCCGATAGAACCGATCCGGACCGGCCTGCTGATCGCGGGCGTCTGCGTAGCGCTGGCCATCACCGCCATCGCCACGCTCGCGCAACGCTTCGTCCTGGGCATGTCGCCGCCGGCGGACTCACCTACCCGGCTGCGGTGGGAGGACGCCCTGCGCGGTCTCGCGCTGCGCGACATCGGCATCACGGCGTACTGCGTGTCGTACGTGCTCGGCGCGGTCACCTTTGGCGCGACAGGTCTGCTCCGTGCCGCCGGGCCGGTCACGTCCGTTGCAGCCGCTGGGGGCGTCTTCGTCGTTGCGACGGCCGGGCTGATCTTGCTCGCGGTCGCTGCCGAGGGCCTCACCGGGCCCGCACGCCGCTTCCTACGCCTCTACGAGACAGCCGACGGGGGCCAGCGATGATCATCGAGGTCGATGCCCGCTCAGCCACACCACCGTACGAGCAGGTACGCGCGCAGGTCACCGAGCACGTCGCGCAGGGCAGGCTTACCGCGGGCAGCCGGCTGCCGACCGTACGCCAGCTCGCCAAGGACCTGGACCTGGCGGTGAACACGGTGGCCCGCGCGTACCGGGAGCTGGAGAGCACAGGCGTCGTGGTCAGCAGGGGGCGGCACGGCACCTTCGTCGCCGACATGGATGGCGCGGCCACGCCGGCCCACACGCACGCGGCGGTGGCCGCCAAACGGTTCATCGATGCCGTACGCGACGCCGGGCTGACCCGCGCCGAGACGATGCATCTGGTGGAACGGATGTGGCCGGCCGACCAGCCATCCGGCGGGAATCGGTAGCCTGAACTGCCGTGCCCTGGTATCTCAAGCTTGCCGTAGCAGCCGCCGCAATCGCGCTGGCGATCGGCGTGCGCGTGCTGCTCGGTTACCTGCTGCGGCGGATCGCCCGGCGCATCGGCGAGAGCCGGATGCCGCAGTGGAAGCTGTTCCCCGGCCGGAGCGCCGCCCTGCTCTCCGAGCGGCGCCAGCAGCGCACGCAGACCGCGGCGTCCCTGCTGCAGAGCGTCGCCTCGTTTGTCATCGGCCTGATCGCGATCATCGTCATCCTGCGCTGGTCGCTCGAGGTGGACCTGACCAAGGTGTTCGCCGGAGTCGGGGTGGTCAGCTTGATCATCGGCTTCGGGGCACGCGAGATCATCAGCGACTTCCTCGCCGGCATCGCGATGCTCGGCGCGGACCAGTACGGCGTCGGCGACGTGGTCGACGTCGGCACGGTCACCGGCACCGTCGAGGCTGTCGGCCTGCGTACGACCCGGTTGCGCGACAGCGACGGCGGCGTCTGGTACGTGCGTAACGGGCAGATCCCCCGGGTGGGCAACCTGAGCCAGGGCTGGGGGCGGGCGGTGGTCGACGTGCCCGTTCCGGCCGATCGTGACCTCACCGCGGTGCGCGAGCAGCTCCGGGAGATGGCGCGGGCGTTGCGCGACGAGGAGCAGTGGCAGAGCGTCGTGCTCGACGACCCCGAGGTCGCGGGCGTGGTCGAACTCGCCACCGACCACTACGTCATACAGGTCACTGTCCGCACCTCGCCGCTGCGCGCCAGCGAGGTCGCCGCCGAGCTGCGTGCCCGCGCCCGCGCGATCCTCGCGTACCCGGAGCAACCGTCCGAGGAGGTGCCCGCGGAACCGGTCACGGTGCTCGCCGATCCGTCCGACGGCAACCACAGCTGATCGTGATGTGTCAGTACGTCAGCTCGCTATAGCGTGCTGGCGTACTGACACATTCTCAGATACGGGGGGCCATGCAGGGGCGCTAGGCCAGGACGGCTTCCAGCGTGATGGTCGTGCCGGCCAGCGCCTGGCTGACCGGGCAGCCCGCCTTGGCGTCCTCGGCCGCCTTCTGGAAGTCCTCGGCGGAGAGCCCCGGTACAGAGGCGTGCACGGTGAGCTTGATGCCGGTGATGCCCTCGCCCGGCTGGAAGGTCACGTCGGCGGTCGTGTCGACGGACTGCGGCGGGGTGCCGGCGTTCGCCAGGCCGTTCGACAGCGCCATGGAAAAGCAGGTGGCGTGCGCGGCCGCGATGAGCTCCTCGGGGCTCGTCTTGCCGCCGGCCTCCTCCGCCCTGGCCGGCCAGCTCACCTGGTACGTACCGATGCCGGACGAGTCCAGGGTGACCGCGCCCTGGCCCTCGAACAGCGAGCCCTCCCAGTGCGCGCTGGCCTTGCGTGTCGTCGCCATGCTGTCTCCTGTCGAGCGGGCTGCCGTACGTGGCAGCATTGCCTATATGCCTGAAAGCGCGGAGCCCGAAGCATCCTTCTACGACCTGGTGGGCGGCGAGGAGACGTTCCGTCGGCTCATCCACCGTTTCTATCAGGGTGTGGCGAGCGACCCGCTGCTCTCCGCAATGTACCCCGACGACCTGGACAGCTCCGAGGAGCGACTGCGCATGTTCCTCGTGCAGTACTGGGGCGGCCCACGGACGTACAGCGAGCGCCGCGGCCATCCGCGGCTGCGGATGCGGCACACGCCTTTCCACATCGACACCAAGGCGCGGGACGCGTGGCTCGGGCACATGCGCGAGGCGCTCGACGAGATCGAGTTACCGGCGGAGCAGGACCGGGCGTTCTGGGACTACATCGTGATGGCCGCCAACACGCTCATCAACGTGGTGGAGGACGACGGGTTGCGGCTCGCGCCACCCACGTCCTGACGGTCACTCGTCCGGCAGCCGGTTGATCGGGTGGTCGCCGGTCGCCCACAGGTACTGCACCGCGTACGCGCGCCACGGCCGCCATGCCGCGGCGCGGCCGGTGAGCGCCGCTGGCGTGGCGGGCAACCCGAGCGCGCGGGCAGCGGTACGGACGCCGAGGTCGGTCGGCACGAACGCGTCGGGGTCGCCGAGCGCCCGCATCGCGACCGTCTCCACCGTCCACGGCCCGAGCCCGGGCAGCGCCGACAGCCGGTCCCGTGCGCGCTGCCAGTCGCTGCCGACGCCGAGGTCGATCCCGCCGGCGGCAAGCTCCGCGACCAACGCGGTGATGCTCCGGCGGCGCGCCTGCGGGAATGCGAGCGAGTCGGGGTCGAGCGCGGCGAGCGCCGCCGGTGACGGGAACAGGTGGGTGAGGCCGCCGGCCGGGTCGTCCACCCGCTCGCCGTGGGCCGCCACCAGCCGGGCGGCGTGCGTACGGGCCGCCGCCGTCGACACCTGCTGACCGAGCACGGCACGCACGGCGAACTCGGCGCCGTCGACGGTGCGCGGTACGCGCCGGCCGGGGGCCTTGTCGACCCACGGTGCGAGCGCAGTGTCCGTACGGAGCAGGTCGTCGACGGCGACCGGGTCGGCGTCGAGGTCGAGCAGCCACCGGCAGCGGCTGATCGCGATGGCAAGGTCGCGTAGGTCGGTGAGGGTGAGCCGGCAGTCCACGTACTCCGGTCGCGGCCGCAACGCGACGATCCCGTGCCCGTGCGGCAGCCGCAGCGTGCGCCGGTACGCACCGTCGCGCCACTCCTCTACCCCGGGCACCGCGGTCGCGACGAGGTGCCCGAACAGGTTGTCCGGTGTGAGCGGCGCCCGGAACGGCAGCCGCAACGACAGCGTGCCCGTGGTCGGCGCACCGCCCTGATTACCGGCTCGCCCGCGCAGCTGCGTAGGCGATGCGGCGAACACCTCCCGTACGGCGTCGTTGAAGGCGCGCACGCTGGCGAACCCCGCGGCGAACGCGATGTCGGCCATCGGCACCGCGGTCGTCTCGACCAGCAACCGGGCGGTCTGCGCGCGCTGCGCCCGTGCGAGCGCGAGCGGCCCGGCGCCGAGCTCGGCGACGAGCTGACGTTGGAGCTGACGGACGCTGTATCCCAGCCGGTCTGCGAGCCCGGGCACGCCGTCCCGGTCGACGACGCCGTCCGCGATGAGCCGCATGGCCCGGGCAACGACATCGGCACGCACGTTCCACTCCGGGGAGCCGGGGCTCGCGTCCGGCCGGCAGCGCTTGCACGCGCGGAAGCCGGCCTGCTGCGCGGCCGCCGCGCTCGGGTAGAAGCGCATGTTCTCCGCTTTCGGCGGCACCGCCGGGCAGCTCGACCGGCAGTAGATCCCGGTCGTCACAACCGCGGTGAAGAACCAGCCGTCGAACCGGGCGTCCTTCGATTGCACCGCTCCTATGCAGCGTTCCCTGTCCTCATGCACATCCACAGCATGACCCCGGGACACGCTGGAAGCTAGCGAGAATGCGACACCATCGCTTGCGTCTACCCGGTGATCATGAAGGGGTCGAGGCTCACCCGAGGGCGCGCAGGTCCTCCTCGACGAGCTTCGCCGTCTCGCGCAGCCGTGGCAGGATCTCGCTGCGTACGGACTCGAGGGTGCCGCGGCTGGCGTGCGCGGACACGTTCATCGCGGCGACCACGCCGTCCTCACCGTGGATCGGTACGGCGATCGAGCGCAGCCCCTCCTCCAGCTCCTGGTCGACGATCGCGTACCCGCGGCCGCGTACCCGCGCGAGTATCTCCCGGAGCCGGTGCGGGTCGGTCACGGTGCGCCTGGTGAGCGGCTGGAACGACGTCTCGGCCAGGTAGTGCTCCAGCCACGGACGGGGCTGGTGGGCGAGCAGGACGCGGCCCATCGACGTGGCGTACGCGGGGAACCTGGTGCCCACGCTGATCGCCACGGTCATGATGCGCTTGGTCGGCACGCGGGCGACGTAGACAACGTCGCCCTCGTCGAGGACCGACACCGAGCACGACTCGTGCAGCTGCTCGACGAGCGCCTCCATGTGCGGCTCGGCCACCTGCGGCAGGCTGAGGCCGGACAGGTACGCGTACCCGAGTTCCAGGATGCGCGGGCGCGGCGCGAACAGCCGGCCGTCGGTGCGCATGTAGCCGAGCTCGACCAGCGTGTGCAGGAACCTGCGCGCGGCCGCGCGGGTGAGCCCGGTCGCGCGCGCGACGTCGCTCAGCGTACGTTTCGGGTGGTCGGCGTCGAAGGCGCGGATAACGGCGAGGCCGCGCTCCAGCGACTGGACGAAATCCGACCCGCCGCGGTCGGCCTCCTCCATCCGGGACTCCTCTCCTCGTCGACCGCTAGTCATTGTCCCTGGTCTCCTTGAGCACGCGCTGGGCGATCCGGAACGCGGTGTTCGCGGCCGGCACTCCCGCGTACACCGCGACGTGCAGGAGCGCCTCACGGATCTGCTCCGCCCCCAGCCCGTTGCGCACGGCCGCCCGTACGTGCATAGCGACCTCGTCGTCGTGTCCGAGCGCGGCGAGGAGCGCCAGCGTCACGAGGCTGCGCGTCTTGTGGTCGAGCTCCTCGCGGCTCCACAGGTCGCCCCACGCGTACCTGGTGATGAGGTCCTGGAAGTCAGCGGTGAACGCGTCGGTGCGCGCGACCGCGTCGTCCACGTGCGTGGCACCGAGGACGTCGCGGCGCACTGCCATGCCGCGCCGGTGGCGGTCGTCGTCGCGGCGGGCGGCGTCCAGGTGAGCGGCGAGCAGGCGGCGGAGCGTTTCGGGCTGCTCGACATTCGCCAGGTGAGCGGCCTCCGGTACGACCTCCAGGCGCGCGCCGGACACCCGTTCGACGATCCCCTCCGCGTCTTCCGGCGGCGTGGCATGGTCGTCCGCGCCCGCAACGACGAGGGTCGGCGCGGTGATCGAACTCAGCCGGTCACGCAGGTCCATCGCAGCGATCGCCTCGCAGCAGCCGGCGTACCCCTCCGGCTCGGCGTCGGCGAGCATGCCCCGGTAAGCGGCGACCACTTCCGGCCGACGCACCGCGAAACCTGGCGTGAACCAGCCGGCAACCGTCTCGGCGATCGCCTCCATGCCGTTCGTACGGACGGCCGCGGCCCGGTCGTGCCATTTCCCCGGCGGGCCGAGCAGCGGTGAGGTGCACACCAACGCGAGCCGCTCCACGCGCTCGGGCACCTCGGAGGCGAGCCACATGCCGACCATGCCGCCGACCGATACGCCGGCGTAGGAGAACCGGTCGACGCCCAGCCCGTCGAGCAGCGCGAGCACCGAACGGCCGAGGTCGCCGATCGTGTACGGACCCGGCGCCGACGGCACGCCACCGTGCCCGGGATAGTCGTAGCGGATGACGCGGTGGGTGCGCGCGAGCGCGCCGAGCTGCGGCTGCCACAGCCGCGCCGTCGTACCCAGCGACGGACCCAGCACGAGCACGGGACCGTCCGCCGGCCCGCGCTCGTCGTACAACGCCACCGAAAGCGGCGTCATGAGCGTTCCCGGTAGGCGGCGAGTGCACGGTCGACGAAGGCATCTGCGGAACCGAGGTACGCGGCGGGATCGAGCGCCGCGTCGACGCCCGCCTCGCCCAGGTGTTCGCGTACCCGCTCGTCGTCGAGCAGCACGTCGCGGAACGGCACGCCCCGCGCGGCGGCGTCGCGAGAGAGATGCTGGACGAGGTCGTGCGCCGCCTGCCGGCCGAGTGACGGCCCAAGCCTGGCCGTGACCGCCTCGGCGAGCAACAGCCCGCCGGTGCGGTCGAGGTTCGCGCGCATCTGTTCGGTGTCGACCTGCAGCCCGTCGAGCGCGGCCTGCACGTTGCCGGCGGCGCCGCCCGCCAGGTGGAGCAGCTCGCGCAGCGGCTCCCACTCGGCGTGCCAGGCGCCCGCGGCGCGCTGGTGTTCCTGGACCATGCAGCCGGCGAGGGTCGCGACCAATCCCGGCGCGCGCGCCGCCGCGGCCCTCGCGAGCACCGAGCCGACCGGGTTCTGCTTGTGCGGCAGCGTGGACGAGCCGCCGCGTCCGCCGGCCGCCCCCTCGCGTACCTCGCCGACCTCGGTCTGCGCGAGCAGGGCGATGTCGGTCGCGACCTTGCCGAGCGCGCCCAGCACGGTGCCGAGGCTCGACCCGAACCCGACAATCCGCTGCCTGTCGGTGTCCCAGGGCAGCACCGGCTGCGGCAGGCCGAGCTCACGGGACAGCGCGGCAATGACCAGTAAGCCCTGGTCGCCGAGCGAGGCGAGCGTGCCGGCCGCTCCGCCGAACTGCAGCCGTAGCCGGCCGGCCGTACGGGAGAGCTCGTCACGCGCGTCGGAGACGGCCGCCAGCCAGCCGGCCGTCACCAGCCCGAACGTCGTGGGCAGCGCCTGCTGCAGCAGTGTGCGGGCGGGCATCGGCGTCGCCCGGTGGGCGTCCGCCAGCGCCGCCATCGCGTCGCAACACGCGTCGAGCCGCGCGAGGAGCGGTTGCAGCGAACGCCCGCACAGCAGCACCACGGCGGTGTCCAGCACGTCCTGGCTCGTCGCGCCGCGATGGATGTACGGCCGCGCCGCCTCGGGCACCCGCGACTCGAGCTCGCGTACCAGCGGCACCACCGGGTTGCCCGCCGCCAGCGCGGCACGGCCGATCTCGGCAGGGTCGTACGCGTCCGCGCGGCACGCCCGGTCAACCTGTTCCACCACGTCGCCCGCGGCGACCATGCCCGTCGACGCCTGCGCGCGCACGAGCGCCGCCTCGACGTCGAGTAGCGCCTGCAGCCAGCCCGCGTCGGACAGCTCCCTGTCGACCTCGGCGTCGCCGGACAGCTGGTCGAGGAGACCGCCGTACGGCGCACGGTCAGACGGCGAAGAATACTGTCTCATCGTCTCCCTGCAACCGGATGTCGAAGCGCAGCGCGTCACCGTCGCGGACAGCCACGAGGCTGCCGCGCCGGTACGGCTCGATCCCGCCCAGTACCGGGTCGGCGGCGTTCGCGTCCTGCTCGTCGGGGAAGTAGATGCGCGTCACCAGCCGGTCGAGCAGGCCGCGGGCGAGCACGGTCACGTCGATGTGCGGTGCCTGCCCGTCGCCCACCGGCCCCGGCTTGATCGTGTGGATCGCGTAGCGGCCCTCGCCATCGGTGGCGCAGCGGCCGAACGCGGGAAAGCCCGGGAGCGTTGCCGCGTACGCGCCGCGCGGGTCATCGGGGTGCGCGAACCGCCCGTCCGGGTCTGCCTGCCAGGTCTCGATCAGCCCGTCGGGCACCGGCTCGCCCGCGCCGTCCAGCAACCGGCCGTGGATCCGTACCGCATCGGGTGCGTCGGCGGGCACGACGTACGGACCGTCCGGCCAGGGCAGGCCGAGGTGCAGGAACGGCCCGACCGTCTGCGACGGCGTTAGGCCCAGCGCGTCAGTCATCGTCGTCCAAGCTCCTCGAACGGCGTGCTCCCCCGACCGCGCAGCACGATGTCGAAGTGGAACGCGAGCGCCCACTCCGGCCTGGTCTCCTCCAGCACGAACTGCGAGATCATCCGGTCGCGGACCTCGGGATCGGGCACGGAGTTGAAGATGGGGTCCTGGAAGAACAGCGGGTCGCCTGGAAAGTACATCTGCGTGACGAGGCGCTGGGTGAACGCCCTGCCGAACAGCGAGAAGTGGATGTGCGCGGGCCGCCAGGCGTTGTCGTGGTTGCGCCACGGGTACGCACCCGGCCTGATCGTGGTGAACCGGTACGTGCCGTCGGCGCCGGTGAGCGTACGACCGATGCCGGTGAAGTTCGGGTCGAGTGGCGCCGGCCAGTTGTCGACGGCGTGTCGGTAGCGGCCGGCGGCGTTGGCCTGCCAGACCTCGATGAGCGTGTCCGGGACGGGTCGGCCGCCCTCCTCCAGCACCCGGCCGTACACGATGATCCGCTGTCCCTGCGGCTCCCCCGGATGGTGGCGGGTCAGGTCGTTGTCGTACTCACCGAGCCGATCCTCGCCGAACAGTGGCCCGGTAACCTCGGTGAGCCGTTGCGGCAACAGGTGCAGCGGCCGCGACGGCGCCCGCAGCCTGGTGGACCGGTAGTCGGGGTAGTCGTGCGGCGGGTGTACCTCGCCGGGCGCCGGGTACCGCGGAAGCCGCGCCGGCTCGTTCAGTAGTTCCTCGCTCATGAGCCCGCACCCCCTTTGGTGGCCTCCAGCGTGCGCAACACGTCCAGCTCCTGGTCGGTCGGCTCCGCGGTGGTCTCCACGCGTTCCGCCACCGCGAGCGGCCAGCCCGTCGCCGCCCGAGCCTGTTCCACGGTGACGCCCGGATGCAACCGGGTCAAGGTCAGCTCGCACGACTCGGGGTCCGGTTCGAGCACGCCGAGGTCGGTGATCACCGTACGCGGGCCGGCACCGGTAAGGCCCAATCGTTCCCTGTCCCCCGGCCCGGAGCCGAACCCCACGGACGTGACGAAGTCGACCGACTCCACGAACGTCCGGGTCCCGTGCGGGACCACCACCATCGACTCCCTGCAGGACGCGGCGATCTCCGGCGCTCCCCCGGCACCCGGCAGTCGCACCTTCGGATTCCGGTAGTCGTCGCCGATGACCGTCGTGTTGATATTGGCGTACCGGTCGATCTGGGCGGCGCCGAGGAAACCGATGTCGACGCGGCCGGGCTGCAGCCAGTAGTTGAAGACCTCGGGGACGCCGACCACCGCGTCGGCGGTGTCGGCGAGCATCCCGTCGCCGATGGACAGCGGCAGCTTGCCCGGCTTCGCGCCGAGCGTGCCCGACTCGTACACCAGCACGAGGTTGGGCGCGTGGATGCGGCGGGCGAGGTTCGCCGCCGTGCTCGGCAGGCCGATGCCGACGAAGCACACCGCCCCGTCGGGCAGCTCGCGCGCGGCGGCGACGGTCATCATCTCGGCGGTCGTCCAGGTCCACTCGGTGGTCATTGTCATCGCTGCTCGACCCCTCGCATTGCCGCCACACCGATCTCGCGGTCGAGCCACTCGGTGAACTTCGTACGGTCGCGGCTGATCGTGTCCCACGCCTGGTACGCCGCGTTGTCGCGAACCGAGTAGCCCTGCGCGTACGACGGGTGGGCTCCGCCGGGCACTTCGGCGACGAGATCGAGCGCCCAGGTCGGCAGCACGATCGCGTCCGGTCGCGGCTCGAGCTCGTCGACGACCTCCTCGACGGTCACGAGCGAGCGCCGTGCGGCGAGCACTGCTTCCTTCTGGACTCCGGTGATGCCCCACATCTGCACGTTCCCGGCGCGGTCGGCGCGCTGCGCGTGCACTACCCCCGCGTCCGGCCGGAGTGCGGGCACGGCGGTCAGCACCTCTCCGGTGAACGGGCAGGTGATCGCCTTGATGGTCTCGGTCTCGCGCACCAGGTCCGTACCCGAGTAACCCCGCAGGACCGCGAACGGCAGGCCGGACGCCCCGGCCACGTACCGGTTCGCCAGGCCGGCATGGCTGTGCTCCTCGATCTCGAGCGGCACCGGCCAGCCGTTCTGCACCGCGTCGCGGAACCTGTGCAGCGAGCCGACACCCGGGTTCCCGCCCCAGGAGAAGATGAGCTTGCGCGCGCAGCCCGCACCGATCAGCTGGTCGTAGATGAGGTCGGGCGTCATGCGCGCGAGTACGAGATCGCGCCGGCGCTGCCGGATGATCTCGTGCCCGGCGGCGAACGGGATGAGATGGGTGAAGCCCTCCATCGCCACGCAGTCGCCGTCGCTGACGAGTTCGGCGATCGCCTCCGGCAACGTGACGATCCGGCTCAACTGGGCCCTCCCCCGAGCTCTCTACGTACGTTCGCCATACGCACGCAGGTACTTATAACGTACATTCAACACCATTCGAAGATCGGTCGTCAACGAAGGATACCGCCCGTGCGGACCGTTGACCGGTGCACAAGTCGGCGTTACGTTCATCATGTGACCGCTAGTTCACCATGCGAACTGCTCGCGTTCGGCCGGCGCCGGCGACGTACGCGCCGCTTCGGTGCCGCGCTCGCCTCCGCGGTGGTGGTGGCGGGCCTCGCTGCCTGCGGTTCCTCGAACAGCTCGAGCAATTCTGGTGGAATCGACAGCGTGACGGCGGGAGTCATCCCGATCGTCGATGTCGCGCCGATCTACCTGGGCAAGCAGCAGGGTTTCTTCAAGGCCAAGCACATCAAGGTGAAGCTCCAACCCGAGTCCGGTGGGGCGGCCGCCATCCCTGGCGTAGTCAGCGGGCAGTTCCAGTTCGCGTTCGGCAACGTCGTATCGCTGATCATCGCGCGCTCCAAGGGGTTGCCGCTCAAGATGCTCGCGAACGGTGATGCCTCCACTGGCAAGCAGGGTAAGGACTTCAGCGCGGTCGTCGTGCCCAAGGGAAGCGACATCACGACGGCCAAGGACCTCGCAGGCAAGAAAGTGTCGGTGAACAACCTGCGCAATGTCGGGGACACGACAGTGCGCGCCTCGATCCGCAAGGCGGGCGGTGACGCGTCCAAGGTGAAATTCGTGGAGATGGGCTTTCCTGACATGCCCGCCGCGCTTGCCAAGCATCGGATCGACGCCGCCTGGGTGGTCGAACCGTTCCTGACGGTCGCACGCCAGCAAGGAGCCCGGCCGATCGCGTGGAACATGGTCGATGCCGCGCCGGACATGACCGTCGCGACGTACTTCACCTCGGAACAGACCATCAAGAAGGACCCCGACCTCGTCAAGCGGTTCACGGCGGCCATCCGCAAGTCGCTCGCGTACGCGCACGACCACCCGGGCAAGGTCCGGGAAGTGCTGGGCACCTATACCAAGATCAAGCGCGGGACCGCCAAGAAGATCACCCTGCCGGCATTCCCGTCGAAGGTGAACACGAAGTCGGTGCACACTCTGGCCGACCTCATGGTGCACGACGGGCTCATCAAGAAGAAGCCCGACCTCGACGCGCTGCTGCCCTCGTCGTGACCGCTCCGCGAAGCTACCGCGCGCCGGTGCTCGGCGCGCTCGGCTTTGCGGTGTTCCTCGCCCTGCTGGAGGTGGTGCCGCGAGTGGGGCTCGTGTCGCCGCGCTTCCTCCCGCCGACGAGCACGATCCTGCGTACGTTGGGCGGTCAGCTCGACGAGGGCGCGTTCTGGGCCGCGGTCGGCGAGACGGTACAGGGCTGGGCGCTCGGGCTACTGATCGCGTTCGTGGGCGGTCTCGTCCTCGGGATCATCATCGGCAGCGTGCCGCTGCTGCGCCGGCTGACGTCGTCGACGATCGAGTTCCTGCGCCCGATCCCGTCCGTGGCCCTGATTCCCCTGGCCGTACTGCTCTTCGGCACCGACATCCGCTCGACGCTCGTCCTCGTCGTCTACGCCGCGTTCTGGCAGGTGCTGATCCAGGTGCTGTACGGCGTCGCCGACATCGACCCTGTCGCGGACGAGACCGCGCGATCGTACGGGTTCTCGCGGTGGGCGCGCATTCGGTACGTGACCTGGCCCACCGCGCTCCCCTATGTCATGACCGGCTTACGCCTGGCCGCCGCCGTCGCCTTGATCCTGGCGGTCACCGCGGAGCTGGTCATAGGCAGTCCCGGCCTCGGCCAGCAGATCGCGGTCGCGCAGAGCAGCCACGCGGTGCCGCTGGTCTACGCGCTCGTGCTCACCACCGGCCTGCTCGGCGTCGCGGTGAACGTCGGTGTACGCCTGCTCGAGCGGAGACTGCTGTCCTGGCACACCTCGGTTCGCGGTGAGGCAAGCATATGAGGTTCGTACGCGAGGCCACGCGGGTGCTGGGCTTGCCACTCGTGCTCATCGGCCTGTGGTGGCTGTGGAGCGCGCAAGCGGGCAACTACTACGTACCCACGCCCGACACCGTGGCGACGACGTTCGGTGATGTGTGGTTCGGGCCCCGAGCCACCCAGGACGCGCTGCCCAGCGTGCTCCGCCTGCTCGGCGGCCTCGTCGCCGCGACCGTGCTCGGCGTGGGCATCGGCGTGCCGATCGGCCTGTCCCGGCGGTTGCGCGCGTTCGTGGAGCCGGTGCTGGAGTTCGTCCGCGCGATCCCGCCTCCGGTGCTCGTCCCGGTGCTCATGCTGTTCGCCGGCATCGGCGACACGATGAAGGTGCTCGTCATCGTTTCCGGCTGCATCTGGCCGGTCCTGCTGAACACCATCGAGGGAGTGCGCGCCGCCGATCCCGTCCTCGGTGACACCTGCAGCACGTACGGGATCGGCGGGATCGCGCGGTTGCGCCACTTCGTACTGCGGTCGGCGAGCCCGCAGATCATCGCCGGACTGCGCCAGGCCCTTTCCGTCGGCATCATTCTCATGGTGATCAGCGAGATGTTCGCGAGCAGCAGCGGGCTGGGCTTCACGATCGTGCAGTTCCAACGCAGCTTCGCCGTGCCGGAGATGTGGACGGGCATCCTCCTGCTCGGCGTGCTCGGCTTCGTTCTCACCATGTTGCTGCGCTACATCGAGAGCCACGTTCTGGACTGGTACCACGGGCAACGACGCGTACAGCGGGAGGGAGCGACCGGATGACCGGTACGACGGTGCTCGACGTACGCGGACTGCGCAAGGTCTACGCCGGCGACGGCCGCAGCGTCGAGGCGGTGGGTAACCTGACCTTCTCAGTCGGCAGCGGCGAGTTCGTCTGCCTAGTGGGCCCGTCGGGCTGCGGCAAGACCACGCTGCTGCGGTGCATAGGTGGACTGCTCCCGGCCACCGGTGGCGAGATCCGCCTCGGCGATGTTCGCGTGACCGCGCCCCCTCCGGAGCTCGCCGTGGTCTTCCAGGAGTACGGGCGCAGCCTGTTTCCCTGGATGCGAGTCGGCGACAATGTCGGGCTGCCGCTGAAGGAGAAGAAGATCCCCAAGGCGAGGCGGCGCGAACAGGTGAGCGAGGCCCTCACCGCCGTGGGGCTGGAGGACGTGCACTCCGCGTACCCGTGGCAGCTGTCCGGCGGGATGCAGCAACGAGTTGCGATCGCCCGGGCCATCGCGTACCAGCCGCAGGTGCTGTTGATGGACGAGCCGTTCGCCGCGGTCGACGCGCAGACGCGTGCCGACCTGGAGGACCTCATCCGCTCGGTATGGCAGCGGTTCGGCATGACCGTGCTGTTCGTCACCCACGACATCGACGAGGCCGTCTACCTCGGCGGGCGGGTGCTCGTGCTGTCGAGCTCGCCGACGGTAGTGATGGAGGACCTCACCGTCGACCTGCCCGACGAACGCGACCAGCTCGAGACACGTTCGGCGCCGCGGTTCACCGAGCTGCGCGCGCACGTGTACGAGCGCATCCAGCGGGCGCGCAAAGGAACGCCCGAGTCCGCGCCGCCGGAGCCGGCTTCCCGGCAGGGACAGGCACGTTGACGTCCGTACGCGATGCCACCCTCGACCGGATGCGCGGGTGCGGGCTCACGACCATCTTCGCCAACCCGGGCTCCACCGAGATACCGTTCCTCGCCGACCTGCCCGAGGACCTGCGGTTCGTGTTGGCGCTGCACGAGGCCTCGGTCGTCGGCGTCGCCGCGGGCTACGCGCTCGCCACCGACCGCCCGGCGTTCGTCAACGTCCACACCACGGCCGGCCTGGGAAACGCGGTGGGTGCGCTCGCGACTGCCCGCGTCAACCGCGTTCCGCTCGTGGTCGTTGTCGGCCAGCAGGACCGCCGGCATCTGGAGCTGGAGCCGTTCCTCACGGGACGGCTCGCCGGCCTGGCAGGCGACTACCCGGTCGCGGTGCACCAGCCCGCACGACCACAGGACCTGCCCGCCCTCATCGCCCGTGCGCACCACGAGGCGACTACCGCACGCGGGCCGACTCTCGTCGTCGCGCCGATGGGCGACTGGTCTGCGCCGATGGACTCCGACCCACCCGCGGTGCCGACGCGGGTCGTACGACCGGTCACCGTCGACCCCGACAGCCTTGGAGACGTACTCGACCTCGCGCGGGCGGCCACGCGGCCGGCTGTCGTCGCCGGCGCCGGGGCGGACAGCCCGGGCACGTGGGAGGCCCTGGCGCTGCTCGCGGAACGGCTGTCCGCACCCGTGTGGCAGGAAGCGTTCGGCGCCCGTGCCGGGTTTCCTCAGGACCACCACCTGTTCGCGGGCCACCTCTCGTCGTCCCGCGAACAACTGCGCGCCGCTCTCGCCGGGCACGACCTGGTGCTCGTGGTCGGTGCCATCGCGTTTCGCCAATACCAGTACGAGCCCGGGCCGTTCGTCGATCCGGATGCACGGGTCGTCGTGCTCACCGACGATCCGGCTCAGGCACAGCGCAGCGCGGCCGACCTCGCGGTCCTCGCCCCGGTTGAGCCGACCGTGCGCGCCTTGGCCGACCGGCTCGACGCCCACCGGAGTGCACCAACACCGGCCTCCAACCGGCGGGCGGGCGAGCAGTCTTCGGCGGCCGGGCCGCTCACGTCCACCAACGTCTTCCACGCTCTCGCCGCGCGGATACGACCGGACACGTTCCTGGTCGAGGAGGCACCGTCCGATCGCCCGGAGCTGGAACGGACCGTACCGGTACGCCGGCCGCTGGGGTTCCTCAGCGCGGCCATGGGCGGGTTGGGTTTCGGCCTTCCCGCGGCGATCGGGCTTCGCCTGGCGTGCCCCGAGACCCCTGTCGTCGCCGTACTCGGCGACGGTTCGTCCCTCTACAGCGTCCAGGCGCTGTGGACCGCGGTGCACTACCGGTGTGGCGTCCTCGTCGTGGTGCTGGCGAACGGCGGCTACGCCGTGATGGATCAGCTCGCCGCCAGCAACGGCGCCAAGGGCCCCTGGCCGGGATTCCCGGAAGTCAGCGTGGGAACGGTTGCCCGCGGTTTCGGTTGTCCAGTCCGTACGGTGGCCTCGCGCGCTGACCTGGAAGCGGAGCTCGATGACATCATGCCCGGCCTCCCCGACCGCGACGAGCCGGTCGTGTTGGAGGCCACGGTGACGCTTGGTTCCAGCCCCAGCTCGTCCCGTTGACGCCGTCACTGCCGACCGCTATCGTCCTGCGATAAGAACACTTGTTCGCTATGCGCCCAGCGCACCTCACCTTCGCAAAGGAGTGTGCATGGGAAAGACAGATGCTTTCTGCCACGTGATGCCCAGGGCGTACTACGACCGGTTCATGGCCCTGGACATCAACCCAGCCATCGCCAATTTGCGCCAACGCGTCTCGGGTATCCCCTCGCTTGTCGACATGGACCTCCGCTTTCGCCAGATGGACGAGTTCGGTGATTACCGCCAGATCATCAACATCACCGCTCCACCCGTGGATGACATGGGTCCGGCCAACGTCGCACGCGACATGGCCAGACTCGGCAACGAGAGCCTCGCTGAGCTCGTGAGCAAGCACCCGGACCGCTTCGCCGGGTTCACCGCATCGGTTCCGCTGGTCGACCCGGAAGCCGCCGTTGCTGAAGCTCAGTACGCCTGCAACGAGTTGGGAGCGCTCGGTGTTCAGGTCTACACCCACGTGCGTGGCCTGCCGCCCGATGAGCCGCGTTTCGAGCCGTTCTGGGCAGCGATGGCCGAACTGGACAAGGTGATCCAGGTCCATCCGTGCCGGAGTTCCGACTGGGCGGACTACCCCACCGAGAAGCAGTCGAAATTCGAGATCTGGTGGGTGTTCGGATGGGAGTACGACCTATCGGCGTTTACGGCGCGGGTGGTATTCGGCGGGATCCTGGAGCGTCACCCCAACCTGAAGTTCCTCATCCACCACGCCGGCAGCATGATCCCGCACTTCGCCGGACGAGTCGGACCCGGGTGGGATCAGCTGGGCGCCCGTACGCCCGAGGACCAGCGCGAGAATCTCGACGGGTACCCGCTCACCAAACGTCCCATCGACTACTTCCGCATGTTCTACGCCGACACCGCGTTGTTCGGTGCGCCCCATGCGCTCCGCTGCGCCATCGAGTTCTTCGGGGTTGACCGCGTCCTGTTCGCCTCCGACAGCCCGTACGATCCGGAACGCGGTCCCGGCTACATCAGAACCACGATCGCGGACCTGCAGCAGATCGACCTCAGCGACGCCGACCGCCAGGCGATCTTCGACGGAAACGTCCGCCGAATGCTGGCGTTGTGAGGTCGCCGCTCGACAATTGACAGTGCGGAGGACATGTGCACAAGACCACGAAACTCCATCGGTGGCTGACCGCGGCAGGAAGTAGCCTCGCGCTCGCTTCCGTCGCTGCCTGTGGCGGCTCTGGCGGCGAGAACAACGTGTCGAACGACAAGGTCGCGACTGTCGAGGTCGGCGACATCCAGGGCACACCCGCTTCCTTCCTGCTCTTCGGCAAGAAGAAGGGCATCTTCGCCGACCACGACCTCAAGCTGAAGGTGAAGAAGCAGCAAGGCGGGGCAGCCATCATCCCCGGCCTCGTCTCGGGCGAGCTGGATATCGGTGGTTCCAACATCGTCTCGGTGCTGCTCGGCCGCTCCAAGGGGCTGCCCATCCAGATCATCAGCGCAGGCACCTCGGTCGGCAAGGATCCCGAGCACGACTTCTCCGGGCTCGTCGTCGCGAAGGACAGCCCGATCAGGTCCGCCGATGACCTCGCCGGCAAGACCATCGCGGTCAACACGCTCAAGAACGTCAACGACGTAGTGATCAAGGCGGCTCTGCAGAAGCGCGGCGTCGACGTGTCGGGGCTGCACTTCGTGGAGATGGGCTTTCCCGACATGCTCGCGGCGGTGGCGAAGCACCGGGTCGATGCCGCCGCAGAGATCGAGCCGTTCGTCACGGTTGCGAAGAGCCAGGGCGCGCGCGTCGTGCTCCACCCTTACGTCGGGGCGCAGCCCGGCCTGGAGATCGGGACCTACACCACGAGCAAGAAGTTCATCGCCGAGCACGGCGCGGTGGTGGCGCGGTTCCAGCAGGCGGCGACAGCAACAGCGAAGTACATCTCGGCGCATCCCGACGAGTACCGCAGGGCACTGCCGGAGACGGCCGGGCTGAAGAAGAATCTCGCCGACAAGGTCACCCTGCCGGTGTGGACCGGGAAGGTCGACAAGGGTTCGCTGAAGTTCTTCGCGGACAACATGGTGAAGTACGGGCTGGTCGACAAGGCACCGGATACGAAGGCCGCTGTACATTGGGCTGAGTGAAGCGGGGGTCGACATGGGCAGCCGTCGCCTCCGTCGTCTTTTTGTCCCTCAACCTGCGCGCGAGCATCGCCGCGCTCGGTCCCGTGCTCCCGCAGGTACGCGACGACCTCGGGCTCGGCCGCGCGGCCGCTGGCCTCTTCACCACCGTGCCTGTGCTGTGCTTCGGTGTGCTCGCCCCGCTCGCCGGGTGGATGGCGACACGCTGGGGTGCCGAACGCGCGCTCGTCGCCGGTGTGCTCGGGCTCGCCGTCGGCGTGGCGGTCCGCTCGTACGGCTCGGTGGCGGCGGCTTTCGCGGGAACCGTGCTGCTCGGCGCCGGCATCACCGTGGCAAATGTCGTCGTGCCGATCGTGGTGAAGCGGGACTTCGCCGCGATCGGCCCGGTCACGGGCGCCTACTCCGCCTCGCTGACCGGCGGCGCCGCGATCGCCGCCGCGGTCAGCGCTCCGCTGGCGTTCGCCGCCGGCCTGGGATGGCAGGTGAGCCTGTTGCTATGGAGCGCACCCGCGCTCGGTGCGGCCGCGGTGTGGACGTTCCGGCGCCGCAGCCGCCCATCCACAGCACGAGTCGGTGCCGTCCTTCCGGAACCGGCCGGTCGCGTGTGGCGCAGCGGGACGGCCTGGGCGCTCGCCGGGTTCATGGCCACGCAGTCGCTCCTGTTCTACGCGGCCAACGCCTGGCTGCCGGTGATCCTCCAGGCGCAGGGGGTATCGCCGTCGCACGCCGGGTACACGCTGTCCGCGTTCAACATCGTCGGCATCGCCAGCGCGCTGGTCGCCCCGTCGATCGCGAGCAGGACGCGCGACCAGCGCTGGCTCGCCCTGTGCATTTGCGGCGGCTGGGCGGTGGGGGTGCTCGGCCTGCTGTTCGTGCCCGCACTGTACCCGCTGTGGGCCCTGCTCGCGGGTTTCGCGCAGGGCGCGGCAATCGCGCTGGCCGTCACCCTCATCGTTCTCCGCAGCGCGCGGCAGGGGGTCGTGCACAACCTCTCGGGCATGGTGCAGGGGGTCGGATACGCGCTCGCCGCCCTCGGGCCGCTGCTCCTCGGCGTGCTGCGCGACGCGACGGGGTCCTGGGCAGCGCCGCTATGGTTCCTCGTCGGCGTCGTAGTCGTGATGTCGGGCGTTTCCATCGTGGTCGGCAGGCCCAAGACCATCGGCTGACCATGCAGAGAGGAGGTCTCGTGCACACCCAGGTAGCGATCGTCGGCGCCGGGCCGGCCGGACTCATGCTGGCGCACCTGCTGCACAGCGCAGGCATCGACTCGGTCGTACTCGAGGCGCGGAGCCGGGAGTACGTCGAGCACCGCGTCCGCGCCGGGGTGCTCGAACAGGGCACGGTCGATCTGCTGACCCGCAGCGGGGTCGGGGAGCGCCTCCAGCGCGAGGGCCTGCCGCACGAGGGCATCCGGTTGCGCTTCGAGGGCGAGGACCACCGCATCGCGATGACCGACCTCACCGGGCGGGCGATCACCGTCTACGGCCAGCAGGAGGTCGTGAAGGACCTCATCGCGGCTCGGCTGGCGTACGGCGGGCCGCTGCTGTTCGAGGCCGAGGGTGTCGCACTCGAGGACGTGGAGTCCCCACGGCCCGTCGTACGGTTCCGGGACAGCACCAGCGAGCAGGAACTGACCTGCGACTTCGTCGCCGGATGCGACGGTTCGCACGGCGTCAGCCGCGCGTCGGTGCCGGGTGACGTGCTCACCGCGTACGTCCGCGACTACCCGTTCGGATGGCTCGGGATACTCGCCGAGGTGCCGCCGTCGACCGAGGAGCTGGTGTACTGCCACAGCCCGCGCGGCTTCGCGCTGCACAGCATGCGCTCGCCGCGGGTGTCCCGGCTGTACCTTCAGGTCGACCCCGACGAGGACATCGCCGCGTGGTCCGACGAGCGGATCTGGGACGAGCTGCGTGCCCGGTTCGCCACCCGCGACGGCACCTGGACGCTCCGCGACGGTCCCGTACTGGAGAAGGGCATCACCGCGATGCACAGCCTCGTCGTCGAGCCGATGCGGTACGCCCGGCTCTTCCTCGCAGGGGATGCCGCGCACATCGTTCCGCCGACCGGCGCCAAGGGCATGAACCTCGCGGTCGCGGACGTCCACGTGCTCGCGCGTGCGCTCGTGGCGCACTACCGGCACGGGGACGACACAGAACTCGACGGCTACTCGGACACCTGCCTGGAACGCGTCTGGCGGGCGCAGCACTTCTCCTGGTGGATGACCTCGATGCTGCATCGCTTCCCGGACGACGACGCGTACGGGCTGCAGCTCCAGCTGTCGCAGCTGCGCTACCTCGCACGCTCACCGGCGTATGCGACGAGCCTCGCGGAGAACTACGTCGGCCTCCCGCTGTCCTGACGAGCGTCAAGGTGCCCCTAAGCGGGCTTGCACGAGCTGAACTTACCTTCCTCAAGCGGCTTCACCGTACCGACAACCTGCTGCTTGCCGTCCACGACCTTGGTGACGTACTCGGGACCGTCCGGGTCGCCGTTCTTCTTGATGTAGAACGACTGCAGCAGGTGCGGGTACTTGTCGACGCAGAACGTACGGTCGTGGATGTAGTCCATCAGAGCGTCCTGGTCGAGCTTCCCGACATCCTCGGCCGCGTACTTGATCATCCAGGTGAAGATGTAGGCCTTGTAGAAGTTCGCCGTCGGCTGCTGCCCGTCATGCTTGCCCGCGAACTTCTTCGCCAGCTTCGCAAAGCCCGGCGCGTCCGCGCTGTAGTTGATGACGCCGCGCATTCCGTCGCTGCCCTTGTCGGTCAGCTTGCTCACCGTCGGCGACAAGGCGTCCTGGTCACCGGTCAGCACCACGTCCTTGCCCAGAGCGGACCGCTTCAACTCGGAAATGATCTGCGCGTCCTGGGTCGGGATGGCCGACAGGTAGACGGCGTCCGGGTTTGCCGTGACCACCCGCCCGACCGTACCGGCGTAGTTTGTCTGGTCAGGGGCCACGGACACCGCGTCCACGGATACGCCGCCCTGCTTCAGGTACTTCCCCAGGGTCTCGCTCGCGCTCTGGCCGCGCTGGTCGTTGCGGTACACGATCGCGACCTTGTGTGCGCCGACGTTCTCGGCGAGGAACTTCGCGATGACCTGGGACTCGGCTCCGGACGGTGGCCCGGCCCGCAGAACGTAGTCGTTGCCCTGCTGGGTGATCTCGTCGGCCACGCCGCCGACGACCTCGGGAACCTTGGCCTTCCGGGTGAGCTTCGCATCGACGACGATGCTGGAGCTCACTACCGGGCCGATGACGGCGAACGGGTCCTTGCTTAGCGCGTTGCGGATCGCGGACGCCGATTTCGCGGCATCGCTCTGGGTATCCACGCTGAACGACCCGACCTTGTGGTCGAGGATTCCACCGGCGTCGTTGATGTCGGCGATGGCGGCCTCGGCCCCTTCCTTCCACTCCTCGCCGACCTCGGCGGCCGATCCGGAGAGTTCCGCGACGATGGCGAGGTTGACGGACTCGTCGCCGCCCTGGCCGCCGCCACCGCCGCAACCAGCGACAAGCGCCGCCAAGGCGGCCACCATGACTACCAACGATCGCGGACCGCGCGCCCGCATCGACTCCTTCGTCACCGCTGCCCGACCTTTCGATCTCGTCTGCGTACGCACGTCACCCGCCGAGGTACGCGAGCCGGACGCTCGGGTCGGCCAGGATCTGCGCTGCCGGACCCTCGACCCGATTCGTCCCGGTCTCGATCACGTAGGCGTAGTCTGACATCCGCAGGCTCGCGTCCGCGTTCTGCTCCACGATGAGCACCGCGGTGCCGCCCGCCGCCACGGTCGCGATGTTCGCGAGCACCTCCGTCGCCATCGTCGGCGCGAGCCCGAGCGACGGCTCGTCGACGAGCAGCAGCCGAGGCTTGACGAGCATCGCGCGGGCGACCTCGAGCATCTGCATCTGGCCACCGGACAACCGACCCGCCGTACGCCCACGGTGCTCGCGTAGTACGGGGAACGCATCGAACGCCGCCTCGATGTCCGCGGTGAGGCCGGCACGGTCGTGCCGTACGTAGCCGCCGAGCCGCAGGTTCTCCTCCACCGTCATCTCGGTGAACAGGTTCCGCCCCTGCGGCGAGAAGGCGATGCCGGACCGCAGGATCTCCATCGGCGTCGCATCGGAGATGTCGCGGCCGTCGAAGACGACCGATCCGCACTTGCGCGGCAGCATGCCGAATATCGCGCGCAGGACCGTCGATTTGCCCGCACCGTTGGGGCCGATGATGGAGACCGTCTGGCCCGCCTCCACCGCGAGGCTCACCCCGTGCAGGATCGTCAGGTCGGCACGGTACCCGCCGGCCAGCTCATCGACTTCGAGAAGTGCCACGTCAGGCACCCGCTCCCGAACTGCTCCCGAAATAAGCTGCGATCACATCGGGATCCTGCCGGATTGCGCCCGGCTCGCCGTCGGCGATCAGCTCCCCGTGGTCGAGCACGACCATCCGGTGACACAGCTCCATCATCACGCGCATGTTGTGCTCGACGACCACGAGCGTCGTGCCGGCGCGGTTCAGCTCGACGAGTCTCTCAACGATCTCGTTGATGAGCGTCGGGTTCACACCCGCCATCGGCTCGTCGAGCAGGAGGATGTCGGGCTCGGACATGAGCGCCATGCCGATGTCGCAGAGCTTCTGCTGGCCGTACGAGAGGGTCGCCACCCGCTCGTCCAGCAGGTGGGCGATGCCGAGGAACTCCGCGAGCGAACGGGCAAGCTCGTTCTCGACGCGGGTCGACGAGCGCAACAGCCGGGAGGCGATGGTGCCGCGCCGTTCCTGGCCGGAGAGCACGAGGTTGTCCCGTACGGTCATTTGCGCGAAATTCTCCAGCAGCTGGAATGTCCGCGACAGCCCGCGGTGGTAGATGACGTGCGGCGGCTTTCCCGTGACGTCGCTGCCTTTCAGGGTGACCCGGCCGGCGCTGGGACGGTACGCCCCGGATACGCAGTTCATCCAGGTCGACTTGCCCGAGCCGTTCGGACCGATCAGGCCGAGGATCTCGCCGTCGCGCGCCTCGATGTCGACCGAGTCGAGCACGCGCAGGTGCCCGAACTCCTTGGTGAGGCCGCGCGTTGCGAGCAGAGACGCCACGTCAGCTCCCCTCACTCTGGCCCGACAGCGTCGGCGGCTCGCGGCGGGTCAGCTTGCGCCACACGGCGTCGAACCCGCCGGTGAGCCCGCCCGGCAGGAACATGACGATCAGCAGCGTGGCGAGCGCGAACAGGAACGGCAGCAGCCCCTGAGTTGCCCGGAACACCTCCGGCAGCACGACGATCACGATCGTGCCGAGAAACGCCGCTTCGAACCGTCCGCGGCCGCCGAGTACGACGATGAGCAGGAACTGCAGCGAGACCGTCAGCGAGAACGACGCCGGGTCGACGAAGCCGAGCAACGGGGCCAGCAATGCACCACCGAGCGCGGCGAGCGCGGAACCGATCGCGAACGCGAGGAGCTTGTACGCCCGCAGGCTCACCCCGACCGCCGCGGCGCGCTGCTCGTTCTCCCGGATGCCCTTGAACGCACGCCCCCACGGGCTGGTGATTACCCAGAACAGGAGCAGCATCGCCCCGGCACCGATGAGCGTGATCAGCACGTGGTAGCCGAGGTCGGAGCTCAGCGCTTTCGGCCGCTCGATGGAGAGGATGCCGAGCGCGCCACCGGTGAATTTCTGGTTGGTGACGAAGAGCACGAATACCTGGTTCGCGGCAAGCGTCACCATGGCCAGATAGTGGTGCCGCACCCGCAGCGCCGGCAGCCCCAACAGGATGCCGAGCACGAAGCCGATCGCGGTGCCCAGCGGGAGCGAGAGCCAGAACGGCCAGTCCGGCGCGGTGACGGCGACCGTGTACGCGCCGACACCGAGGAACGCTCCCTGCGCGAGCGAGATCTGCCCCGCGTACCCCAGCATCAGGTTGAGACCGGCAGCGGGCAGCAGGTACACGAGCGCGAGGCTCCACAGGTAGATCCCGTACGAGCCGACACCGAGCGCCGGCACGATGAAGACGACGCAGATACCGAGCGCCAGCAACGCGAAACGCGGCCCGCGACCGAGCCGGCGACGCGGGCTCACCTCGCGCTCGGTTGCGGTGCTCGGTGCCGCGGTGTCGCGCTCGTCGCTCACTTGTACTCGACCACCTCTCGTGTCCCCAGCAGGCCCTGCGGGCGGGCGAGGATGACGAGCAGGAGGACACCGAGCACGATCGCGTTCTGGTACTGCGTCGACAGGTAGATCGCGGTGAGCGCCTGGATCACACCGACCACGACGCCGCCGACGATCGCGCCGCGGATCTCGTTGAAACCGCCGATGACGGCCGCGTAGAAGGCGGCCAGCGACAACAGGATGCCGTTGTCGAACTTCACCAGGAAGATCGGTGCGACGAGCAGCCCGACCACGGCGGCGAGGAACGCGTTGATGGCGAACGCCAGCGTGATCACGCGTTCGGTGTCGATGCCGAGCACGCGAGCCGTGAACGGGCTCTGCGCCACCGCCCGCAGCGCATTGCCGGGTTTGGTCTTGCGCAGGAACATCTCGAGGGCGGTGACGAGGACCATCGCGACGACGACGTCGACCACGTCGAGCGTGGTGAACCGGAAACCGCCGAGCACGTGGGTCTTGTTCTCGAACAGGTCCGGCGCGCGCAGGGGCTGCGCGGTCCAGAACGCGACAATGCCGTTCTCCAGCAGCAGGCTGAGCGCCAGCGTGCCGACGATCACCGAGCCCAGACCGCGTCCGAGCAGCTTCTTGATGACCGTCTTGCGGAACAGGTAACCGAACACGAACACCGCGGCGGCGACGGCGAGCACCGCCGCGGCGTACGTCGGCAGGCCGAGCTTGACCGCGAACCCGAAGAAGAAGAACGCAGGCAGCGACGCGAAGTCGCCCTGCGCGAAATTGACCGTACGGGAGGTCTGCCACAGTAGGGAGAAACCCACGGCGAGCATCGCGTAGACCGCGCCCATCGCCACGCCGGAAATCAGCGCGTTCGCGACCTGCAACGAGACATCTCCTCCCGCCGACAAACCACGAAAGCCTAGCGCGGGTCCAAGATCCATTCCGCTCGGCCGTAGCGCGAAGGAAACTGCGCGTACGGGCCGGACGGAACGGATCTTGGTCAGAACTTCGGCATCACCGGGGTCGCGGCCATGGCCGCGGGATCGTGGAACGCGTAGCTCTCGCGGTTCTTCGCGTACGCCTCGGCGTACCTCGCCACCCGGTCGCGGTCCAGCTCGACGCCGATCCCGGGGCCCTCGGGCACCTCCAGGCAGCCGTCGACGTACGGGAGCGGGCTCGCCCCGGCCAGGACGTCGTCGGTGAGCAGCGAGCCGTATCCCTGGTTGGCGTGCACGAAGTTCGGCGTCGCGGCCATCACGTGCGTCGCGGCGTACGTCGCGACACCCAGCTCACCGAGGCTGTGCTTGAGCACGGGCAGCCCGGCGGCCTCGGCCATGCCGGCGGAACGCTTGAGGTTGAGCAGGCCACCGTCCATCTGGTTGTCCACGCTGATCACGTCGGCGGCCGCGTACCGGATGACCTCCAACTGGTCCCAGCGCGTCCAGGACGCCTCGTTGGCGAGCAGCGGCATCGGCAACCGGGAGCGCAGGTACGCCATCTCCGGCAGGTTGCGACCGGAGATGGGCTGCTCGGCCAGCTCGATGCCGTACGCGTGCATCTCGCCGAGTATCCGGATCGACGCGGCGGCCGACCACGCCTCGTTGGCGTCCACCCGGATGCGCGCGGTGTCACCGCCGCCGTCGCGGATCGCGGCGACCCGGTCGATGTCCTCGCGGGTGTCGTCGGAGCCGACCTTGAGGTAGAACGTCCGGTAGCCTGCGGCCACGCCCTTGGCGGTGTCGGCGGCGAGCTCCGCGGGCGGCTTGCGGCTCAGGTAGTAGAAGAACTCGACGCGGTCGCGGACCCGCCCGCCGAACAAGTTGACCAGCGGCTGGCCGCACGTCTTGCCGACGATGTCCCAGCAGGCCATCTCGACCGCCCCGATCGCCGGGCTCGTCGCCTTGACGTGGTGCCAGGTGCCGACCACGTTGACCCGCTTCATGATGCGCTCGGTGGCAAACGGGTCCTCACCGACGACCAGGGACTCGATGGACCCGAGCACGGCGAGCACGATGTCGGCCGACGGGTACGCGGCGGCCTCGCCGAGGCCGACCAGCCCCTCGTCCGTGGTCAGCTCGACCAGGATCCTGATCATGCCCTTCCGGGCACCGAACGCCCAGCGCTCGTCCTCGTGGAACGGCACGGCCACCGGTGTGGCACGGATTCCGGTAATGCGCACTCGTACCCCCTCTCCTGGGTTCGCTGGCACTTGTCAGTGGCTCAGCTCGCTATGGCGGACTGAGCTACTGACACGTTCTGCTGACGGCGCGACGATGATCGGCTCGCGCGGCGCCGTCGTCAGGATCTCGCCTCCGTGCGGGGTGACCAGGATGGTGTCGGACACCACGTAGTCCGCCGGGTCCTGGCCGAGCAGCCACGACAGTACGTGGAACGTCATGCCCTCGCGCAGGACGAGCTCGTTGCCCGGGCGCAGGCCGACGACGCGGCCGCCGCCCACCCAGCTCGGCGGGAAGCCGAGGCCGACGAGGTAACCGCAGTGGTGCCGCCGGTAACGGTCGTGGCCGAGGCCCTCGTCGATGACCTGCTGCCACGCCTCGTACACCTTCGCCGCGCCCACGCCGGGCAGCATCGCCTGGCGGACGGCCTCGAGGCCGGCGAGCGATATCTCGGCCGCCCGTGCCGTGCCGGGTGGCGCCGATCCGACGTAGACCATCCGGGTCAGCGGCGCGTGATAGCGCGCCACGCAGCCGGACAGCTCGAGGAACAGGGCGTCACCGTCCTGCAACCGCTGGTCGCCAAAGGTGACGTGCTCCTGCAGCAGGCGATCCCTGGACCGTACGAGCGGGACGAACCCCGGGTAGTCGCTGCCGGCGAGCAGCATTGCCCGGTAGACCTCCGCGGCGATCTCGCGCTCGCTCACGCCTTCCGCGACGGTGGCGATGCCCGCTTCCATCGCTGCGGAGGACGCGACGGCCGCCGCCCTGCTGCACTCGACCTCCGCCGGGGACCTGTCGTGGCGGGCGGCGTCCACGATGCCCGTACCGTCACACACGTCGCGGTCGCCGAGACCCGCCTGCGCCGCGTCCCACACCTGCGGCGGCAAGGTCATCTGGCCACGCTCGACGGCCACTCGCTCGGCGGTGCCGGTCACCTGGCGGACCGCGCGGATGAGCACGTCGGCTGGCTCCTCCACGTCGGTGTACGGCAGGTGCGCACAGCCGGTCGCCTGCGCGGCGACGGTCGGGTGCTCCATCGCCCTGGTGACAAGCAGCGGGGTGCCCGCGACGGGCAGGACGAGAGCGGTGAGCGCGAAGAAGCCCTGGTAGTCCAGGCCGCTCAGGTAGTTGATGTTCTCCGGACCGAGAACGATCAGCGCGGCGAGCCCGTGCTCGGCCATCGCGGCGCGGACCCTGGCCAGCCGGCCGGCGTACTCCTCGGCGGAGAAGCAGGACACGGGCACTCCTCGAACCCCAGGCCGCCAGCCGGCCTCATTGTTGACAATCCGACAATGTGGACGGTACCTCGCCCGCCACCGAGTGGGGAAGACCCCGTTGCCGGGCATGCACCGGCGGGCACTTCTGCTTGCGCGACGACCGTGAGCGGCAACTGGCACCGGGTGTCCGACGACCTCGGTAAGGTTCGGCATGCAACGTGTACCAGGCGTACGGAGGTCCAGAAAGTGGCGTCCACCGTTCCCGCATGGCTGGCTGAGGCCGTCGCGACGTTCGGCGCCGGATGTAAGGCAAAGCTTGCGGGCACGTACCTGCACGCCATCATCGAGAGTCGGGATGCCACGCTGGACAGGAAACGAGACCCGCTGCCGGGCAGCGACGTCTACCGCGCCAGCGGTCCGTTCCGGTCCGAGTCGGGGCCGCCACCCCGCGCTATACGGGTCGGATACCGGTCGTTCGACCGGCAGTAGGTCATTCCGGATGCTCGTCTGATGCACGGCCCGAGTCCGGATCTGTGGGCAGCGCGCTTGCCGGGCCAGGTCTTCGCGGTCGAGCAGCACGCCAAGGCGATTCGGAACGACCCCGGCTTGGCGTTCACCGCGTTGATCCCCGAGATGGACCACTTCAAGGGCAGCGAGGGCGGCCGCGTGTTGCCGCTACTGCACCCGGACGGCAGCCCCGACGTGGCCCCTGGGCTGACGGCCGCGCTCGGCAGCTTGCTCGACGTGGACGTGAACGCGCGCGACCTGCTCGCCTACGTCGCCGCGCTCGTCGCCCACCCCGCGTTCACCGCCCGGTTCACCGACGAGCTGACCACGCCGGGAATCCGGGTATCGCTCACCCTCGACCCAGAGCTCTGGCAGCAAGCGGTCGCGCTGGGCAAGCAGGTGCTCTGGCTGCACACCTACGGCGCCGCCTACGCCGACCCGGACGAGGGGCGGCCGGTTGGCAACATCCGCCTTCCTGCCGACGACTCCCGACAGCCTCGGTCGCTGACGCCTGTGACGGCGATGCCCACCGCCATGACGTACCACGAGGACGCCGAAACCCTTGCACTGGGCGACGGGGAGTGGGCACCAGTCACCCCGCAGGTCGCGGGATACACCGTCGGCGGCAGGAATGTATTGACCTCCTGGTTCAACTACCGCAAGGCAACACCGACCGGCAAGAAGACCAGCCCACTCGACAAGATCCATCTCGACGCTTGGCCGACCGAGTGGTCGATCGAGCTGATCGACCTGCTCGCCGTGCTCACCCGGCTAGCGGCGTTGGAACCCGAGCAGGCCGAACTGCTCGACCGCATCCTGGCCGGGCCGCTCGGCGACACGGGCAAACTCGGCGAACACGGTGTCCGCTGGCCGCGGAACCGCCGCGACCGTACCCCTCGCTATCCTCTCTCCGGCGACGACGCGCGCTCCCATCCGGACGCCGCACAGCTCCCGATAGATGCATGACTCCTTCGCCGGGAGAGCTGGCCGCGGTCGTAGATCGCGAGCGACCGGCCGACCCTTCAGGAAGACCCTGGAGCGCCTGCCCGTTTCGAGGAAAGCGGGACCATGCGGCCCCTGTGCCAACGGATGGCGGTCACCTTGTGGCCGACTTGCTGCCAGGAGTCATTGAGAGCGAAGTCGCCGAGCAGTGTTGAAGTCGTCCACTGCAGAACATCCGCGCCGTCGAGACCGAGGTTGTGCGCCGCATACGCAAGATGACCGGCTGCTGCTGCCTGGGCGGCGGTATAAGAGGGTTGTCGCCCGACCCGGCGCTGGTACTGTGACGCGAACTCGGTTCCCGAGGGACCGAATGTCGGCTGGTCCGTCTGTGGCCACCACTGCACGGGTCCCACGACGCCTTCAGCCGCCTCTCCGAGTTCGCGCCCAAAGGCAACGATGCCGGCAGCAACGGCCGCCAGCAGCGCTGGATCCTGCCCTCGCTCGCGAATACCCCGCACAATTGCTGCGTCATGCTCGAACGGTCCCGCTACAAAGAGGGCTGCCGCAGAGAGGTCCTCGCCTGCAATGTCGGAGTCGCTGATCGTCCGAGAGTCCATGCCGTGGAAGCAAGCGCGCGCCCTGGCACCGTCAGCGACAGCGCGGGCGAAGGGCCCGCTACCCCGGATGACGAGCAGACGGCGGATTCTCTCGTTGGCGGCGTGATCGACAATGCTGTCGAAGTAGGAGGAGGCTGGAGCGGGCAGAGAAGCGATGCCAGGCCGGGCGAGATCGTCTGCTGAACCGCCGTGATTCCAGAGGAACCGCCCGGCGTCGCGGACGGACGGAGCTACCGCTCGTACCAACCCGCTCCCATAAGGGCCGATCAGCAGGTCCGCCTTGTCCATCCACCTGCTGTACGCCGCAACCGCTGCTTCCTTGACACTATGGTCATCGACAAGGATCAGGCGGACGTCAGTCTCCTCCGCCCAGAGCCGCATCGCGTGCGCAGCTTCCGTCCCTTGCCGCTCATACCGTCCGGTAAGGCTCAGCGTAAGCGCCGCAGTAATAGGTGGTGCCTTCACGTTTGCCCATTGTGGTCAACGGGCGCCGAGAGGTCGACTTCGAGCCTGTAGGAGATCACTTCGCCGTGGGACAGGGTGTCCATGACCTCGACTGGTGTGTTTCCAGCATATGCCGTGCGCACGTTCCGAGTAACGGGCACGCCACCTGGAAGCTGGAGTGGTTCCTGTTCGTCGGGGGTCGGAAGCCTTGCGCCCATAAAGTCCTCGACGAGGCGGGTCACGTGAACCCCCAGCCGGGACAACTCGGCGTGTACACCATCCGGTATCGGTACGGCTCGTTCCAGCTGACTGCCTGCGACGAGCGATGGATCGTAGTACACCCCGACGAGCTGGACGGGTATGTCATCCACTACGAACAGCAGCTTCCGCACTACTACGCGGGCGCCCTCGTCTAGACCGAGCCGTTGAGCGATTCCCCACGGAGCCGCAACAGTCGTGACTTCAACTATGTCTTGGTGTGAGGTGTGGCCTTGCTCCTGCATTTGTGCAGCGAACCCTTGGCGGCCCTCACGCTGGTGGCGGTTGTAGTTGGCCGCGGTCAAGGTGATGGCAAGCGGTGTAGGCACTCGGACGAATGCCCCCTTGCCTTGTCGAGTCTCAATGAGTCCTCGAAGCCGGAGGTCCTGCAACGCTCGTCGGACAGTTGGGCGGCTGGCGTCGTGCTGAGCGGCGAGCTCGTTCTCTGACGGAAGCTGATCGCCAGGCCTGTATGTTCCGCTCACCATCGCATGCCGAAGCGCGTCTGCGACGAGTTCCCATGGCTGGCGCATTGATGCCCCCTGCTTGGTAAGCCAAGAAACAGCCTAGTGCGCGCCACCGCCCGAACACGCATGGCCGGTTGGCGGCGCTACTTGATTTACCAAGCTACTTGGCCTAAGGTCAGCTTGGTAAACCAAGCAAGGCCCCGCCGCAAGATGGCCCCAGGCACAGTTGTCACACGGCCAACTGGCAGAGGAGACGAGAGTGACCGGTCTAGCTGGCCATGGCATCAAGGTCTGGTGCTTACATTGCGGACAGTCCTGGCAGCGAGACGACCCGCGGGCTGTCGAACATCGCTGCCCGCGGTCGAGGTTCGACGACCTCCGCGGGAAGAGCCCGCCGATAGCAATCCGAAGTCGACGGGCCCGGGCGTGGCAACCGAATCCCGGCCACCAAGGTCACCACGCCCGCTGAACCGGTGGGGCCGCCGCTCGGACACGCCCCGAGCCAGCGGCGGTCCCACCATCCAAAGCGCTACCTCGTCACGGAGCCCGCGCCGCCGCGTGTACCACTCCGCCGAGCAAGCTGAACTACTACAAGGAGATCATTACTAGCAAGCGTAGAGCCCGGGCAGGGCGCGGGCGCCGTGGGCTTCGGGGCAGAGCTGGTCTTTGAGGATGTCGAAGATCGTTTCGATCTATTGCCGGACCGGCTCGTCGACGCGGTCGGGGCGGAGCAGGTGACAGCCGAGCTGATCGGTGAGGAAGGCCTCGAAGCCCGCGCCGGCGAAGCCCTTGTCGCCGACGATGACCTGTCCGGAGGTACTCAGCGCGTGGTCAGCGTCTCGCGACCAGCCCAGGGGCGGGCAGCACTCGATCATCGAGGGTCACATACAGGTGTTCAGGAGCGTGTCGAGATTGTTTCCACAAAATGATCTTCGGCACGGTCCACTTCCCTTCACCACAATGACACGCCGAAGACCTCAATAGGACTCATTCGTCTAGTTCGGTTCCTCAGACACGTCCAGGTCCGAGGTGGCCGCTGCCTCGACCTCCGATGTCACCTCGGTATCTGCCTGTTGCAAGGCCACGTCATCGGGTGGAATCACGCTCCATCTGTCCATTGCCCAGGCAGCGATTCCCTGCTGACGCTCGTCGATGGATGCGGGCGCCCATACCGGCCATGCGGCGATCTCACGCTCCTGGGCGAGGCTCGCGGTGTAGTAACACGGAGGAGTGGTCTGGTCGACCGTGCCGCGCTTCGCGACGTAGTCCTTGTTCGAGTACGCCGAGTTGTCGTAGGTGAGTACGAGATTGCCGAGCGTGTGGTGGAGTCGCTTGTGCTCCTCCTCGCTGAAGGACTTCCACCAACCGCTGTCCGAGTCAGGATTCTGCGGAAGCACGTGCTCGGTGGTCTTGCGGTTACCCGTATCGATGAACTCCGACCACGGCTTGACGTCGAACGGCGACTTCGCCTTCGACAGTTCGTACTCGTAGAGCAGGTACTTGTGTGACTGGCGGCCGTACCAGTTGTCCTTGGCAAGCAGGGCTTGCTCGACAACCGGGTCCGGTGCGTAGTCCCACAGCAGGGCTCGAAGTGCGGTCGTGCCCTCCTCCACTGGCCGACCCAGATACATTCGATGGGCAATCTTGCACAGGTAGGGCTCGCCCGCGTTGGAGCGCCGCTGGGCGATCGCGAAGACGCGCGCGGAGTACTTCTCGCAGAGCTCGACGAGGTCGGCGTACCCGACCCCGTCCGTCGGGTGAACCAGCCTGAACGCGAACAGGAGCGGCAGGAACAGGGCAGTCACTGGACTCCGGTTGAGTGCGGACGTTGCTCGGCGCGCACGCTCGTGGTCGGAGTGGAAGGAGTGGTATGGCGCCGCAGAGTCGTTGAGTTCGCCGATGAACGTTGCACATGCGTGCAGTGACAGCACGTAGGCCTTGACGTCCTCGTAGAGATCCGACCACACGGGGTTGTTCGCATCGACCGTCGCACCCGATGCGTGATCATCATTCGGGCCCGGCACATGCGTGAGGCGGTCAGATCCCGGTACGTACTTGCTGCGCGGGAACTTCTCCTTCACTGACGCCGTCCGCTTCCACTGCCGTGCGTCTGGCTCTTGCGTCGCCAGCCAGTGCGCGCGGAGCAGCCGCTCCTCGTACCGGCTCGGCAACTTTGCCAATTCCCTGAAGATCTCCGACCACTTGGTGTTGATCAACTCCGCGAGATGGCTCTTTCGATCATCCAAGAGCTGACCTGCGAGGTAGAGCAGGTAGTTCTTGACCTTCTCGACATCAGTGAGTCCCCGACCGCGCTCGTTGAGCGTTTCGAAGATCACACCGACCTCTGCGTCGCTCTCGATCTCATAGACGAGGAACTTCAGGCCCGACGTGACACGACTGCGCACGTCGAGCAGCCTGGCGACCGCGGTTGCGGCATCGACCCCAGCGACCAACCAAGCCAGCTGATCGTCGAAGAACTCGGCCGCCCCCTTCAGCCGCTGCTCGCCGGCAACCAGGACCGATCCGACGATCGGCTTGCCGAGCAGGATCTGCTCTTGCCAGAACTCGTCGAGGTCCGCGCCCAGACTCAGCCGCGGCTTTGAAACACCCGAGATAGTCACCGCGCCGAAACTGTCATCGAGCTTCGAGACCGCGCGGTCCACCCCTTCTATGCCGGCAGGCGCGAACCGCTTCAGCCCCTTGATCAGGCGATCGATGAGCAGGAAGCAGGTGGTAAGGCGCTGCTGGCCGTCGACCACCTCGTAGCGTGTCAACCGATCACCGTCGACGGTAGTTTCCTTGGTGCCATCGATCGCCTTGAGGACGACCGTCCCGGCGTAATGATGCCCGGATCCCATGAGATCGAGATCGTCCCACAAGTCCTTGAGCTGCTTGGCCTCCCAGGCGTATGGCCGCTGATACTCGGCGACCTCGAAGAGTCGTTGCGAAACCACTTGCGGCAGCGTCAAACGCACATCTTGGGGCACAGCCGACTCCGATCACGATGCTAGGTCGGGCTCGTCGAAACAGCCTGGCAACTTGTCTACCAGAGCCGCCCTCAGGACCAGGACCATTCCGCTGCCGCACGTTCCACTGCCTGCCTCGCGCCGAGATCAACGAGGATGAATATGTGGGACGGCGACGCCGTGGATACCCAGCACTGCCTTCTCGCCAGCGTCCCGGCCCAAGGGCAAAGCAAGCCAAGCCGTCTGTCTGCTGGCGGCTGATGAACCGCTCGTACATGTCCACGGACGCCCGGTTGAATATCGATCGAGATGGACGACTGGCCCCTAGATGAGTGAGTCCAATGGTGGTAGGCGATCAGGGAGCGCTTGACGGGTGCGTTAATGCGCCAGTTGTGCCAGATCGCTGCGGCGAGGGCGAGGAGCCGGGCGCCGATGCTAGCTAGGTGAAGGTGAGCTGCTCGGCGGCTGGCACCGCGGACTCGGCTCCCGACTCCCGGAAGGACGCGGCCGGCTGCCGGTCGAGGCCGTACCTGCGCGCCGCGTCGCGGACCATGGCAGTGACGGTCCGCTGGTACGCCCGCGGCGCGTACGACCCACCGCGGTAGAGCCGGTCGTACAGCGGCGTGAGATGCGGGTGGCGGCGCTCGAGCCACGCGCGATACCACTCCCGCGCTCCCGGGCGCAGGTGCAGCAGCAGTGGCGTGACGCCGTCGGCGCCCGCCGCGGCGATCGCGGCGACCGTGCGCTCGACCTGCTCCGGCGAGTCGGACAGGCCGGGCAGGATCGGC
This sequence comes from Streptosporangiales bacterium, assembly GCA_050698355.1. GTDB lineage: Bacteria > Actinomycetota > Actinomycetes > Streptosporangiales > WHST01 > JBOHBN01. The sequence goes on along the minus strand of JBOHBN010000354.1, from coordinate 4,490 downwards.
GCCATCAGCACCGAGCAGCCGATCCCCGCGTCGGCGAACCGGCGCACGACATCGAGGCGCCGAGCGGGTGCGGGCGTGCCGGGCTCGACCTCGCGCCACAGCGCCTCGTCGACCGAACCCACCGAGACCGCGATGGAGACCCGGGTGCGCTCCGCCGCCTCGCGGATCAGGTCGAGGTCGCGCAGGATCAGCGTACCCTTGGTGAGGATGGAGAACGGGTTGCTCCGGTCGCGCAGCGCAGCGATGATCTCGCGCATCAACCGGTAGCGCCCCTCGGCACGCTGGTACGGGTCGGTGTTGGTGCCCATCGCGATGGACTCGCCGGCCCAGCGCGGGTTCGCCAGCTCTCTGCGTAGCAGATCACCGGCGTTGACCTTCACCATGATCTTGGTGTCGAAGTCGGCGCCCGCGTCGAGGTCGAGGTAGGTGTGCGTGCGCCGGGCGAAGCAGTTGTGGCTCACCACACCGTTCGCGATGAAGTCGCCGGTAGCGGTGGTGATGTCGTACATCGGCAGCTCGGCCCCGAGGGAGGTGACCGATACGACTCGAAGGTCCGCGTCGCTGTACCCCCCATCCCCTGCCGGCCACTGGCCAAGCTCCGGGATCGCCCGCACGCGAGCGGCGGAGCCGGCCTGCACCGCCGTCGTCGCCGGGGTACCCACCGCCGTCTGACACGGCTCGCGTAGCGATCCGACACCGACCAGCTCGTCGCTCGCCGTGAGATGTGGACGACAGTCTCGCCCCGCTCCGGCACCGGTCACGTACTTCCAGCCCCGGGTAGTCAAGAACCTATGATCGCCGCTGGCGACCAGCACGGTGCCGTCCTCCAACTCGACCCGGAAAGCCGGCTTGACCGTTCCCCAGTGCGCGAGAACCTCGGTACGTGCGTACCTGCGGTAGTTGCCCCGTCGTTCGGTGCCGTAGACGACATCGCCCGGACGCACGTCCGCGAGCGCCTTGGTATGCCCGTCAGCCAGCAGCACCGCGGTGTCACCAGCCATGCAGTAGCGGCACGCATGGGAGCAGCCCCGGTACGGGTTGATGGTCCAGGAGAACGGCATGTGCGACGCGGCCGGTACGCGGTTGATGATGGACTTCGCCCGGATCTCGACAGTGAGCGCTTCGTCGGTGCCGCTGGGGATCGGTTCGGGTCCGGGCGTGTGCAGGCCGGCGCGGCCGGTGCCCTGTCCGGCCGGCGCGTCGGCGGCACCCGGCAGGTCGAGCGGAAGCGGCTCGGCCGGCTCGGCCGTTGTCCGTAGCGGTTCCCAGCGCATACCGCTATTCGAACACGAGTTCTATTGCAATGCAAGCACCGCCACCCGGACATTCGGCCCATTGGCTGCAGGTTAGGCATTGGGGTTAGGGTACCCTTACTTGCGTACTTGCCCGGTCCCGAACGGAAAGACACCGATGACGACAGCAACTCCGTCGGCGCGCGCTCGGTCGAGCACCGCCCCTACCCCCCGAGCTCGCCATGTCGAGGTGATCCGCGCCCGGACCGTCAGCCCGCACATGCGGCGCGTCACGCTGGGCGGTACGGGCATCGCGGAGTTCGCGCCCCAAGGGGCGGACCAGTGGTTCCGGCTGTTCCTACCGCAGTCCGGCCAGGACGAGCCGGTGCTCCCGGTGACCGAGAAGTGGTGGCCGGAAGTGCTGGCGATGCCCGAGGGCACGCGGCCGACCGTACGCAACTACACGGTCCGCGCGGCAAGGCCTGCCGAGATCGACGTGGATTTCGTGTTGCACGACCACGAGGGGCCGGCTACCCGGTGGGCACGCCACGCCAGCCCGGGCGACCGCGTCGGGATCATGGACCAGGGAGTCACCTACGACTGGCCAACCTCGGCACCGTGGCAGCTGGTCGTCGCCGACGAAGCGGCGCTGCCGGCCGCAGCAGGGATCCTCGCATCGCTGGAGACCGACACCGTGGCGCACGCGCTGATCGAGGTGCCGCATCCGGACGACGCGCAGGACGTCGGCCCGCTCGGCGCCGCGACGACCGTGCGCTGGCTGCTCCGAGCGGAGGGCGCAAAGCCCGGCGCAGCCATTCTCGAAGCGCTCCGCGACGCACAGCTTCCCGCCGGCGAACCGTACGCCTTCCTTGCCGGTGAGTCCGGCATGATCAAGCGGGTGCGGCGGCACCTGGTGCACGACCGGGGCGTGTCCACCTCCGCCATCCGCTTCGTCGGCTACTGGCGCCGCGGCGTGTCCTACCGCTGACCCGTCTCGGCTAGCGGGTTGAACCACCTGAGGCCGGGGAAGCGCGCGAAGCCGGCGTCGTTGGTCGCCAGCGCAAGGCCGTGCTCGAGCGCGAGCGCGGCAAGGTGGGCATTGGGCACGTCATTCGCTGCCAGACCGTGAACCGAAAGGCACCGGCCGAGAAGCGACCGATGCTGACCTCCAGGCACCGGTACCCAGGCACTCGGAGCGGACAGCCAGGACCGCACCTGCGACCAGGCGTCGCCAATCGCGGCCGGGCTCGGGAACAACCGCGGGTTCGTCACCAGCCGCATGAAGGCCAGCATGGCCGGCCAAGGAAACCCAACACGAGGCGAGTCGGCCAACTGCTGCTCGAGCCACTCGCGGGCATCGGCATGCTGCTCGTAGTCGGCAACATAGGCGTAGACGAGAAGGTTCGCGTCGAGCAGGATCACCGATAGCCGTCGCCCTCGACGAGTGCCAGCGCCTCGCTGACATCGTCGACGTCGGGGAGTCGGGGCCGACCGAGCGATGCCGGATGGGTGAACGGTCCGCGAACCTGCGCGACGCCGCCCTGCTCCATGCTCGCAAGCCCGGAACGGAGCGCGTCGTTGACGAGCTGCTTGAACGACCGCTCTCCCCGCGCGCGTAGCCGCTCCAGGTGCGCGGCCACGTCGGGGTCAAGGCTGAGAGTCGTTCTCATACATCAAGATGTTAGGTATTTGATGACTTGATGTCAACGCGCTACTCAGGGCTGTGCGGTATACCAGGTCCCCGCTATGTCGGCGTCCTACTCCCGAAACTGACCCCACCCCCAAAGTAGCGGTGGGGTGGATCACTGTTGCGGTTCGTGATCGTCACGAGTCGGTCGTACCGGGGCGTAGTGCCCGTTCGGCGTTTGATCGTGTTGCCCGTGTTCTCGGGGGCCCGATCATGCGGAAGGGGCGACCAGGGTGCGTCGCGAGTGGGAACCGGAAGATCTGATCGCCGCGTGGACGTTGCTGGACGATGACTGGGAGCTGGTGGCCAACAAGACCAGTGCCACACGGCTGGGCTTCAGTCTGATCTTGAAGTTCTTCGAGCTGGAGGCACGGTTCCCGCGGCACTCGGGAAGATCCCAAAGGCTGCGGTGGACTACGTCGCCGGGCAAGTCAAGGTCGATCCGGAGCTGTTCGCCGACTACAAGTGGGTGGGCAGCACGATCGAGTTCCACCGCAAGCAGATCCGTGAGGCGCTGGGGTCATCAACTGGGAGCTGATCGCGCAGCAGTACGACCAGATGGTCAAGTACGCCACCGCGCTCAAGCTGCGGACCGCCGAGGCCGAGCAGGTGCTGCGCCGCTTCACCCGCGGCGGTCCCAAGCACCCCACCTACTGGGCAATCGAGGAGGTCGGCCGCGCGGTCAAGAGCGTGTTCATCGCCGACTTCATGGCGTCGGAGGGGCTACGCCGGGAGATCCACGAGGGTCTGCAGGTGGTGGAGAACTGGAACTCAGCCAACACCGACCTGTTCTACGGCAAGGACGGGGTGCTGACCGGCAGCGACCGGGAGAACCAGGAGGTCTCCATGCTCGCTCTGCACCTGCTGCAGTCCGCCCTGGTGTTCATCAACACGCTGCTGGTCCAGTCAATCCTCAAGGACCCCGAGTGGGCCGACCAGCTCACCCACGCCGACCGGCGCGCCTCGTCACCACTGTTCTGGTCGCACGCGAACCTGTACGGGATGATCGAGATCGACATGGACGCCCATCTCGATCTGGGCCTGGCCGCCTGATGGGAGCTGCTCATCCATGACGCCTGCGACCGGTCACGGCCAGTGCCCCTTTGTAGGCCTCGGCCGGGATCGGGCTCCACGCCCGGGCGCATGCGGCGTGGGGTCAGCGGCTGTGCATCGGGCGGAGATCTTCCTTAGCTCCTCCAGCAACTCGGGCGGTCCGTCCACCGTGAAGCCGGCGTTGAGCATGAAGATGTGCAGGGCGAGTTGGTGAGGGGTGTCGGCGCCCGCGTGGACGATGCACGTGTTGTCGTCCACCGGGTCCACCTGTACCGCGCTGGGCACCTTGATCGAGTCGGCCGGGGCATGCACGGTCACCTCCGCCCGGTAAAGGAAGAGCGCCGTGTCCACCCCCCGCGGGACGAGGTCGGGCGGTGGCGACTCCCGGGGAGTGAAGCGAGGGCCGTGCGGGATCCGCAGCGTCATCCGGTCGGCCCGGAACGTCCGCCAGTCCTCTCGGTGCACATCCCAGGCGACCAGATACCAGCGTCGGTTCATATGCACGAGCTGGTACGGCT
>JBOHBN010000353.1:0-7767 GCA_050698355.1 Streptosporangiales bacterium | reverse complement strand
AGTATGCCCAATACGAGCCTTCGTCCTCCGCCTTGCCAGCCGGGCGCGGATGAGCCGCTCGCTTTCCGAACGCCATCACCAGACAGACCCTAGAAGGCGGCCTCGTCGAGTTCCATCAGGTCGAGCGTGGTGGCGTCGAGCACCTTGCGCTCCGCGCGGATACGGGGCAGCTGGCTGGTCGCGAAGAACCGCGCAGCGGCGACCTTGCCCTCGTAGAACCGCCGGTCACGATCCGACGTGCCACCGGTCAGCGCTGTCAGCGCGACGTCGGCCTGGCGGAGCAGCAGCCACCCGACCATCAGGTCCCCGATGGCAATGAGTACCCGAGTCGTGTTGAGCCCGACCTTGTACAGCTCGTTCGTGGCTCCCTCCTCCTGGGACGCCATCGCCCAGCCGAACATCTGGCCGACCATCGCCTGCACGTCCTCGAGCGCCCGCCCGAGCGCCGCGCGCTCCTCCTTGAGCTGGCCGTTGCCAGCGTCGCTCAGGGCGAAGTCCTTGATCTCGCCGCCGAGTTTGGTCAGAGCTTGCGCCCTGTCCTTCACGATCTTGCGGAAGAACAGGTCCTGGCCCTGGATGCCGGTCGTGCCCTCGTACAGCGTGTCGATCTTCGCGTCCCGGATGTACTGCTCGATCGGGTAGTCCTGCAGGTACCCCGAGCCGCCGAACGTCTGCAACGAGACGGACAACAGCTCGTACGACTTCTCCGAGCCGAAGCCTTTGACGATCGGGAGCAGCAGGTCGTTCATGTGGTGGGCTTCCTCGTCGGCGCGGCCTTCGACCTCGGCAGTGAGCACAGCGTCCTGGAAGGTCGCGGTGTAGAGGACGAGCGCGCGCAGACCCTCCGCGTACGCCTTCTGCAGCATCAGCATGCGGCGGACGTCCGGGTGGTGGGTGATCGTCACCCTCGGCGCGGTCTTGTCGGTCTGCCTGGTGAGGTCGGCGCCCTGCACGCGCTCCTTCGCGTAGTCCAGCGCATTGAGGTATGCGGTCGACAGCGTCGCGATCGCCTTGGTGCCGACCAGCATGCGCGCGAACTCGATGCTCATGAACATCTGCTTGATGCCGTCATGCACGTCACCGAGCAGGTAGCCGACGGCCGGGTGCTCCTCGCCGAACCGCAGCTCGCACGTGGTGGACGCCTTGAGCCCCATCTTGTGCTCGAGGTTGCTCGCGTACACCCCGTTGCGCTCGCCGAGCGTGCCGTCGGCCTCGAAGTGGAACTTGGGTACGAGGAACAGCGAGAGGCCCTTGGTGCCCGGCCCGGCGCCCTCGGGCCTGGCGAGGACGAAGTGGACGATGTTCTCCGCGAGGTCGTGCTCGCCGCTGGTGATGAACCGCTTCACGCCCGCGACGTGCCAGCTGCCGTCGGGTTGCTGGACGGCCTTGGTTCGGCCCGCGCCCACGTCGGATCCGGCGTCCGGCTCGGTGAGGTCCATGGTCGCGGCCCACCGTCGGTCGATCATGAGTCGGCCGAGCGCCTGCTGCTCGGGCGTGCCCAGCCGCTGCAGCACGTACGCGAAGTTTGGCCCGCTCGCGTAGATCGGCACAGCGGGATTCGACCCCAGAGCGAGCTCGGATACAGCCCACTTGAGGCTGCGGGGTGCCAGCGTGCCGCCGAGCTCCGGCGGGATCTCCAGCCGCCACCACTCGGCGTCCATCCAGGCCTGGTAGGAGCGCCGTAGGCTCTCCGGCACGGTGACGGTGCGCGTCTGCGGATCCCACACCGGCGGGTTGCGGTCGGCGTCGGCGAGCGAGCCGGCGAGATCGTCGGTCGCGAGCCGATCGACCTCGACGAGGATGCCGCGCACGGTCTCCTCGTCCAGCTCCTCGAACGGCTCATGCCCCAACAGCTCGCCCCGCCCGAACACCTCGAACAGGTTGAACTCGATGTCACGAAGGTTGCTCTTGTAGTGGCTCATCGGACGGCTCCGAGCGGTAGTACTGGCGAGTAACATCCACCATGTTACTCGCCAGTAACCGGGAAGCAAGCACGTTCTCACGCGACGGCGTGCGCGTTGCCGAGCCGGTCGAGCACGCCGGGCGGTCCGCTGCGCAGGTACCACTCCAGCTCGTACGCATCGCGGAACGCCTCGCGGTCGATCGCCTCGGGCCGCACCTGGCTCGCGTGCGCGCGGATCGCCGCCCGCTTGGCCTCGACCTCCTGCACGGTGCCGGCGATGGCGAGCGGTATCTCCGCGGTGACGTGTCCGTACGCGCTGGCGGTCGCCCGTGACGCCGCGTGGATCAGGTGCGCGTCGGCTCCGGCGAATTTCAAGTGCTCGCGGTCGACCGTGGACTCGTACGCGCTGAGACCTGCGAGCCCCGCCGCCGTCTCCCCGATGCGCTGGACGGCGAGGTGATCGGGATGCCCGTAGATGCCGAGCCGGTCGTAGTGCACGAGCGCCTCGGCACCCTCGGACACGGCGAGATCGGCGAGGCGCCATGCCACGTGCCACGGGTCGGCGCGCACCAGCGCGTTCGGGTGGTGCTGGTCGGGCGATCCGGGCAGGCCGGAGTCCCGGTACGGGAGCAGGTGCAGCCGCGCGACGCCGAGGATCTCGGCGGCGCGTTCGAGCTCCGCGGCGCGGCGGCGGGCGATCGGCTCGCCGTGGTCGAGCGGTACGAGGATCTCGCCGAGCTCACCGGCCGTCGCCGTCACGAGCACCACCCGGGCGCCGGTGTCGGCGAGCCGCCGCATCGTGACGCCGGTGAAGATCTCCTCGTCGTCCGGGTGGGCGTGGAAGACCAGCACCGTGCGGCCGCGAAGGTCAACCCGTGCTGGACCCGCAGCGGGAAAAGGAAGGAGGAGTGTCATCGCTTCGTCTCGTGTCGAGGCTCCAACGAGGAGCCGGTGCTAAGAGGGGGTACGAGAGTTCAGCGACAACAACAGGACACAGACATGCAGCAGCGCGGCGCGAGGCGCGCCACGTCACCCGACCGCATGCTGTTCACACACAGTATTGAACCACATGCTGGGCTAGCGGCCGTAGCCCCGTCCGGTGTATCCAGCGCGGTCGTCCCGAGAGCGACCCCGGGCTTTGCTGAGACGCTCACCCGAGGCGTCGCGGTAGCCGGCAGTGCGCTGCGGAGACGGCTGTCGCGTCGATTCGCTGGCCTTGGGCGCCTGGGTACGTGCTTCGGTGGCTTGGCGGAGCCGCCGCAGTTCCCGCTCAACGTCGCTGCGAACGCTGGCAAGGTACCCGGCTGCCTCCGGGCGGGCGACACCAGCGCGGATGTGCGTGTCGACGAAGAGCTCCTCGGCGAGCGCCTTGTCCAGCCGGTCGAGCTGGTCGCGCGGGGAGGTCGCGCGCTCGATCGTTCCCGTGCTCGCGTATTGGAGGAGCGCACGCAGCGGCTCCTGGTCGTTGTCCTGCCCGGCGCGAGAAGCGGCGTTGATCCGCTCGTGCCCGAGGTCGCGGTCGATACGGTCCCAGTCGAGTTGATGTCCTGCGGCCCTCGCCAGCTGGTGCAGGAACGTCCGAGTGGACCTTCCGTTGCCTTCCCGGAACGGGTGGCAACGGTTTGCCTCCGCCCAGTAGTAGCCGGCTCGGTCCGCCCATTGGCGCGGCTCGCTGAGGCGCCGCAACTCGCCCTCGCGGTGCAGCTGCGCGGTGAGCGCGTCGAAGTGTCCCCGGATGAGCTCGGGGACCACGAAGGGGCGGTCCGGGTCGTTCGACTTGTGCATACCCACATACCGGAGCTCCCCGGCGAACGGGTAGACGTTGCCGAACAGCTCACGATGACAACGCTGGAGGTAGGGGAGGTCGAACCGTTCGGGTGGCGGCCGTTCGCGTAAGGATCGGTCGACTTCACCGGCCGTCACGCGCTCGTAGAAGTTCAGTTGGAGCTGGTCGCGAATGCCGGGAACGTTGCGTAGCACGTTGGTGCCCGGCTGCAGGTAGGACTGCCAGGCGCCGTCGGTCTCGCTCACCCCGGCTCCTGGTCATCGCGTTGCGTGAGCCGCTGGCCGAAGACCCGTTCCTCGGCCAGCGCGTCGTACTCCGCACGCGTTATCTCGCCGCGGGCGCGCCGCAAGAGCAGCTCGCGCTCCTCGGGCGTCAGCCAGATGTCCTCGAAGTGCATGCTGGCCTCCACCTGCGCGACCTCGTACTCAGGGGTCCCCGGGGCGTAGGTCGAGGGCTGCGGCTTCGGGTTCAGATCCGCGATCCGCGCGTCGTACTCCTCCCTGCTGATCGCGCCGTCGATGTAGCGGATGAGCAACTTCTTGGCCTCGGAGGCTGCCGCCTCGTCGCCCCGGTCGGGATCATCCCCGCTATCCGGCATGGACCCTCCCTTCCCGTGCCGCACCAAGCGTACGTGGATGGCTCGCAGCCCTGGGTGTTATCCACAGGCGGGAGCCATCGGGCGCTACGTTTGCACGCATGCGACTGTCCATCTCGGTTCCTCAGCTGGATACGGACGGCTTCGACGAAGCGGGAGTGAAGGCGTACCTGGCTCGCGCCGAGGAGCTCGGTTTCGAGGGCGGCTGGGTGATGGAGCAGGTGATCGGGCCCACACCGCTGATCGCGCCGCTGGAGATGCTCGCGTACGCCGCCGCGTGCACCGAGCGGCTACGGCTCGGCGTCGCGGTCCTGGTCAGCTCCCTGCACGACCCGCTCCAGCTCGCCGCGGCGGTCACGGCCGTCGACCGGCTCAGCCACGGCCGCCTCGACGTCGGCGTCGCACCCGGTGGCGGGTTCCGGAAGTTCTCGGCGTTCGGCGTGGACCACGAGACGTTCGTCTCGCGCTTCACCGAGGGCCTGGACCTGATGAAGGCGGCCTGGTCCGACGAGGCCCGTATCAGCTTCACGGGCCGGTTCCGGCAGGTCGACGACCTGCCGATCCAGCCCAAGCCCGTGCAGCGTCCACACCCACCGGTCTGGTTCGGCGCCAACGCGCCCGCGGCGCTGGCCCGGGCGGCGCGGTACGGCGACGCGTTCCTCGGCGCCGGTTCCTCGACCACCGCGGCCTTCGCCGAGCAGGTGGTCACGGTCCGACGCGAGCTGGAGCAGCAGGGACGCGACAGGGCCGGGTTCACCGTCGGCAAGCGCGTCTACCTCACCGTTGACGACGACGCGGACCGAGCCAGGGAGCGGGTCGTCGCCGGCCTGCACCGAACGTACGGCGCGATGCCGGGCATCGAGGACGTGCCGGTTTCCGGTACGCCGGACGACGTGGTCCGCGGCCTACGCGAGGTAGTCGACGCCGGCGCCGAGATGCTCCTGCTCAACCCGCTCGGTGCCGACGTCGCCGAGGACCGCGAGCAGATGGAACGCCTGGCAGCCGACGTCGTGCCGCACCTGGGCTAGCGCCACATCGCGGATCGGGATGCTGCGGCTGCGGGATGCGCGGCTTGGGGTGGGTTCGACAGCCGCTGGGCGGTCACGGCCAGCAGGGCGACGGCGCCGGGGCCGAAGACGGTGTGGCTGGCGATGACCGCGGGGTGCAATGCGGGGAAGAGTGGCGGGGCGAGGAACCCGTGTCAGGCGTAGGTGAGCAGCGCGCCCGCCGCGAGCGCGTACCCGTGCATCGGTGGCCAGCTTCGCTGCCTAGGCCAGTGACGCACGAACCCGATGGCCACGCCGTACGCGGCTGCGAGCGCAAGCATGCTGGGCCAGCCCAATCCCGCGCGCCGGGACACCTCGCGGATCAACAGTGCCCCGCCGCCGTACGTCGGTGCGAGCAACACCAGGGCGGACATGGCGGTGGTCGGGATGTCACCGAGCAGAAACTCCGCCACCAGCGGAGACAGAAAGAACAACCCGACGGCTGGCAGAACTCGACGCATAAGCAAAGCGTCGGGCAGCCGCCGTTGCGCGGGTAGAGCCGTTCATCCACCGGCGCTTATGACAGTCGTCAGATCCGCCCCGACTCGACGTAGAAACCGGTGACCGCCAACTTCCGTGCCATTGCGGGACAACCGTCACCAGGCGGCTGCGCGTCTTTGTGGGTATCAACCGGGAGCCCGGAGCCGGCACGCTGGTTTCGGTGGCCCCGGGTTGCTCGGGGAGGCATGAAATCAATGAACGTGTTTCGAGGGTTTCAAGCGCGACAATGCAATGCGGACGGGTCTGGTCGGGGTCGCGGCGCTGGTGCCGGCGCTGACGCTGTTCGCTGGCCCGGCGCATGCGACCGGCACAACAACTGCAGCGCGCAACTCGGTGACGCGCTGCCACAACTCGCAGCTCGCGGTGCGGTTGGGCAGGCCGGAAGGGACGGCCGGCAGCGTCTACGTCCGGATCGGGTTCAAGAACACATCCGGCTCGCGGTGCACTCTCGATGGGCATCCAGGGGTGTCCTTCGTCACCGGGGATGACGGCCACCAGGTCGGGCTGTCCGCCGGACGTGCCAAGTCGAGCCGGCCGAAGAAAATCTCCATCGCACCGGGACATCGTGCATCGGCGGTGCTACGGATCACCGACGAGGGCGGTTACGCCCGCCGAGACTGCCGGCCCGTGCATGCGCGTGGGCTGCGGGTCTACCCGCCGGACAGTTATCACGCCGTATATCTGCCGGATCCGCAACCAGCGTGTTCGAGTCGTGCGGTACGGCAATTGACGATCAGGTCGGTACGGCACCACTGAGCCCGGATCTCTATGGGCCCGCGAGCAGCGCCTCGAACGGGAGGACCTCGGTCCTGCCGGCCGCCGGCCGTACGGAGACCTCCTTCGCGGTGAGGTCGGCGACCGCGGTGGCGAGCGTCATGCCGCCGTGGTCGGGCGCGTACGGCCGGTGCACCCCGCGCGGCACCGGCGCGCCTGCGAGCAGGTCGAGGAACCATGCGGCATCCGGCTCGTCCGCGGGTGGCTGCAGCCCGTCCAGCACGCAACCGCGCGCCTCACTGTTCTCGCTGGTCCCGATGCCCGCGTCGCCGACGTACTTGACGTGGTTGGTGTGCCACAGCAGCGGCCGGTCGTCGGGGTCGGCGTACGTGACCGCGTGCCGGCCCGCGGCGACCTCGACGGTCGCGACCCGGCCGGCGCCGAACTCTCCGATCGTGTATGCGAAGCCGCCGGCGCTCGGGTGCTCACCGAGGTACGCGACGGCGGCGTCGAGCGACTCGCACCCCTGCAGGGACCGAGCGACGAAGTGACGGCCGGGACCCGGGTGTGGCCGGTGCACGGTGAGGTGATCGATCCCCCACACCAGGCCATGGCCGGTGATGACGAAACTGTTCGCAGGCACGAAACCCGGGTACCAGGCCACGAACACCGGCGGCTCGCCGTCGACGGCAAGCGACAGGAACATGAACCGGTCGCGATGCGCGCTCGCGCCGTCCTCGTTGTGCGCGACGTACGAGCGGCGCCGATGCCAGCCGAGGTCCGAACATCCGGTGCCGTCCTCGCTGCCCAGGTCGCCGCGGAGGTTGGCGAGGACCGCGAGCCCCGGGTCGGCACCCGCGCCGGCGGCCAAGGCGCGCACCTCGGCCAGCTGCGTGGCATGGCGCTCACGCGTTGCCGACATGACCGCCTCGAGCACGCGAGCTCCCGCTGGCGTCGCCGTACGCCGCTGGAGGGAGGGAAGCTCGGGCATCTCCGCCAGCACCCCGCCCACGTCGTCGGCGGCCGCCGCGCCCAGTGCGCGAAACGCCTCCTCGCGACCTCCGGCGACGCTCAACCAGCGCGCCCCGCCGAGCCGTCCCTCCGTCACCCGTGCACGCACGCGCGTCAGCCTACTCGGCATACCCCGCCGCTCCTTGCGTCCGAGGATCCGATCGCCATGAAAGCCGGATCCTCGGACGCAAGATGTTGAGCGACCGAGCGC